>JAITBG010000110.1 GCA_031283725.1 Treponema sp. | reverse complement strand
TGCCTGTGCCGAATCGTTTTTCAAGACTCTGAAGAGGGAACCGGAAACTGTGGACGGTAAACATACCGCAGGGGAGGTAAGACAATCGGCGTTCATGTATATTGAGGCCTATTACAATCGGATTCGTATGCCAGGAATTCAAAGTATCAAACTTTTTAGCCTAAAAAACCCCTGACAAAGATATAGTTAGGCCATTTTGTTTTATAACCTGTCTACTATTTTAGACATTTCTTGGGATTTTCAAAATATTAGGGCTATTTCTCCGAAAATTTGAATGAAGAACGGGTGATACTTTGAATTCCTGCTGTTGGCATAATATGCCTTGCGTGAATTTGCCAAAATGCTATAAAATAACAAGGTGTTATATTTGAGATTTGGAAAGAATTTGTTGAAGAGGTTAAACCATGGCTCCTATGCAGGAATTAGCCGTTGATGAAGCAAAAGTAAAAAAAGCCGTTCAATCCGGTATACCTTTAACCATAACTACCTATACCCTTCCCCATGAAATAGAGATCTACATAGAGCATGTAATCGAAATCTTTCTCAAACAGATTGATAAAGAAAACCTGCAGAGTTATATCGTTTATTGTGTCCAGGAATTGGCGATGAACGCTAAAAAGGCCAATACCAAACGGGTCTATTTTATGGAACGGGGGCTCGATCTCACCAATCCCAAGGATTATAAGGATGGAATGAGTTCTTTCAAGGAGGATACCCTGGCCAATATAGGCCACTACCTTCAACTCCAGAAGGAAAAAGGCCTTTATATCAGGCTAATCCTGCAGATCAAACAGAATGTCATCTATATTGAGGTTCGAAATAACGTAACCATAATCAAAACTGAGTTGATTCGTATCCACGATAAACTGGCCCGGTCCCGTCAGTATGATACTCTGGAGGATGCCCTGGATCAGATCCTGGACGATTCCGAAGGCGCCGGCCTGGGGCTGGTGATCCTGGTTCTGATGCTTAAAAAAATGGGTCTCAATGAGGATAGTTTTGACATCACCAGCAATGAAAAAGAAACTATCGCCCGGATTCTCATCCCTATGGATAGTGTACTGGTGGAGAACCTCTCCTCTCTTTCCGCTTCTATTGTGAATAACGTGAATTCCCTGCCCCAGTTCCCGGAAAACATACTCCTGATACAGAAGCTCATAAAAGACCCCAAGGTGGAAATAACCAACATAGCCCAGAAAATATCTATGGATCCGGCGATTACCGCGGATCTCCTAAAGATCGTCAATTCCGCCCAGTATATGCTTTCCAAAAAGGTGGACAGTATCGCCGAAGCGGTTAAGATGGTTGGTATTCGTGGCATTAAAAACCTCCTCTATTCCTACGGGACCCAGAAAATATTGGGTGAAGAATCGGCCGAAAAGAAAGCGCTTTGGGAACATTCCTATAAGACCGCCTTCTATGCTTTCAACCTTATCAAAAATTTTCACAAGGACATCAATATTCTGGATGATGTCTATGTGGGGGGCATACTCCACGACATGGGCAAGATCGTCTTTGCCAATGTCCACCCCGACTTGATGGACCATATCCGGCAATTCTGCGACCAAAAGGCCCTTCCCCCGGCCACCTTTGAGAACCTCGCCGCGGGGATGAACCACGCCGCCATAGGCGCCCTGATCGCCGAGAAGTGGAATTTCCCCGAAGCGCTGATCAACGCCATACGTTATCATCACGATCCACGTTCTGCCCCGGAAAAGTACCGAACCCTGGCGGACACGGTGTACCTGGCTAATATGTTCTGCGAATACGAGAAAGACAGTATAAACTTTGATCAGTTCGATCAGGCAGTGCTGGAGAGTTTTGGCATCACCACGAAAAACCAAATCGACGGTCTTATTACGCGGTTCTCCGCGGGATTCAAAAAAGAGAAAGACATCTAATTGTTCTGCGGCCGGGTTTTGTTGCATTGCTGTTTATTTCTTTCTCTCCTCCCTTTTCCCGGTGTCCGGCTTTCCGCGGAAACCATAAAACTTTGTTCCTTCAACATACAGATTTTCGGTGTGTCCAAGATGGCCAATAGCGAAGTGGTGAGCATACTTGCCGATATTATTTCCCGCGCCGATGTGACAGCCATTCAGGAAGTCCGGTCCCGGGACATCACTCCGGTGGTGCAGTTCATGCGTTTGCTGCCCCCAAACTACGCTTATGTATTGGGCCCCCGGGAAGGACGGTCCGCCTCAAAGGAACAGTTTTGGGTAATTTACGACGCCACAAAACTACGGCTCGTTGGCGAGAATACCTGGGCCGATCCTGAGGATATATTTGAAAGAAATCCCCTGGGAATATACTTTCAGACCATGGGTAAATTCGATTTCATTCTGATAGATACCCATATCCAGCCCGCAAATGCCGCCCGGGAGATCGCCGCCATGCCCGGTGTGGTAAAATACTATCAGGAACTGTGGAATGAAACTGACGTGGCGATCGCCGGCGACTTTAACGCCGACGGCAGTTATTATGACGAAACCGCCCTGACCGCCATATTCCCGGAGACGGAATATCAACTTATTATTACCAACGGCTATGATACCACCGTGGCAGCCGGCGATAATACCTACGACCGCATTATTATTACCGCTTCCGCCTTTGAAGACTATGCCGGCCTTTGCGGAGTTATCCGTTTTGAGGAAACCTACGATTTTACCGCCCTGACCATACAGCCCCGGCACGTGAGCGATCACTACCCAGTGTGGGCGGAGTTTGCCATTGATGCGGACACGGATTAGGAGAACAATTCCATTTGCCTGTTCCGGTCCCGTTTCATGCCGTGTTGCAGTTCCGGTATCAAGTCCTCAAGGCTCGCCAGAAACCGGCTTGGTTGTCCGGTAAGTTTCCTTCCGCGGAAGCTGCGGGAGGCGGCCCAAGACAGGTGGAGGCCGTGCCGTGCCCGGGTCATGGCCACGTAAAGGAGCCGCAGTTCTTCCGCGATAGCTTCTTTTTTGTTTTCCCCGAAAAGGGTGAAGGGGAGTATGCCTTCCTCGAGGCCGCTCACAAAGACGTGGTCGAATTCCAGCCCCTTGGACGCGTGGATGGTCATGAGGGCAACCTCTTCGGTGGACCATTTGAGGTCCTCCAGGTCTTCCCCCATGAGCCGGTAGGGAATGCCGTGGTTTGCCAGGGCTTCCTCAATAGGCGGCGCCAGCGCCGCGGCCCGGATAAGGATGGCGCATTGGCCCAGGCAGCTAAGGCCGGGCTCCCTTGTTTCAGTAGAGCCGCCGGCTATGCCGGTGTCGAGGGCAAAAAACCCGGTTCCCCCGATGAGCGCGCTGATCCTGCGGGCTATGCCTTCAGCCTCGGCCCGGTCCGTGGGATAGGGGGTGCGGTACAGGCTTACCCCGGCGTCCTTTCCACCGGGACTTCCCCGCAGCACGGTTCCCACAAGGCGGTTTGCCGCCCGGATGATCGGCTCGGGGCAGCGGAAACTTTTGCCCAGCCGATAGATCACCGTTCCGGAGTAATCCGCCAGAAACCGGTCCATATAGCGGTTTGAAGCCCCCCGGAAGCCGTAAATGGCTTGATTTGGGTCCCCGATGACCCGGATTTCCTCCGCCGCCAGGAGCCGCACCAGGGCATATTGGGCAAAGTTAATATCCTGGAACTCGTCGGCAAAAATAGTGGTGAACCGTTCCCGGTATTTGGCAAGGATCTCCGGTTTAGCGGCCAGAAGGCGGACCGTACCTGCGAGAAGATCGTCAAAATCCAGGGTATTCCCCGCTTTAAGGGCATCCCGGTATTCCCCGTAGAGCCCGTCCAGAGCCGTATCCTGTGACGCCGGTAGACATCTTACGGAATCCCCAATTTCCGAAACAGCCGCTTCCAGAATTTTTTCCGCCGCTTTTCCAAGGTGCGGGACGGTATCCCCCGGCAGGAGGAGAAACCGCTTTCGTTCTTGTATATATAAGCCCAGCTGTCCGGCGGAGACCCGGGGCTTTTTCCCTGCGGCAATGGATTTGAGTAGCGCCCTCCGGGCATCCTCATCCAGAATGGCAAAATCTTCCCGGAGCCCCGCCGCCTCCGCTTCCGCCTTGAGGATGGATCGCCCCAGGGAATGGAAGGTCCCCACGGTAAGGCCGGAGGTTTCCTCTTTTCCCGTGGCCGCCCGTATGCGTTCCCGCAGTTCTTCCGCAGCCTTAACCGTAAAGCTCAGCGCCAGGATACCCCCTTTGTTCGGCCCGCCCATAAGCCGGGCGATACTCCGCGCCAGGACCGAGGTTTTTCCCGTTCCCGGTCCGGCGATAATCAGCGCCGGGCCTCCGCTATGGTTTATTGCCCGCTCTTGGTCCGGGTCCGGCATGAAAAAGCCCTGCCCAGGCGCCGCGGGCAGGCCGCCCGGAACTTTGGCGGATACGCTGCCCCCCGGCGCGGCGTCCGCGCGTTTCGGTCCGGCAGCGGTTTTTTTCGGCGGACCCTGGGATAAGCCGGGCCGCTTCCGCAAACCCGCCGGCGCCTCCAAACCGGCGCCGCCCCGTTCCTCCCCAAAAAGCCCCGCACCGGCGCCGTCCCCCCGGAACCCCGGAACAGCCCCCGGCGCGAAGGCGCGGATGATCCCGTATATGCCGTCATAGCCGGGAGTAATGGCCACTTCCCCTTTCCGCATCCGCTCTACCGCCGAGGACAACAATACCCCGCTTATGCCGGGGCAGTTCAGTTTCACAAGGTCTCCAATATCCCGGTCCATCAGAATGGCAAATTCGCTGCCCGCCTTTTCGATGAGCGTTCCATAGGCGGCTTTCACTTTTTTTGAGGCGGCCCCCACCCCGAGAATTTCTCCCAGAATTTCCTCCAGGGGGATGAGGGAATAGTAGGGGCGGCGCCGGGACAAAGGCCCCCCGCTTCCTTTAGAACGGAGCGGGCAGGGAGCGTCTTCGCTTACCGGACGGTCGGCCAGTTCCCGGACCCGTCCCAGAACCCCCGGCGTCAAAGGCCGGCCGCAGATCGGGCAGGAACCGGCCGCGGCGGCGCTTTCCTCCGGGTTGAGGGAGACGCCGCAGTTCCGGTGGCCGTCGTAGTGGTATTTCCCCTCCTGAGGGAAAAATTCGATGGTCCCCAGAATATCGCCGGAAAGAGCCCCCGGCTCCTTTAGGACGGCGGCAAGAGCCGGATAAGAAGGCTCCATATCGAAAACCGTCGCTTCCCGGCCAAGCTTATTCGGAGAATGGGCGTCGGAATTGGAGATGACGGCAAAACGGTCCAGGGAACTGAGCGCCCAGTTCATGGGCGGGTTGGAGGAAAGCCCCGTTTCTATAGCATAAATATGGGGCGTCAAATCCCGGTAACATTCGTCAATGGAGTCAAAGCCTGAACGGGCGCCCAGGGCGGAAAACCAGGGGGTCCAGATGTGGGCAGGAATGAGCAGGGCCCGGTGATCCGATTCCAGGAGCATTTCCAGCAGATCCCGGGAATCCAAGCCCAGGATAGGCCGCCCGTCGGAACGGATATTACCCGCCTTTTCCAGTTGAACCTGGAACGCGGCGGCGGCTTCCAGGCTGGGGAGCAGGATCAGATGGTGGACCTTCCGGGTCTTCCCCTCCCTGGTGTAAATCGTGCTAATTTCCCCGGTCAGCACAAACCGCGCCGGCCCCAGGGCCCCCTCCGCCGGGCAGGGAAGCCGCCCCTCCAGGGCAGAGCCCCGGCCAAAATCCCGGCGCACAGCTTCTTTCAAGGTATAAAACCCCTCTTCCGCTTCAACCAGGGCCTCCTTCAACTCCCCCAGCCACCGGGGATGGGTACAGTCGCCGGTTCCCAGCAGGCTGATGCCCTTAATCCGGGCCCAGCGGTCCAGGTACGCCGGGGAATTCAGTTTACCGGTAGCCCGGGAGTAGGGAGAATGGAGGTGAAGGTCCGCGATAATCCGCATAAAGCCAGTATATGAAGGAATACCTTAGCGGGCAAGGGAATAAGATTGGCTTAAATTACGGTTTCCGTTTCCCCTAAGGAATAATCCCGCCCCGTATCCCGCTCCAGGGGCTCTCCCCGCTCTTTTTGCCGGGCTCCCGCTTGGGGGCAAACCGGGCACGGCGGCCCCGGCCGGTTTCGCGGAAGATAACGGCGCGGGGGCGCCGCGCGGCCCGGTTCTTCCCCGCCCGCTCCGGCGTTGTCCAAAAAAACGCCCGCCTTGCGGCGGGCGCTTCATAGCCTCACTTATGTGAAACCACTAGGATTTATAAGTCCGTTTCGTCACCAGCTGCAAGTAACACCCCTCCGGCGGTCTTAATATAGACTCTGTAGGAGTACGATTTATACTCATTTAAGGTTGCGGTTCTCGGACTAATAATTTCTCTACCGGCGGGGACGCCAGTAAGCTCGTCATAGCCGACGCTTAAAGAAGTAGTAGTGTACTGGGCATCGGGCGGCCTATAGTATACAACCAATGACTCG
>JAITBG010000101.1 GCA_031283725.1 Treponema sp. | reverse complement strand
GCACAAAAGGCCGATGGGTTTGTTTTTTTCCCCAAAAATTACGATGGTGGTGGACTTTACGGGTTTGCCGTATTTGCTTGAGGAAAGGTAGGTGATATAGGGCCCCCGGTACGCGGCGGAGCTGCCGGGGACGCTGCTTTTTCTGATCTGTTCCAGCATGGAAAGGGCAAGATCGGTGATGGGGGATCCCTCCTTGCGGCCCGAATGGAAACCGTTGACGATCTTGATGATCGAATGATCCAGATCGGTAAGGTCGTGCAAAACAATTTCAAAAGCTTCGCCGTAGTAGGCCGCAAGACCGTCCATGGTAGTTTTATAAGATTCGATAATAAGCCTGTCCGTCCGGGACAAGGCGCTTTTTGCTTTTGCCATTTCAGCCCCCTTTCCGGTAAAAACTGTTGTCTATGGGCAGTTTGACCCGCAGTTGTCCGTCCCTCTCGTAATAGGCCCCGGTGATGGCGGGGCAGACCGGAATGGTAGCCAGCTCCCCCACTCCCTTGACCCCGTAGGCCGGGGACGCGGAACGGCGGGGCTTTATCAGTTTGATGTCCATAAGCGGGGCGTCGACGGCCCGGATAAGCCCCAGGGTTCCGTATTTTGCCTTGGGCCGCCCGGCTTCCAGGGGGAAGTCTTCGGTCAGGGCGTAGCCCATGCCCATGAGGATGCCCCCCTCGATCTGCCCCTCCGCGGATTTAGGGTTCACCACCGACCCGATGTCGTAGGCGGCCGCGACTTTTTCCACCCTGCCTTCGCTGTCGAGGATAGCCAGGGTGGCGGCGTAGCCGTAGGCTACGTGGCTTACCGGATTGGGTTTGTCGCTGCCCATAGGATCGGTGACGCCGGAATATTCGCCGTAAAATTCCCGGCCCTCAAGGGAAGCGAAATCAGCCCCTTCGTCCAGGGCCGCCTTCAGCTTCAGCGCCGCCTGGTGGGTGGCCTCGCCGGTAAAAAAGGTCTGCCGGGATGCGGTGGTGGTTCCCGAGTTGGGAGTCCGCCGGGTATCCGGGGGTTCGGCAAATACTTTTTCCGGCGGAATCTGCAGGGTTTCGCAGACAATCTGGGTAGTCACTGTGGCCATACCCTGGCCTATACAGGCGGCGCTGGTTCTGATGTGGACAACGCCCCCCTCCACCGAAAGGATGCACCGGCCTATGTCGGGAAGCCCCACGCCAATGCCGGAATTTTTCAACGCGCAGGCGACACCCACGATTTTCCCCGCGGCCCGGTTTTCTTCATATATATCCTTCAACGCCAGAAGGCAGGCTTCCAGTTCCGTGTCCTCCCCGGCGATTTGCCCGTTGGGGAGGACATGGCCGGGCCGGACGGCGTTGCGGTAACGGATCTCCCAGGGGGAGAGGCCCGCCATATCCGCCAGCAGGTTGAGGTTGCTTTCCGTGGCAAAACAGCTCTGGCAGACCCCAAAGCCCCGGAAGGCCCCGGCGGGAGGGTTGTTCGTATACACCGCCTTGCCGTCAATGTCGATAATCTGGTAGTTGTAGGGCCCCGCCGCGTGGGTGCAGGCCCGCTGGAGCACCGGCCCCCCCAGGCTGGCGTAAGCCCCGGTGTCGGAAACAATCACCGCTTTCATGGCGGTAAGGACGCCGTTTTCATCGCAGCCGGTGGTAAAGTCCATTTCCATAGCGTGCCGTTTGGGGTGGATGTTGATGCTTTCCTGCCGGGAAAGGAGGACCTTCACCGGCTTTTTAAGAATCCAGGCCGCCAGGCACGCGTGGTGCTGAACGCTCATGTCTTCCTTGCCCCCAAAGCCGCCGCCCACGAGCTGGGCCTTCACATGGACTTTTTCGTTGGGAATCCCCAGCATCCGGGCGCATTCCCGCTGTTCGTCGTAGATGCTCTGACCCGCGGAATAGAGAACCAGCCCGTCATCCCCCTCGGGCATGGCGACAGCGCATTCGGGCTCCATAAAGGCGTGTTCGGTAAAGGGAACCGAATAATGGCGGCTCACCACATACTTCGACTTTGCCAGCACCGCGTCCGCGTCCCCCCGGATCAGGTGCTCGTGGGAGAGAATGTTTTTTTCCTTCTGATGAATCAGGGGCGCCCCCTCGGCCATGGCGGCCGCCGGGCTGGTAAGGGGTTCAAGGACCTCATACTCCACATGAACCAGGGCCTTGACCTCCTCCAAATTTTCTTTATGGCCGCAAACCACCAGGGCAACGGCGTCACCAACAAAACGGGTGATGTCCCCCTCGGCGATCATCACATCGTAGTCGGAAAGAAATTCCAGGTGCCCGATTTTGTTGTTGCCGGGCACGTCCGCGGCGGTGAAGACCGCCGCGCAGTCCGGGTGGGCTTTGGCTTCCGAGGCATCGATCTTCACAATCCTGGCCCGGGGATGGGCGGGCCGGAGGGCCGAAGCGTGGAGCATCCCCTGGAATTTGAGATCGCCCGCGTAGATCCCCATGCCCAGGGTTTTCGCCTCCGCGTCCACCCGGTGCATATTCTCCCCCAGAAGCCCGGAAGACTGCTTCCGGGGAAGGGGCTCGTTTTCCCGGAAAAGCCGGGCGGCGATCCGAATGGCGTCTATAATTTTCACGTACCCCGTACAGCGGCAGATATTGGAACGGATCGCCCCCCGGATCTCCGTTTCGCCGGGGTCCCGGTTCACGTCCAGCAGGGCCTTGGCGCTCATCACCATACCGGGGATACAAAAGCCGCACTGCACCGCCCCGGCCTCGGCAAAGGCAAAGGCGTAGACTTCCTTTTCCCGTTCGGTAAGACCTTCCACCGTGACGATCCGCTTGCCGGCGAGTTTTGAGAGAGGGGTAACGCAGGCGCGGACCGGCTTGCCGTCCGCCAGAACCGTACAGGCCCCGCAGGCCCCGGAGCCGCAGCCGTTTTTCGCCGCCGTGAGCAGGAGATCCTCCCGCAAAAAATCGAGCAGCTTCCTGCCGCCCATGCCGGAAACCTCTTTGCCGTTCACCGTCAGGGTACAAACCGTTTCATCCATACCTTATCCTTCCTCAATTTCAAATATTTTCACGTATTCGGCGCCCCTTTGGCGGAGCAAATCACCCAAACCCTCAGGGTCTTCGGTTTCCGTGCTGATGGCGAACACGCAGGAGGACGAGGTCCGGGAAACCGGGACAACCCGGCAGGGGATTTCCAGTTCTTTAAAGATCAACTCGCAGTCCAGGGCGGCGCCGACAGTGGCAAAAGTAAGTAAAACGTTCACCGGACACTCCTCCGTCTTTTCCGCCCCGGCAGCCGGGCCCTTTCAAGCGCCGTATTTTTGTTCATTGTAATGCTGAAAAATAATCCAGTCAATCGTTCGCGTTGCCTCATCGAAAATGTTACCGAAAAGAGACTATGCCTCAAAATAAAAATCTTACCCATCTATGCTTATCCGGGGAAGGGACCGGAGGGCATGATGGGGTTTACGATGAAAGAAAAACAGGTTTTGACCAGGGA
>JAITBG010000043.1 GCA_031283725.1 Treponema sp. | reverse complement strand
GTGAAGGATCGGATCGCTCTGGCGATGATCTCGGATGCGGAAAAACGGGGGCTGATCAACAAGGACACTACCATTATTGAGCCTACCAGCGGTAATACCGGTATCGGCCTGGCCTTTGTGTCCGCAGCTCGTGGATACCGGATAATACTCACCATGCCCGAAACCATGAGTATTGAGCGGCGAAGGCTTCTCCTCGCTCTGGGGGCCGAACTGATATTGACCCCAGGACCACTGGGAATGAAAGGGGCGATCAGGAAGGCAGAGGAATTAAGCGCGCAGATTGATAATTCTTTTATACCTCAACAGTTCGATAACCCCGCTAACCCCGCAATACACCGGGAAACCACCGCCAGGGAGATACTGGAGGATACCGATGGCAAGGTCGATGTTTTTGTGGGGGGTGTCGGTACCGGAGGTACCATCACCGGGGTAGGGGAGACGCTGAAGACGGCTAACCCGTCGGTCAGGATTGTTGCGGTGGAACCCTATGACTCATCGGTTCTCAGCGGCGAAGCGCCGGCGCCCCATCTCATTCAGGGCATTGGCGCCGGTTTTGTGCCGAATGTTTTTAGCCGCGCCGCGGTGGATGAGATATTCAGAGTAAAAAACAAAGAAGCCTTTGAGGCATCCCAAGAGGCGGCCAGAAAAGAAGGGCTATTGGTGGGGATATCCTCGGGGGCGGCCCTTTTTGCGGCAACCCAGGTGGCGAAACGGCCTGAATACATGGATAAAAATATTGTGGTACTTCTCCCCGATACTGGAGAACGGTATTTATCAACATCATTGTTTCCTGGAGATTCGGTCTGATATTTTATTAACGTAAAAAAGGAGTGTGTATTATGGCTCATATTGAAAGGCCCAGATTTTCCTGTATGCTTGGAGGTGTTTTGGCAACCCTGAGCGCCCTGCCGAAGACTATTCCCATCATTCACGGAGCCCAGGGCTGTGGCGGCACCTTGGCGGGAGCGGCCAACTTAGGCGGTTACTTCGGCGGTGGTTACTGCGGCGACGGCGCCCCCAGTTCCAATGTAGCGGAGTCTGAAATTATCTTTGGAGGCACAGAAAAACTAAAGCAGGAAATTACCAATACCTTTGAAATAATGAAGGGGGATCTCTTTGTGGTTACCACCAGCTGTATGACCGATATTATTGGAGATGACGTAAAGGGGGTTTTAAGTGAACTCGGAGAAACCGAAAAGCCCCTGGTGTTTATTGATACCGGAGGATTCAAAGGAAATTCCTACTATGGGTATTCAAAGATCATAGAAGAACTGTTCCTCCAGTATATTCCCAAGTCGGAAACCAAACGGAAGAATGTGGTCAATCTTTTTGGTCTGGTTCCAGCCTATGATCCCTATTTCCGGGGAGACCTGGAAGAGATCCGGCGTATCCTGGGCTTATTGGGGATAGAAGCCAACACTTTCTTTACCAATGATCAGACCCAGGAGAATGTCCTCGGCGCGGGAACGGCATCTCTTAATATTGTGCTCTCCCGGCTGTACGGCTCTGAATCGGCTAAGGTTATTAAGGAAAGCCATGGCATTGATTACTTAATTACCGATCTGCCCATCGGGAACCGGGCCACGGTGGATTTCATCTGGAAAGTAGCGAACAAGTTATACCTGGATAAGGCCATGGTTACTCAAGTGCTTCAAAAGGAAACGGAATATTACTATAAGTACATAGACCGGGTTACCAACCTTATTGCCGACTTTGATTTCCAGAACTATGCGGTGGTTATATCCAATGGGACCACGGCGCTGCCTTATACCAAATACCTGGATAACGAAATAGGACGGCTTCCCGGCTATGTATTTATCACCGATGATCTCTCGGAAACGCAGAAGGATATTATCCGAAAGGCCTTTGAGGAAATCGAATTTTCCAAAAAGCCTACGCTTGTTTTTGAGACCGATACCTACAAGATTCAACAATATATAGAACAGACGAATCCCCAGTACAAGTCGGACCCTTATTACGAAACCTTTTCACCGGTTTTTGTATTAGGCAGTACCATTGACCGGAAACTTGCGGATACCCTGAACGGACCCTTCTTGTCGGTGAGCTATCCGGTTATTAACCGGATCATTCTGTCTAAGGGATATGCGGGGTTCAAGGGAGGCCTGAACCTCCTGGAAGATCTTATCAGTACCCAGATTACCGGCAGGTAATTAGATTATTAGTTTTACTATTAAGCGGAGGTAAAGGAAAATGAGTAACCCAATACTCGAAGTCAATTTTAATTCAAGGGAACCCCAGACCAGAGAGATTTCCCGCCGTACCGGTTTTGCCTACGGCGGCTGTACCAAGGACATGACCAGCTGTGCTCAAAAGGGCTGCCTTATCAACTGCGACAGAACCTTTACCCAGGGTTCGGGGTGTCAGATGAGTGTTTCCACTCTTATCTCCTTTTCGGTGAAGGATTCGGTAGTGATAATGCATGGGCCCGTGGGCTGCGGTTCCAATAGCCATCTTATTGATTTCAGTGTCAAGGCTTACGGTGCTGCCCGGGGAGTTAAGATGTCCGGAGCCCGGTGGTTCAGTACTAACCTTACCGAGTCCGATGTGATCGGCGGAGGGGAGGAAAAGTTAAAGCAAACCATCCTGGATGCGGAACGGCAGTTTCGGCCCACGGCCATATTCATCCTCATGACCTGTACCCCCGCTATCATCGGTGATGATATTGATGAAGTGGTAAACCGGTTGCAGCCCGAGGTGGCGGCGACCTTGGTTCCCCTTCATTGCCCGGGTTTCAAAGCTAAGGTCTTCTCCGGCGCCTACGATGTGGTGTACCACGGGATACTGCAGAAGTTTTCCTTTGAGCCCAAACCCTATGTGGACTACCTGCCCTTTAACAAGGACGACAAAGACTATGAGCTTAAGGTTAAGCAGTACGAGTACAAGAAAGCTCATACGGTTAACCTCTACAATGCCTGGTCCATCGGGCCGCAGGACGAAGCGGAGATCCGGCGGCTTCTGGAGGCCATAGGGTTAAACGTGCAGATTTTTGTGGAATTCAAGGAACCGGATGAATGGCGTAAAATTACCGAGGCGGCGCTGAACGTCAGTTTCTGCCATGTGCACGATCTGTACTTTATAGAATTCTTAAAGCAGAAATTCGGTATGCCCTACCTGACCCCCAATATTCCCATTGGTTCCAGTGCAACCCGAAATTTCATCATGGAGATTGCGGAATTCTTCGGCCTGGAAAAAGAGGCGGAGAAAATTCTATCCAGGGAAGAGGAAAAACTAAAAGCGGCCTTGGCGCCGATTCGGGAACGGGTTAAGGGAAAGAAGGTATTGATCTCCGGCGGCTATCTGCGGATAGGAACCACGGGACTTCTGGCAAACGAGATCGGAATGGATGTGGTCGGGTTCCGTCACTTCAACTTTGATTCTTTTGGGAACAAGCTCTTTGACGAGATCGCCGATACCATCGGGGATATTCCCAACAGTATTTCTAATCAGCCTTCGGAACTGGTGAACCAGGTAAAGAAGCTTAAACCGGATATCGCTATATCCCATCCCGGGGTAGGGGTCTGGGTAAACAAACTGGGGATTCCCTCAATAACCCTTTTTGCCCAGCGTTTTGCCTTCTTCGGGTACCGTGGTGCCTACGATTTGGCCCGGCGTATCGACAGAACCCTCCTGAATACCAATTATTCAAAAAATCTAAGCCGGAATACAGATATTCCCTATAAAGAAAGTTGGTACGAAAAGAGTCCTTATCATTACATTATTGATAAACAAATTGTCCGGTTTGATCATTAGGGGTAATAAGTATGGCAATAGAACAAAGTTCAAAGATTGTGCTTAAGAACCTAAAGCAGGTGTACCATATCCGAAACCAGGAAACAAAACGGGTTGAAGAGTTCGTTGCCCTGGAAGACTTCAGCCTTTCGGTCAATGAAGGAGAATTTATAGCGGTCGTGGGACCATCGGGTTGTGGGAAATCAACCCTTCTTGACGTTGTGGCCGGACTTACGAAAACAAAGAGTGGGGAAATTTATATTGACGGCAAGATTGTTACGGGTCCTGCGCTGGACAGAGGTTTCATCATGCAGGGTTACGCGCTCTTTCCCTGGCGAACCGTAAGGCGGAATGTTGAATATGGTCTGGAGGTTAAGCATATACACAAGAAAGAGCGGGCGGTGGTTGCCAAGCAATACATTGACCTTGTGGGTCTGAACGGTTTTGAGGATCGGTATCCCAGCGAACTTTCCGGCGGAATGCGTCAGCGTGTCGCCATCGCCCGCTCCCTTGCCTATGATCCCCAGGTTTTACTGATGGACGAGCCCTTTGCCGCAGTAGACGCTCAAACAAGGGAAATATTGCAGGATGAGCTGCTGAGAATTTGGGAAAAAACCCAAAAGACCATTATCTTTATTACCCACAGTATTGAGGAGGCTGTCTTGTTGGCAGGAAAGGTTGTGGTGATGACAAAAAGGCCCGGGCATATAAAAAAAATCCTTGACATTAACTTACCGCGGCCCCGAACCGCGACGGATATGCGATCCTCGGCGGACTACGGTTCTATTGCCCGGCGGGTTTGGGAGATACTGAATGATGTCGGGCAGGATAACAAAGCAACCTGGATTGGGCAGGACGGCGGTCCAAAAAGCATCGCCGATAAAATTGCCCTATCGGCGCTTCTGTAATTCATACGGCATAGACCGTTATGAAATATAAAAAACCGCGATTGCGGAAAACAAAAAGGAGTTTAGAATTATGAAAAAGAGGGTGATGAGAAACTTGAAGAGGTTTCCGGTATTGACGGTAGTTTGGGTAGCGCTGCTGGCGCTGAGTCTTTTTGGCTGTGCAAAAAAGGAAACTACCGTATCCGAGAGCGGGCTGTTCAAGCTCCGTTGTGTAACTCAGACCACCGCCAGTGAAACTATCATCGCGGATCACTTGGGTTTCTTTGCCGATGAAGGTATAGAGATTGTGTATGTTGGTTCTCTCGGACAGGGTGTTTCCCAGTTTCAGGCTATTGCCCAGGGGGACATTGATGTGTTTACCCAGGGGCATATTACCAATGTAGTACAGGCTCGCTTAGCGGGGCTTAAGGTCATTAATGTCGCTCCGGGCTTCGTTGATGATCCGGAAAATCACCACGTCACCTACCTGGTGCGGGAGGACAGCCCCATCAGAACCCTTGCTGATCTTCCCGGTCATAAGGTGGGCATAGGCGGTCCCGGAGTCTGCATTGACGGATTTATCCGGGTGTATCTGGAGGATCGGGGACTTGATTATACTGCTGTGGAGTATATTACCATGCCTCAGCCCGGCCAGCCGGAACAGGCTGTCCTCCAGGGCCTGATAGACGTTACCACCTCCCATAGCCCCTTTGGCGGAGTTGCTTTGGCAAGGGGCGGTGTGCGAAAGATAGGCAGCACTTGGGACATCTTTCAAAGCCCTTCCGCAGGGCTTGCCACCCGGGGGTTTTCAGAGGATTTTATCGCCAAACATCCGGATATAGTCCAAGGCTGGTCTAACGCCATGTACCGCGCAAGGGTATTCAGTAAAACTAATCCTGAATATGCAAAGCAGGCTTGCGCCGATTATCTCGGGCTGGATGTGGCTGATATAAGCGTTAATGTGTATGATCAGCACAAAAACTACGAACCGGAATATGTACAGCAGTGGTTTGATTTGTCTGAACGGCTTGGCTACTGGAATAAAGGTGATGCCAGTCCGGAAGACTGCTACACGAACGCCTTTGTACCAAAGGATGTTCCCGCTTCAGACGCCAATATTGGCAAACAAGGCATATGAAGAATATTTCAAAATTAGCGGCAGGGACCTTCAATAAATCAGTCGCAATCATCGCTTTCATACTTTTATGGGAACTTTGTGCGCGGCTGAAACTGTTAATCAACCCCGTATTCCTGCCGCCTTTTTCCAAAGTTATGCAGGCATTGTTCTCCATGGCCGCTAACGGCGATCTTTGGAAGCATACCGTCGTCAGCCTGCGGCGTTCCTTGATAGGGTTTGCCCTGGGGATGGTGATTGCCGTTCCCCTGGGCCTTGCCATCGGGTGGTTTAAAAAATACGGAAGTATCCTGAATTCATTGCTGCAACTGTTCCGGAATATGCCCACATTGGCGTTGCTGCCGGTGTTCGTCATGTTTTTCGGCATAGGCGAATTTTCCAAGGTTATGGTTATTTTATGGGGGGTAATGTGGTCAACTCTTTTGAATACCATATCCGGGGTACGCAATGTGGATCCCCAACTCATAAAAGCCGCCCGTTCCATGGGAACCAGCCCGCTGCGCCTGTTCGCAACCGTGGTTCTGCCCGCGTCCATGCCCTACATTTTTGCGGGGATGCGTATTTCCGCCACAGTATCCATCCTGATCCTGATCGCCGCGGAAATGATGGGCGCCAACCGGGGGCTTGGATACGCCCTGTTTTTCTACCAGTCAAACTTCAAGATTGCGGAAATGTATGTTTATATCATCATCATGGCAATTCTCGGATCCGCCCTCAACTTTGCCCTTGAGGCGGTTGAACAGCGGAGTTTTCGATGGCGTGATGGCGCGGCCTGATAAGACGCCGTAAAGGAAGAAAGGAACATGGAAAAAATCGCCGGAAGTCTGACAGACCTCATTGGCAGGACACCTTTAGTACGACTAAGCCGTTATGGAGAGGGCAAAAACCTTGCGGGCAGCATTGTTGCGAAACTGGAATACTTCAACCCCCTGGGCAGCGTGAAGGATCGTATCGCTTATGCGATGATTATTGACGCCGAGAAAAGGGGGGTGATTACCCATGATACGACGCTCATTGAACCGACCAGCGGAAATACGGGGATTGGCCTGGCCTTTGTGGCGGCGGCCAAGGGCTACCGGATCGTACTGGTCATGCCCGATACCATGAGTACGGAACGCCGGCGGCTTTTACGGGCCCTAGGCGCCGATCTGGTGCTGACACCCGGGGTGCAGGGCATGTATGGCGCCGTCCGGAAGGCGGAGGAATTACGGGATAAGACGGAAAACGCATATATTTTGCAGCAGTTTGAAAACCCGGTTAATCCGGCTATTCACCGGGAAACAACCGCAAAAGAAATCCTTGAGGATACTGCCGGCAATATTGCCGCCTTTGTGGCGGGAGTCGGTACCGGCGGAACGGTAACCGGCGTAGGCCAGGCGCTTAAAAAGGCGAACCCGGCTATCAAAGTTGTGGCTATTGAACCCTATGACTCCTCGGTTCTTTCCGGAGAGGCTCCGGGCCCCCATGCGATTCAGGGAATCGGCGCAGGTTTTGTTCCCGCCGTATTTGATCGGAAATATGTGGACGAAATATTTCGGGTTAAGAATGCGGAGGCGTTTGACGCCGCCAGAGAAGCGGCCCGGACAGAGGGGCTTTTGGTTGGTATTTCCTCCGGGGCGGCGCTTTTCGCGGCGGCACAAATCGCCGCCAGAGTCGAATATGCGGGGAAAAACATTGTCACCATCCTGCCCGACACCGGCGAGAGATATCTTTCATCCCCCTTGTTTCCCTACGAGGGGACTTAACGTAACCCTTCATGATACAGCTGTTTTTCTCCGGAGTTGCTTGCAAATTCCGATCCGGCGTTGTATGTTTATGCAATGAAATAGGTATAGGTATTCTTGCTGGAGATATGAGTGAAAGAACGGCTGACCCGGTTAAAAGCGGTCCGAAAACTGATTAAAACGTACCGGATTGAATCCCAGGAGATCCTGCTGGGATATTTGCAAAAAGAAGGTTTTATGGTTACCCAGGCAACCTTATCCCGGGATTTGAAACTTCTCAAGGTAGGAAAAATATCCGATAGCCATAACGGCTATGTGTATTCCCTGCCGGGGGATGACGATCGGCAGGAGACCGAACGAACCTATGTGCACGATTTTTTGCGAGGCTATATTTCTATTGATTGGTCCGGTAATATAGTGGTAATCAAAACCTATTCAGGACATTCCGACGCGGTGGCCCTGGCGGTGGATACCCTAGGATTGGACGATGTGTTAGGCACCATTGCCGGCCGGGACAATACGGTTTTTGTATGCCTCCGTGAAGGGGTTACCGGTGAAGATTTTATAAACCGGATGAAGGAAAGCATTCCGGAACTTGAAGACTAAGAGGGAAAGCGTATGCAGTATGTGGATTTTGACAAGACCGAAGCGTTTAGGCAATTATCGGCCCTTTGCAATAAGGAAAAGGATTTTAATTCCCTGCTGAGCCCCGAACGGGTTAAGGCCAGTACGGTTACGATGGGGGGCGGACTCAGCTATTCCTGGGCGGCCAAGGGAGTGGAGAAAGCCGAATTGGACGTTCTCCAGGCCCTGGCGGATGAGCAGGATCTCACCGGCAAATACAAGGCTCTCCTGGACGGGGAAATTATCAATACCGGGGAGAACCGGAAGGTACTGCACCACCTCCTCCGGGGGCAGCTTGGCAAGGCGGTCATTGCAGAGGGCAAGGACCTGGGTAAATTTTATGCGGAAGAATTGGAACGGTTCTCCATCTTTGCGGAACTGGTCCGGGCGGGCAAAATTAAAGGCGCCACGGGACAGGACTTTAGAACCGTAGTTCAAATCGGCATTGGCGGTTCCGATTTAGGACCACGGGCGCTGTACCTTGCCCTGGAAAACTGGGCTGTTAAAGAGGGAACGGGTATCCTCAAGGCGGAGTTCATTTCCAACGTAGACCCCGACGACGCGTCCCGGATCGTCTCATCGGTATCGCTGGAGGAAACACTTTTTGTACTGGTTTCCAAAAGCGGAACAACCCAGGAAACCCTGGCAAACGAACTTTTTGTTAAGGGCAAGCTGCAAAAGCGGAACCTCGATCCCAGCAAGCATATCGTGGCGGTAACCAGCGAAACCAGCCCCTTGGCCCATAATCCCGCCTACCTGGACTCTTTCTATATCGACGATTTTATCGGCGGCCGTTACTCCTCCACCTCCGCGGTAGGCGGGGTAATCCTCTCCCTGGCCTTCGGCCCCGAAGCTTTTAAGGAACTGCTGGCCGGCGCCCACGAGGCGGACAAACTCGCCCTGAAGCCGGATATTCTCAAAAACGCCGCCCTGCTGGATGCTCTTATCGGTATATGGGAACGGAACTTCCTGGGTTATCCCTACACGGCGATCCTGCCCTATAGCCAGGCGCTGTCCCGTTTCCCCGCCCACCTCCAGCAGCTGGACATGGAATCCAACGGCAAGCGGGTCAACCGGGACGGTTCCCCGGTGCGCTATTCCACCGGCCCCGTGGCCTTCGGTGAGCCCGGCACCAACGGACAGCATTCCTTTTTCCAGCTTCTCCACCAGGGTACGGATACCGTCCCCCTCCAGTTTATGGGTTTTATCGACAGCCAGCGGGGGGACGATGTTACCGTGGACGGATCGGTAAGCCAGGCCAAGCTCAAGGCAAACTTGGCGGCCCAGATCGTCGCCTTTGCCAAGGGGAAAGCCGACAGCAACGGCAACAAGGAATTTCCCGGAGGCCGCCCTTCAAGCCTCATCTACGGAAAGCGGCTCACCCCCGCCGCGCTGGGGGCGCTTTTGGCCCACTTTGAAAACAAGGTGATGTTCCAGGGCTTTGCGTGGAACCTCAACAGCTTTGATCAGGAAGGGGTCCAATTAGGAAAGGCGCTCACCAAGAAAGTTCTTTCGGGTAATTCCGGGGACGCCGCCCTGGACGCCTACAGCGAAATATTAGAGGTAAGGTGATGAAACAGAAAGACGTTATTCCCGCGGGGAATGAGTGGTTGGAAAAAGACATACGGGAATTTCCCGGGGCCCCGGCTTCCCGGATAGGGGACGGGTGGACCCTCATCACCTCCGGTAACGTTGCCGCGGATACAAGCAATTGGAACACCATGACCGCCTCCTGGGGCGGCCTGGGGGTACTCTGGGGCAGGGATGTGGCCTTTATCTTCATCCGGCCCGGGCGTTATACCTTTGAATTCGTCAACGATAACCCCTTTTTCAGCATCTCCTTCTTTGATATAGCCGATACATCCTCCCGCAAAGCCCTGGCGGTCTGCGGCGGCAAGTCCGGCCGGGACATTGATAAGGCGCAAGAGGCGGGCATTACCCCCATCGCGTTTAAGGACGGTACCATCGGTTTTAAGGAAGCCGCCGAAGTAATCAGCTGCCGCAAGCTGTATACCCATGACTTCGATCCCGCGCAGTTCCTTGATCCCCTCATCGATGCCGAATGTTACCCGCAGAAAGACTACCACCGTTTATTCGTGGGGGAAATCAAAGCCCTGCGGGTCAGGGCGGGCGATACCGGGAACCGCTAAAAACTTCATAACGGCCGCCCCGGACAAGCGGCCCGGGGCTGTTGCAAGAAACGCCGCGCGCTTTTATGATGGGAACATGGGTAAAAGCTTATTTGAATTGTGGAACCGTTATAACGGCCGCCTTTTTGATCTGGCAAAAAACGTGATCCTTTCGCTTGTCATCGCCGGGGCGGGAATTTTCGTAAACCGGGGAGCGGCGAAACTTATCGCCGGGGCTTCCGAACAGTCCCGGACGTCCGGAAAAACCCCGAAAGGGGCCGGAACCCCCGCCGCGGGAAAGCCGGACACGGAAAGCCCGGCGATTGCCGATATTTCCCTGAACGGCCTGAAAATCGACGACACGGTTTCCAACCTTTTACGGTTAACCGTCCGTTACGGCATTTTCATCATCTGCCTTATCATGATCTTCAACGTCTTCGGCATCAATACCGCAAGCTTTTTGGCGATCCTTGGCGCCGCGGGCATTGCCGTGGGGCTTGCCCTAAAGGATACGTTAAGCAACATCGCGGCCGGCATTATTTTGCTTTTTCTGGGAACCTACCGGCGGGGAGACTATATAGAATTCGGCGCCTACAGCGGAACGGTAAAAGAGATCAGCCTGTTTACGACGATTCTTGAAACCCCGGACGGCGTTTACATTTCCGCGCCCAATTCAAGCATTTGGGGAACCCCGCTAAAAAACTACACCCGCAACAGCACGCGCCGCATGGATATTGCCGTACCCATCGCGTATTCCGACTCCATCGATACCGCGTTCCGGGTTGTAAAGGACCTCGCCGCGGCGGAAAGCCGCTTTCTTGCGGACCCGGCGCCGCAGATACTGGTCCAGTCCTACGGGGACAGCAGCGTCAACGTACTGCTCCGCGTATGGGTGCCGACCGCCCTGTACTGGCCGGCTTACTGGGATCAAATGCGGGTGCTTAAAGAAAAACTTGAGGAAGCGGGATTGAGCATTCCCTTTCCCCAGCGGGACGTGCATCTGTATACCGAACCGAAACCCGCCCCCGGCCCAGCGGGCGGCCCCCGTTCGGAACCCTAGACGCTAAACGCCCCGCCTCCGCGCTGCTTGCGCGGCCGGCCGGAAAGCGCGGAGGGGAGGCCGCGCAACTACCAACCGGGGGCGGATTACCTGTATCAAGCATTAGAAACCGCAAAGGCAAGGAAAGCGCGGACCCTTACGGGCGGAGGAAAAAGCCTGCCGCGAACTCCGGGGAGAAAAAGAGCCGCAACGGCGCGCCAAGGCGCGGAAGGAAGGAATAACGCGGCGCTTTCCGATTGGCCGCGCAAGCGGCCTCCCCCGCGCCTTAGCGGTTACAGGCTTCTTCGCAGTTCCCTGCCGTTCACGCCTGCCTGCGCGGCAGCGCGCCGGTACGGGTAAAAGTACCGCCCCGGCTTACGGAGGCATTCCCCCGGCTTACGGAGGCATCCCCCCGGCTTGCGGGGACATCCCCGGGACTTGCGGGGACATCCCCGGGGCTCGCGGGGACATCCCCGGGGCTCGCGGGGACATCCCCGGGACTTGCGGGGACATCCCCCCGGCTTGCGGGGACGCCCCCGAGGCTTGCGGGGACATCCCCGGGGCTTGCGGGGACATCCCCGGGGCTTGCGGGGACATCCCCGGGGCTTGCGGGGACGCCCCCCGGGGCTTGCGGGGACGCCCCCGGGGCTTGCGGGGACGCCCCCGGGGCTTGCGGGGACGCTATACACGGCGGGAAGATCTCTGCGGGGAAGCTATAACCGGCAAAGGCAAGCCCGCCGCGGCGTTGGGGTATTTTGGGATATCCGACTAGCCGCGGCAGAGTTCGCAGGCGAATTTAACCACCCGGCCGTAGTTTTTCGGGGTAAGCCGGAGGGGGCTGTCGCCGGGGCCGTTGAGGCTGCGCCACGTTTCGGGCAGGGGAAACGGCTTCCCGGTTTTTTTCGCCTCCCGGCTGATCAGGGCGTTGATGCATTCCGGTTTGCTCCGTAACAGGGACGCTAAACCGGCGGCCTCCCGGGAGGGGAGCACGGTGATGGTTTGGGCGGCAAGCCCCGCCCGGAGGAAACCCGCGTCGTCCGAGAAGGGGGTGGGGGCCAGCAGCACCCGGTCCATCATGAGGTTCCGGGCGGTTTTGAGCGCGCCGTCCCGCAGGGCTTTGACTATCCGCATTTTCCGGGCCGCCCCCGGGCCGGTTTCGTTTTTTATGAGGTGATCCGCCATGGTGGAGATGATCAGGGTATCCCCGGATCCGCAGGCGTCGAAGATATAGTACCGGCAATCCCTGAGGGCGGTTTCCCTGAGGCTTCTTGCCAAGCCGTAGGAGCCCTGATCCCGTATGCCTTCCCCTGGGCCGAGCTCCTCCTTATCGGTAAAGACGATCAGCCAGTTCCGCAGACTCGTCTCCCGCATCTTCAGGCCCGCTTCCAGGAGCATGAATACCGCGGCGCTGTTATCGTTGGCTCCGGGGCTGCCCGCCGCCCGGTCATAATGGGCCACTAATACTATCGCCGGCGGTTCCCCCGGGAGGAAACCTTGCCCCCGGTGGGGGAGCACGAAGAAGTGCCGTAGTTTGCGCCCGTTGGGGGCGCCTAAAACGATGGATGAATACCCGAACCCCAGTTCCTCCAAAAGATTCCCCAATACCCTGAACCGGTCCGCGCCGGGGGCGAGGAAATCATTGAAACGGTGATAGGGGGAGTTTTCCCGCATGGGCAGTCCTTATAGGTAGTCCGAAAGCCGCCTGAAAACCTGGTTAACCCGGTGCTTAATTTCGATATCCACCTCGCCGCCTAACTCGTCAATCAGGGTTTCTACGCTGGCCAGGCTCTCGTTAAGGCTGGTGTGGAATCCCCGGGAACAGGTAAACCAGTAGTGCCCCTTATTATCGGTAAGAAGGCAGAGGAATCCCATATCTTTTTTACCGGGGCGCCAAACCGCCGGGGAAAGGATCAGGGGAAGCGCCTCCAGAATGGCCGGAAGCTTATCCGCGGAATTAAACCGCTCCTTACGGGGCCACTTTCGCGTCAGGTCTATGTCCAGGGAAGAGGCCAGGGAGAGGATCAAGCCCAGCTTTTCCCCGGCCAGGAGGGTATATTTGCCCTCCACGATGATATAGCCCTTGAGGCCTTTGTACCGCGATACTCCACCGATATCGTCCTTAACCCTGGAAAGCCGCTCCCAAGGAAGGCGCACCGTTTTCTTCCCTTTGATGGTTTCAATTTCAAAAACCTCATTGCCGATCTTGATGTTATTGGTAAAATCCCGGGCTCCCAGTTTTTCCCGGGGAAAGTCGAATTTGCCTGTCCGAACGGGGCTATTACCCCCCAGCGCTTCGTAGAGTTCCGCACTGATTTTCTCCAGGGCGTTTCGTGAGAGCGGGGAGACCGACATGGCGTACATACGGGAGGTCCTGACTATTTCCCCCGCCACAATGTACTGGGGGTTCAGGCGGAACATCACCGAACCGGGGTGGATCAGGATGCGATCCGCAGTAAGGCTGCGGTACAATTCCCGGCCGGAGCGGACGCAGACAAACTGTATCATCCCCCGGGCTACGGAGCAGAGGTAGTCCTCAATGCTGCCCCCGGAAAGGATGGGGACCCCCAGGTCGGCAGCGATGAGTTCCAACTGGGAGCTTACGTTTACTATTTCCGCCATGGCCTTTTCGTCCAGGTAGTTTTTCTCACAGAATTTTCTCCGGTCGCCGGCGCCGGTATAGGCCCGGTACAGTTTGAGGTAGGAAACGAAATCCCCCTCCGGGTCCCGAAAGCGGTGATGGGCCTTGCGGGCATCGGTTTCTTCACCCGGGGGTAATACATAAGGGCTTTGGGTAGACAGGAATGCTGCGGCGATGATGGTCTCCTGGGTAACGTTGGGATACCGGAGTATGGCCTCCACGATGATCCGGGACTGCCGGGGCGCCAGGGGAAATTCGGTCATCATCTTTCCGACCTTGGAAATAGTGCGGTCGCTTTCCAGGGCGTCCAGAAGGTATAGGGTATCGATTGCCGCAATGAGCCCCTCCCGGTTGGGGGGTGATATGAAATCGAATTCCTCAAAAGCGGTGATTCCCAGGTCGGCCATGCGGAGCACCACCTCGGAAAGATCGGTGCGGTAGATTTCTTCGGTGGTAAAGAGGGGGCGGTTCTCAAAATCTTTGCGGGTATAGAGGCGGTAGCAGGTCCCTTCCCGAGTGCGCCCCGCCCGGCCTTTCCGCTGGTTCCCCGAAGCCTTGGACACCGGCCCTTCGATGAGGCTGGAGGTAAAGGTCCGGGGGTTATAGTAATTCAGCTTGGAAAGCCCCGAGTCGATTACCGCGGTGATCCCGTCTATGGTAACCGAGGTCTCGGCGATGTTGGTGGCGATCACCGCCTTGGTTTTCCCTCCCGGGGGCTTCTCAAAGACCCGCTCCTGTTCGTCCTTCCCCAGCCGGCCATAGAGGGGGACCATGTAGAGGTACTTCCCCAAAGGGCCTAGGGAAAGCCGGTTCATACATTCCTTGATCATCTTTTCGCCGGAGAGGAAAATCAGAATATCCCCCTCCCGTTTATCCCCTACAAAGCGTTCGGTGATGGAGACAATCTTATCCAGCAGGATATCCTCGGAGGAATTCCGGGCCATGCCGGTTCCGCCGCCGTCCCGGTTACCGGTTCGTCCGTCCCTGCCGCGAAACCGGTTCCGGTCCGCCTGGGGGCCGGGGGTAACCGGAAATTCCGCGGCCAGGGTACTGCCGTTTTCAGCAGCGGGCGGATCGTAGATTAGGGTTACCGGATAAGTAATAGCGTCGATTTTTACCACCGGGCATTCCCCAAAATACTCGGAAAAAACCTGGGCGTTGATGGTGGCGGAGGAAACTATCACCTTAAATTCCTTACGCGATTCCAGAACCCGTTTGAGGAGCCCTAGGATAAAATCGATGTTGAGGCTCCGTTCATGGGCTTCGTCCACTACCAGACAACCGTATTTGGAAAGCCAGGGATCCAGCTTCATCTCCTGGAGCAGGATGCCGTCGGTCATGATTTTAATACGTGTATTTTGATCGGTCCGGTCCTCAAAACGCATCTTATAGCCCACCAGCCCGGGGATACCGGTCCCCAACTGGCGGGCGATAAACTCGCTCACCGAAACCGCGGCGATACGCCGGGGCTGGGTTACCCCGATGAAGCCGTTCTTCCCATAGTCCGCGTCATGGAGGATAACCGGCATCTGGGTGGTTTTCCCCGATCCCGTGGGACTCTCCACCACTATCACCTGGTTATCCGCCAGGGCGGAAAGGATAAGATCCTTATGTTTGTACACCGGAAGTTCAAGATAATTCATACTACCATCATATGCCGAATGTCCGATCCTTACCAGATGACCTGGGATTGAATCTGGGCGGAGGAATTAATAAGCAGTTTGAGATAGGTTTGGATATTTTCTTCGGTCATGCGGTCCAGCACCGTGGATATGGATAATGAAGCTTGGGTATTGTTTAAAATGTCCTTTATCGGCACACCGATTGAGCCGCTGCCGGGTACCCGTTCTCCGGTGGATATGGCAAACCCCGCCTCCCGGATTTGCTGGATTTCCGTAAGAAGGGCGGATTTCTTGTCCCCAAGGATTATTCCGTCCTCAATGTATTTATCTAAAATCGTTTCAAGTTCCACGGATCTTAAGCCGGCGGCGATGATCTTTCCCGCGGCGCCGCGGAACAATACACCCTTATCCCCGGGCTTTATATGCCTGGTGATGGGATAATCACCCTCAAAACGACATAAGCAGACCCTTTCGGCCCCGTTGATAACCTGTAAAGACACCGTTTCATGGGTTTTTTGGGATAATTCCTTCATAATCGGAACGGCAACCTCAACAATATTCTTTTGCCCTATGCCGTTAATCCCTATGGAGACCAGCTTGGCGGTCAATACATACCCCTTTGGGGGAACCTGGGTAATTAGGTTCTCCTGCACCAAACTTTGTAATATCCGATGTACACTGCTCCGCGGGATTTTAGTAACCGAACTGATTTCGTCAATAGTATGTACGTCATTGTAAGCAATTGACTCAAGGATCACAAATATTCTCTGCATGCAACATATCCTGATAATATAATAAGCCAAATTTACTCTATATATTTTGTTTATTCAATGTCATGGGGCAGTTCATTCGGGAGGGGTCCTCATATCCCCATCCGCCGGTTCCGCTGGCCTTGTCTCGTTGTCTGCGGGGCCGAAGCAGAACTCATACAGCCTGGGTTTAAAAAGCTTTAAGAAGACGCCGAGGACCATCCCCACGCCGATCATGGCGATCAATGTGCCTTCCCGAATTCCGTAAACCTTGCCGGTCGCAAGAAAGCACATAAGCGCCGCCAGGGCGACCATGGAACAGTCAAAGCCGATTTTAATATTGTGATATTTCCAGCCGCTTTTTTTCTCGATAGCCAGGCACAGTCCTTCTGCGGGCTGGGGAATAAGGACCGGCACGAGGTACAGGAGAATCCCTAGACTTATCACCACAACGCTTAAGGCCATCATCCCCAAGCGCAGGGGGTAGATTTCAGGGGACGGGAAAACCAGCAGGCGATTACAGAGAGAAAGAAAATAACCAAAAAGAATGGCTATCAAAACCTGCAAAAAACTCCGGGGCTGGAATTCTTTCCGCAGCAACGCTATCTGGAACAGCACAAAGAAGGAATAGGCAATGACCGTCATCAGGCCCTGATCCAGTCCGGAGAGGAGACTGATTATGTAAGGAACGGAATTTACCGGCGTGATGCCCAAGTTTGATTTAACCGACAAGGATACGCCCAGAGCAATGAAAAAGAGGCCCAGCACATAGGCAACGATCCTTCGGATCATCAACCCTTTTTTTGAGGGAACCGCTGAAGCAACCATTATCACATTATCCTACTGAAATTCATGGGCTTGTTCTTCACCGCGCAGCACCCGAAGCGCCCCTTCATACAGGGCTTTCATCTCGTTCTCGCCGGGGAGAATTTCCACCGGCGCGATAAACCGCACCCTGCTTATAATCAAATCGGTAAACAGCTTTGAATGGGCGATGCCGCCGGTCAGAACAATATAATCTATGTTTCCATTTACATCAACAGATAATTTTGCGATATTTTTCGCGGTATTGAGAGCCATAGCTTCATAGATCAATTTGGCCTCTTCATCTCTCCCGGCGATTCTTTTCTCTATCTGCCGGGTGTCGGCTGTTCCGAAATAGGAGATGGTGTCGAATCTCGAAAGTTCCTCCAGACTGTGAGACCTGCACACTCAAGCTCTACCCTGTAGAAATGTAGACCTATCTCAAATGTGATTATGTTCCAGGCAGGATCGGCTCCCCAAAAATGTTTCGGGTTGCCCTTGTAATCCCTCCAGAGGCTTTTATCGGATTTTCCATGAAATTTGTTCAAG
>JAITBG010000034.1 GCA_031283725.1 Treponema sp. | reverse complement strand
TTTCGGAAAGTCCCGCAACCAATGCGGGCGAGATCTTTTTCGGCATGTATGAAGCGGTAAAGATGCTCGATTCCTTGGAGTATGTGGATTCCTCCCGCATCGGCATCACCGGCCATTCTTTGGGCGGCATGTCCAGCAACGTGGCCATAGGCCAGGATAACGCGGCGCCCCGGCGCTTGATACGGGCGGTGCTGCTGAACTGCGCCGACGCGGCGTACATTAACGCGGATACAAAAGAATATGCCGATGTCTACGGCAGCAGGTACGCCGGTATTCTGGCGGCCCAGTATGACGAATTCTTTTTCAGGCAAAGTGACGGTAAAGGCGGCACAACTCCCCCCGGGAATTTATCAATAATTCCAACGCCCAGTCCTTCCTCTGATACGGCACGGACCCCGGATCCAAGGCAAAGCGGGAAGCGGGAACCTTGTATAAAGAAACCTCAGGCGGCGTAGAAGCGGCGCGGGGTATTTACAATCCGCCCATCATCCACCCCTGGTCGCATTTTTCAAAGCGATCGACCGTTGCGACTATCGGCTTCTTTGACGCCGCCTTAAAGGCGCCCAATCCCATCCCGCCCTCTTCGCAGATTTGGCAGTGGAAGGTGTTTTTTAACTTCCTGGGACTTGCGGGTTTCGTGTTCTTTATCGTTTCCTTTACCTCCCTCATGCTCTTTACCCCCTTCTTCTCCGCCCTGCGGGCTCCCGGGCCGCTGAAGAGCGTCCCGGCAAAAGGCGCGGGGCTTGCCTGGTTCTGGGGCAGCCTTGCGGCGGGGCTTCTTTTCGGTTCTGTTCTTTATATGCCTATTCTTGGCGCCGCCCGGGGCCACATCGCGGTAAAGACCTATGTTCCCCAAACTTCGCCCTGGGGGGTGGGCCTGTGGGCCTTTTGCTGCGGCCTTTTCTCAATACTCTGCATGATTTTGAGCTATAACCTGTACGGCAAGAAGAACGGGTTCAGCCTGAAAGACCGGGGGGTAGAAATTTCCCTCCCGGCCCTGGGAAAAACCCTGCTCCTGGCGCTTATTTCCGTTACCGTTTCCTACGGCCTGGTGTTCTTTGCGGACTTTTTCTTCAAGACCGATTACCGTATCTGGGTGATAGCGGTAAAGGCCTTTAAGGCGGATAAAATCCTTGTTATGCTTTTCCCCTATTTGATCCTGTTTCTCACCTACTACACGGTCAACGCGGTGGCGGTTAATTCGTTTAACTTCGTCAGCCTGGGGAAAAAGGAATGGATCAACACGGCGGTTGTCGCCGTTGTCAACGGGCTGCCCGCGCTGATCCTGATTCTGGTACAGTATGTGCCCTTTGCCGTTACCGGCCATCTTGGCATACCGCTCACCAACAGCAACATGTATGTGATCTGGCTCTTCCCTATTTTGATCTTCCTGCCGGTGACCGCCATTATGACCAGAAAAGTCTACCGTTTGACGGGAAATCCCTATCTGCCGGGAATCATCAACGGCATCCTTGTTACGATTATCAGCTGTACCAATACCCTTACCTGGGCGTAAGGGCTGGAAACGGTTGATGCCTGGGCGGTGGCGGGAAACACGTCTTTCCATTACCGCCTTGTGTTTTAAAAAATTGACGGCAGGGCGGTCCGGGAAGCCAAACGCCTTCCGGGCCGCCCCCCTGTTACGGGGAAACGATCCCGTCGCCGGCCTGTAAAAGTATATATCTTTAACTTCATTATCTGATGACTGAATGAAACAAAATAATCTTGCCGATGAGGACGGGCGTTCCGCCGCCAACGCCTTCGGCGAATCCCCCATAGAACAGCCCAAGAATACCAGCCCCCTCGCCGCCGTAAAAAACCTCGGCAGCACGATCCATCTCTTTTTCGGGCACGATCATCGGAATACCCTTCCTCGGAACCGGACACGGTGAGCACAGGAGAATTTTTAAAAAACACGGCCTCCCGTAATTGCCACAAAATACCCTGTCTGATAAACTACGGCTATAGTTTTTTTGTTTTTAAGGAGGTTGTGATGGCATTTGCGTTGAGTTCCTATCCCGTGATATATCGGGCAAAGTACAAACCCCAGAAAGCAGGGTTTCACGATAAGGAGTGGGAAGAAGAATATCTGGAAAAACCCCATGAAACTCCGGCGCAAGAGGCCGCTCTATCCGAGGATACCGCCGCCGCCCTGTCAGATTCCCGGAATTTCTATACCGATATGCCCCTGGTAAATTACACGACCCAGTATGGCCTTTCCTGTTTTGAGGGACTCAAGGCCCTGCCCCAGAAGGACGGGGGTCTGGCGATTTTTCGGCCCGGCCGGAACGCGGCCCGGTTTAACAAGTCTATGATCGGGCTTTACATGCCCGGCTTCCCCGAAGACGCTTTTGTAAGAGCCTGCGTAGAGACGGTTAAGCGAAACGCCCAGTTAGGGTTCAAACTACCGTATAAGACGGAGTGGGAAAAGGATTCCTTCATGACCGCCGATTCGATCTACATCCGCCCTTTCACCTATGCCGAGGGGGGCATCGGGGTGAATATCTGCCGGGCACCCTGGGTCATCATTGTCACTACTCCGGTAAGCTCCTATTTCGCCGACGGCAAATCCGAAGCGGTGGTTACCGAACGGATCAGGGCCACCCCTCACGGTACGGGCTGGATCAAAGTGTCCTCCAACTACGTTATCTCCGCCCTGGCCAAGCACGAAGCTGCCGCCGCAGGTTTTATGGAATGTGTGTTCCTGGACGCAACCCACAGAAAATATGTGGAGGAGGGCTCCTCCTGTAATATCTTCTTCTATCTGAAATCCGGCGAACTGGTAACACCGGATCTGGGAGATACCATCTTGCCGGGAATTACCCGTTCCAGCATCATCGAACTGGCTAAGGATCGGAACGTGAGGGTCTCGGAACGTAATATCGCCATTGATGAGGTCTTTGCCGAGGCCAAAGAGTGTTTCGTCAGCGGTACCGCCGCAGGGGCCACCCCCATCGAATCCCTGACATATCAGGGTAAGAAGGCGGTTTTCAACGGCGGCAAGGCAGGAGAACTAACCGCGGAGCTCCGGGACACATTGAAGGGCATTCAATACGGCACCCTTCCGGACACGAAGGGCTGGATGACGCGGGTCGTATGAAATAGCAGGTTACTGTAGTAATACTAATCCGGTGACAAAACAATCCATACGCCTTTTTTTAGTTACTCTCTTGCTGGCCGCCGGTTTTCGTCTCCACGCCCAGCCCGACAAGTGGGGGACGCCCAGCCCGACAAGTGGGGGACGCCTAAGCCTTCAGGTGGGTGACGCCCAGCCCGACAAGTGGGGGACGCCCAGCCCGACAGGTGGGGGACGCCCGGCCCGACAGGTGGGGCTCAACATGCAGCGGAGTTTTCCGCGCAGGTAATCACCGCGGTTTCCGTAACGGGACTCACCAGGACCAAGCCTCATGTGGCGGAGTACCCTCTAAAAAAGTTCATCGGCCAGGATGGGATGAGCATTGATTTTAATGATGTGTATGCGGCAATCGTCGGTACGGGAATTCTCGAACCCCTTTCTATAGGGGTTGAGGAAACGCCGGACAGGGACGGGATGGTTCTCACCGTTAATGTTCGGGAAAAATGGGCCTTTTTTCCGATTCCGGTATTCTTCGCCGACTCTAACGGGACTCTGGGCGGCGGCGGCGCCCTTATGGATGCCAACGCATTCGGGTTAAACGACAAGTTTATCGTAGCGGGGACCTACAGCACTTCAGGCTGGTTTACCTCGCTTATTTACCAGAATACACCGGAGCGGAAACATTCCCCCGGCTGGAACATCATGGGCATGTACGGCAGGCAGAGCCATCGGGATACGGATCAACATAAAACGAATCTGCGGAAATACGAGCAGGATATTATCCTCGGCGGCATGGGAATACAGTATCCGATAACAGACTTATTCACCGTTTCGACTTCCTTATCCTTTTCCCGGCGGAGTATCCGGGAAAGCGAGGATTCCCTTTTGTCCCCGGAAAAAGGAATCCTTGCCGGGGGAATCAACCCGGCCTTTGAGCTCAACCGCAGCCATTGGGACGGATACCTGCTTTCTCAGCGGCGCGCAAAACTGGATTATACTTTTATGCCGGTGATGGACGCAGTTCCACTGCACACACTTTCCTTACAGGGCAACTACGAAACCTCCGTCATCCCCGGCTTCAAGGCGGGGTTTCACGGAAGGATACGCTATAGTCCCGAGGCGCCTCCTTTTCTTGAATCTTCCGCATCCTCGGTTGGTTTCAACATACTCCCCAGCACTTTTTCTGCGCAGCATTATGCCGGCGCCACATTGGGATTTGAGAAATATCTCTATAAATTTTCCCAGGGAACCATGGCGTTCCTCATATCATATCAGACAGTCTATTCCTACGGGCCTATTCTTGAACATGAATTCGATCACGGCGTTACCGGCGCCCTTAATCTCTATTTGAGCAGAATCGCTATTCCCGCTATGGGGATCGGCGTTTCCTATAATGTAGCGGCGGATGAATTCACGGTCAGCTTCAATATGGGGACGAGTTTTTAACGAAGCCCGGACTTCACGGCTCACCCTTCCAGGAAGGCTTAATGCCGAGGAATCCCAGGATGGTCAGAAAGGTAAAATATAGGGGGGTAAAAATTGTATGGAATATCCAGGCAGGTCCCGCCTTGGGAATTGCGGTACCGAAAATATTCAGTGTCGCCAGGGTATTCATGGTCATGGCGAGAAATACCGCTCCGGGCAGCGGCCACAGGGAATGGATGAACGGCAAGAGGGGAATGGCAAGCATGCCCATGGAAATGGTGATCATCAGGAACCCAAAATTGAGCCTGGTGGAAAGCTCGGGACTGAAGAGCCCCCCATTATTCCAGCGGAGCGTCTGGTTGATCAGGTTACCCCAGGACTTCTCCCCCCGGGTCATCACAAAAACATCGGCGCCGCAGGCTGAGCGAACCTGGTACTTTGATTTTGCCCGGATCTGAGAAATCAGGGCCGCATCCTCCGTGGGGGAGGGAAGTATCCCCTCGTAACCGCCGATAAAGTCCAGGGTTTCCCGCCGGAGTATAAGGTTATTTCCGAACCCGCCCCCGGCCGCCCCGATTCCCGTGGAAGCCGTCAGATACATATAGCGTATGGCATGGTCAAAACATTGGTACATCTGAAAAAAGCCCTTTCCCTTCCCAGCCGCGGGAAACTTCGCCGGCAGCTCAGGCAGCTTAAAGACCGGCCCGATTACCGCCCCGACCCGTTTATCGGCCATGTGGAGGATCATGGATCGTATCCAGGATGGGGGCACCTCGCAATCCGCGTCGGTAAAGAGGAACAGCCCCCCCCGGGCAATATCAATACCCCGGCTCAGGGCATACTGTTTATGGTTCGGCCCGGGATTTTCTGTCAGCGTGATAATCCTGACATCCCCCCGGGTCCCGGCGAAGCGCCGGAGTATGGCAGGGCTTTCGTCAAAGGACCGGTCGTCCACAAAAATATACTCCACCCCGGGACAATCCTGGAGCCCCAGGGTCCGAAGCAGCCCCTCTATACGCAGCGCTTCGTTACGGACGGGAATAATCACCGAAACCAGCTGCCCAGGCGCCGGAGCGTCCGCTATGTCAAGGACCGGGGCATGGACAAAAACGCCGCCGCCGCCCCGCTTATCCCGGCGCCACTCCAAAAATAGCCCCGCCATGAGTACACAGTGAAGTCCCACAAAGACGACGGCGAATCCAAAACGGAATATGTTGTATAAAACCAATGCCGGCCACATATTGCCATAGTATACACTATCTGATATACTTCTCCCACCTATGGGGAATTAGCTCAGTTGGTAGAGCGATTGGTTCGCAATCAATAGGTCACCGGTTCGAATCCGGTATTCTCCAGTCCATATCCGGTGTACTGTAAGACAAAAAGAGAATATAGCCCCATATATAGTGTATAGGGGGCTAAAAAGCAATATGAGGATAATCCGTAGCGGTAATCCGCTACCTGCTTTCCGGCAGAATCGTGTTACGGAATTCCTTACAATGCACCCCGGTAAATTCTTTAAATACTTTACTGAAATAATACGGGTTGGCGAATCCGACTTTCTCGGCTATCTCATATATTCGCATATTGGTTTCTTGCAGTAGTTTTTTCGCCTCCTCAATACGGTACCGCGACAACCATGTGTTAAAATTGATACCCGTTTCCTGCTTAAAAATAAAAGACAGATAACTATGGCTTACCTCCGCATTTTCCGCCGCATCGGAAAGGGAGATGTTTTTGGCATAGTTCTGCTGAATAAAATCAATGCTTCTTTTTACGATAAATGAATAGGTTATTCCACCGCTTTGTTTTCCGGACAGTAATTCAAGAAAAAGGTTGTTTATATAAAGTTCGACATCATCAATAAAAAGGAGATCGTAAAAGGCGCGGTATTCAAATTTACTTTCGCTCAGGGCGCTCTGATCGTTCAGGTGGTATTTTTCACAGACGGCCTTTCCGCTTGAAAGAAAGTCGATAAAAGCATTGTGCACCACCGTATAGTTCTTAAGTTCACGAAGCCTTTTGAATATTTTCTTTATATATTCAAGCATCGCGTCTTCCTGATTTTTCTCAATAAAAGAGCTGAGCTTTTCATAGCTGATCCGGGGTGGGCCTCCGGAAGGCTGGCTCTCTTCCTGCTCATGAACGCAGACAAAACTCTTTTCCGAAAAAAAACACAGATCCACGGATCGTACCGCCTCGGCAAACAGCCGCGCCATATCATTGGCGCTGCCGATTGAACTCAGGCCGATAAAAAGATGAACGTTATAATATTGATAGACGTTCCTTACAATGCGCGTACAGGATTCAACAAGTTTGTTTTTCGATGGAAGATCGTTTTCGGCAAAAGGCAGAATCGCGACAAGTTTAAATTTTTCGTGGTGATATCCCGCGAAACTCGCTAAATCGCCAAATGATTCGGTAAAAAGCACTTTTACCGTTTTTGGAAACACCTTTCTCGTTTCATGCAAAAGCGTTGTAAGATGACATACGGTACAGAGGATAAGATATTTTTTCTTTTGGCCGGCCTCCTCCTCGGGGAAAGGCGGATGCACCCCTCCCCATACACGGGTATTCACATCAGAGAAAAACGGGAAAAGATAGGTTTCTATGTAACGTTCCTGCTGAGCGGTAATATCTTTTGTTCCATCAATCGCCGGTGAATCGGCGGCTTCTTCATTTTCTGAATAAAAGATAGATTTTAACATATTGAGAAGGTTTGTCTTGGTCAATTCCGATTTCAGGATATAGCGGAAAGCACCCAGGTTTATTGCCTCCTGAGCGTAGGAAAACTCGTCATAGTGGCTAAGAATAATGATCGTAACGCTTTTATTCTTTTCTTTGACGGCCCGGGTAAGCTCAAGACCGTCCATAACGGGCATTTTGATATCCGTAAGTATTACATCGGCGCCGGCGCTGTCAAACAATTCAAGGGCTTCCTTGCCGTTGGAGGCCTCTCCGGCGACGACATACCCGTATTCCGGCCAGTCAATTATGGTCTTTAACCCGAGGCGGACCAGATACTCATCATCAACAATCAGAATGCGTTTCATTTATACCGTAATCTGCTGCCTTAATCCGTCAAATTTCGCTAAAAATCGAGTGAAAATTTCCGGAAATTAGTATATCATACAATCCGGGGGGTGAAAATATGCAAATACGCAGGGTAAGCTATAAAATATTTTTGGGGGTTCTTGCCCTTAGCAGCATGATCCTGATCATCATGACTGTCATGGTAAGGACTTCCTATGCCAGTTCCCTCAAACGCAACGAGATTAATTCTCTCATACAGGCTTCGAACCGCACAATGGAGCAGTTTGACTTTATTATGGGTATTGTTGATGATACCGCCAGGATTATCGGTTCAAGGCCGGAAGTTCTTGCGGCCCTTACCGCAACCGAACAGCCGCTCCCCGGCCAGGGGGAATTCTCTATGAACGCATATCTTCAGTCTTTAAAGGAGATACAGCCCTTCCTGGGAAACATAAGCATATCCGGAGCGGGCGGGCAGATCCATTCAAGCCATGTTCCCTTTAAGCGCGCTCTTTTTGAGGGACTTTACCGGCGTTATGAGCGCTATTTCAATTCCGGCATGTATAAAGATTATTTTGTCCTCGATGCCCACGATTCCGATTTTTTCCCTCCCTATGCTCCCCAGGACATTCTGACCGGCGTTTGGCCGGTTTATGATATTAAGGCGGAAAAACTTCTGGGACAGATCTACATAGGCCTTAATTATTCGCTGTTTCAGGAGATGTTTATCCTCTCGCCTACCAGCAATAACGAAAAAATCCTCATCATCGATCCCCTGGGGAGAATCATCTACCATTACCCGGCCTTTATATATTTTGATTCCGTGCTTGCCGATTATCCCCAGCTTGTTACCTCCGATGAACTCATCATTGAAGGGCAGGTTTTTGATACCGATAGTTTTATTGTCTCCCAGACGTCCCAAGTCGTTGGATGGCGTTTTATCAGAATGGTAGATACCAAATACATAACCGGGGATACCCTCAAAACCCAGCGTTCATTTACCATTGTTTTTATTGTTTCGATTATTATTATCCTGATATGCAGTATCTTTATGTCCCATACACTGACCAAGCCGATAAAGCTCCTTTTTGACGCCTGTAAACGTATTGAGAGCGGGGATCTGTCCTTCCGGGTTGCCATTCATACCAAGGACGAGATGGGACAGCTAGGTCATACCTTCAATCTGGTCATGGATCAGATAAACGCAAATCTGGAGCGGGAACTGGTCGAGCAGAAACGGCAGAATGATCTTAAACTTGAGGTATTGCGTTCCCAGATAAATCCGCATTTTTTGTATAATACCCTCGATTCTATCAAATTTCTCGCAAATCTCCAGGAAATACACAATATCGCGTCCATGTGTTCCGCTCTTATCAACCTGTTAAAGTACAATCTTTCTTCCAGTACCCTAGCAACATTGGGCGAGGAAGTGGAAAGTGTCCGCAATTATGTTGGCCTGCAGAAATACCGCTATGGCGACATTTTTGAATTCAAAACCGAAATCGCAAAAGAGACCGAGTGCTGCGAAGTATCCCGTTTTATTCTTCAGCCTCTGGTGGAAAACTGCCTTATCCACGGTTTTGACGACAGAGAAGGCGGCGGCGAAATAATCATCCGTTCCGGTATTAACGGGGAAACCCTTTGCCTGGAGGTTGTGAACAACGGAAAATCTATGGATAGGGAAACCCTGGATAAAGTAAATCGGGGGACAGAACAGGATAAGCCTTTTACCAGTATAGGGATCAACAATATTCGTGAACGGATACGTCTTCAGTTCGGAGAACAGGCCGTATTGGTATATACCGGTGGAGAAGGCGTGGAAACCGTAGCGTGTTTACGCTTCCCTGTACGACGGCGTCAATAGGAATAATAAAAAATTGCTAAAATTCGTAAATATTTTCTGGTTTTTTGATAAATAGTCAAATTACCAAAAAAATTATAAAAACTATTCCCGGATTTTCCGGGATTCCCACCCGCTGCAAAAAAAATCACTAAAAATAGAAAAAAATTTTAGTTGCCTGATTTTATAGACCGGATTTATCCTGTATCTAATCAGTTAGTCCTCCTTATAAAAAAATACAGGACGGACAAAGGAGAGGAATATGAAGAAAAAGATACTGACAGTCGGAGTTCTCCTCGTTTTAGCGGCAGGCATGGTGTTTGCCGCTGGTGGAGGACAGAGTAGTGGCAGCAATGCAGTCTCGGTTACAGGAGCGTTTGACTGGAAGCGGGCAGCGGGAGCGGAAATTACCGTTTATATGGTTGAGCATCAAACTTCTCAATCCGTAGTCAAGAGACTCAACGATTTCCAGAATCTCACCGGTATCAAGGTCAACACCCAGATTACCCCGGAAGCAAATTATTTTGATCAGGTTTCCAATGCCCTGTCCAGCCGGTCCGGAACCCCGGATCTGTTCATGTCGGGGGCCTATCAGTTGTGGGATTATTCCACCGCGGGTAATGTGGAACCTCTTGATTCGTATCTCAACAATTCATCCCTTACCAACAGTGATTATGATGTGGCCGATTTTGTACAAAGCGCCTTTAATGCCCTTAAATGGGACGGGGTAGCAGGTCATCCTGTAGGAAAGGGCGATCAACTGGGTATTCCCCTGGGAATGGAACTCTACATGCTCGGTTATAATAAACGCGCTTTCGAAAAAGCCGGTATCACCAAAGTTCCCGAAACTTACGAAGAACTGCTCGCCGCCTGTGACAAACTCCAGGGCTGGAACGGACCCGGTTCTTATGCTATCGCCGTCCGCGGCGCCCGTGACTGGGGTACTATTCATCCCGGGTATATGAGTACCTTCAAAAATTTCGGCGCCACAGACTTTGCCATTGAAAGCGGAAAGCTTGTATCCAAGGTGAATTCCCCTGAATCGGTCAAAATGAATGAATTCTTTGTTGACATGGTAAAGCGGGGAGGTTCTCCCCAGTGGTCAAGCCAATATTGGTATATGTGTCTGGCCGATTTTGGCGCCGGTAAAGCCGCCATGATCTTTGACGCCTCAAACTGTATGTGTCAAGTTGACTTCCAGAATATGGCCGAGGCCGGGAATGTCGGTTATGCCACTATGCCTGTTGCCAAGGCAGGGGATAAGTTTAATTCAAACTTCTGGACTTGGTCCATGGCGATGAATTCTTATTCCAAGAACAAGGTTGCCGCCTGGCTCTTCCTCCAGTATTTCAGCAGCAAGGAATTCCTCCGTTTTTCTTCTGTTGAAGCGAATAACATGGATCCCACCCGGACTTCTGTGTATAACGACTCCGCATTCAAAGCGAAGATCGCCAAGCTGCCGGGTTGGTACGATGCGTGGCAGAAGACTATTCCTACTACCACCATTCAGTTTACTCCGCAGCCGGCCTTCTTCCAGACGACTTATGAATGGGCCGCTACCCTTCAGGATCTTGTGGCCGGCGGGAAATATCGTTCGGTGAAGGAGGGGTTGGATGCCCTAAAAGCCCTTCAAGACCGAATGGTCCAGGAATAGCCTGTTTTCCTGATTAAACAAACCACAGATGACCCAAGGAGAAAACACAAGCCTAGGTCTTCTGTGGTTTTCTAAAAAGTATTGGACTTGTTCAAGAACCCTATGGTTCTCTCACAAGTCTCGCAAAATGTTCCACATTTTGCTGTTTTTTATCGGAATTTGTTTAAAAGCTGAAGTTTTTAAACAACTCTATTATTGCCAGACCGAAAGGGGAACCACATGGGGAAAAACAAATCGAAGGATATTCCAATAAACTACAATGAATTACCCAAAAAGATACAAATGCGGCCATACTTCATCATATTGCCGGGGATGATAATTCTGATAGGGATATTGATCCCCTTCCTTGTTGCCATACTGTTGTCTTTTACCAATGCCTCATACCGGCTGCCAATGGATAGATGGCAGCTTATCGGCCTGGGAAATTGGATCAATATGTTTATCGATCCGGAATTTTATCACGCTGTTTTCGTAACCCTTGTGTACGCAGTCAGCGCCACCGGAGCGGAGCTTCTTTTGGGGATGGGCATCGCTTTCCTCCTGCGAAAAGACAACCGGTACAGCCGGATTCTTAAAGTGGTGTTTATGTTTCCCTTGATGGTAGCCCCCGCCATAGCAGTCCTTATCTGGCAGCTCATGATCTCCAACTCGGTTGGTATTGTGGAAAAATTCCTAAACCTCCTGGGAATTTTCAATTTTCCCTGGGCGGCTTCTCCCAAAACCGCCATGTTTACCGTTGTGTTTATAGACACCTGGGTAAACACCCCCTTCATGATGCTCCTGGTACTTGCGGGCATCCAGTCCCTGCCGAAGTCGCCCTTTGAGGCCGCCCAGGTAGACGGCGCGGGCGCATGGTTTACCTTTAAGGCGTTAACCCTTCCCATGTTGAAGCCTTTCATATATATTGCCGTTCTGTTCCGCACAATGGCCTCATTACAGGAGTTTGGCATTATTTTTGCCCTTACCAAGGGCGGCCCCGGAAACACGCTGATGAATATTTCCCTTACCAGTTATCTGACGGCTTTTACCTATCAACGGCTTGCCAGGGCCATGCCCTATCTTCTGATACTCTGGCTGGTCGTAAATATTATCGCCAACTGGATAGTTAAAAAACAACGGAAATACGCTAAAGAAGCGGCGGGGCTGTAAGGAGCAAGGCATGAAAGATATTACCACGTTAAAAAAAATGGCAACAAGAAAGAATGTTATTGATGGCAGGCTCAACATCCTCCGCTATCTGGCATTGACCGTTTGGCTGGTGTTTGCCGTTTTTCCCTTGTTCTGGATGTTTATCTGCTCCCTCAAGTCCGATGCGGAAGTGGTGACCACGGTGTTCAACTTTACGCCGACATTCTCAAACTATAACGCAGTACTGTTCCGGCCAGATTCGGACTACTTCAAGGCCTTTCTCCAAAATTTTGCCGTATCAGGCGGCGCCGTTCTCTTAACGATAGTAGCCGGGGTGCCTGCGGCTTACGCCTTTGCACGTTACGACTTCAAAAACAAAGAAGGCTGGGCTTTTCAAATTTTGTCGTTCAAATTTGCGCCGGAAATTCTGGTCATACTCCCGGTATTTATGATATTCCAGCGGCTCGGTCTTTACGACACCTATTTTGGCCTTATATGGGTTTATCAGCTTATTACTATGCCCCTGCTCATCTGGGTTGTCCGGGGTTATTTCGAAGATATCAGCGTAGAAATAGAACAGGCCGCCCAGCTTGACGGGTATACATGGTATGAGGTCTTCTTTAAGATACTGCTTCCCCTTATCAAACCCGGCTTGGTGGCGGCAAGCTTGCTTGCCTTCATTTTTGCGTGGAACAGTTTTACTTTTCCACTCATTCTCTCAGGCGTTCGTGTACAAACCATCACCATCACGTCCCTCCGGTTTTTGGCGTCGGATTCCGTACACTACGGGCAGGTCGCGGTGGCGGCAATTATCGCCGTACTGCCGGAAATAATTATCTGCCTTTTCATTCAGAAACATCTGGTGCGAGGCTTGAGCTTCGGCGCAGTTAAAGGTTAATGAGGAGGACCTATGGCGGAAATTGAACTCTTAGGCATTACGAAAAAGTATAAGGACAATGTCGCGGTAGACAAGTTAAGCCTGCATATAAAGGATAACGAATTCTTTGTTTTTTTCGGCCCTGCCGGGGCAGGTAAAACCACGACTCTTAAAACTATTGCGGGTATCGAGTTTCCCCAGGAGGGACTCGTTAAAATAGGCGGCGAGATTGTCAACCTGGTAGAATCCATGCACCGTAACGTGTCGATGGTTTTTGAAAACTATGCGCTTTACCCACACATGAGCGTTTATGACAATATCGCGTTTCCCCTGCGGAGCAAACTGCACCGCAAGGATGAGGCTTATATAAAACAGGCGGTCGAACGGGTTGTCAAGATGATGCATATAGACGGTTTGTATGACCGAAAACCGAGCCAACTTTCCAACGGCCAAAGGCAGCGGGTCGCAATCGGCCGCTGTCTGGTACGGGAGCCCGCAGTATTCCTCATGGACGAACCACTTGCCCATCTGGACGCGAAGCTGCGCCACTTCATGCGCGGCGAATTAAAGGAAATGCAGAGCGCCTTTAACACCACGACTATTTATGTAACCCATGACTTTATGGAAGCCATGTCCCTGGCGGATCGTATCGCGGTCCTCAACAAGGGCAGGATTGAACAGCTCGGGACCCCGCTGCAAATGTATTATATGCCGAAGAATGAATTTGTCGCCCGACTTTTCGGCGAGCCGGAGATTAATCTTGTCGCGGGGGAGCTTTTTACCGAAGGGGGCCTGTTAAAATTACGGTGTCTTCAGCAGGAAATGCCGCTGGTACCGGAAGCGGACACGACTGAGGCGCTGAGAAACGCAGGCACAACCAAGGTGGATATGGGAATACGGGGCATAGATATTTCCTTTAACTTTTCTCCCCATGATTCAAGCTGGATTAAAGGGAGTATCTACGCCTTTGAACCCATAGGAAACAAGGTAATTATGACCGTTGACGTGAACGGTTCAAGGATCCGTATCGCCGCGGCCAATAACATCAGCGCCGAACTTGACCAGACGGTGTATCTCAAATTCAACATGAAAAACGCCTTGTACTTTAACGCGGAAATCGGGACATTTATAACCCGAAGCGGCATAGAACGGTACGCATAAATACGAAGCCTGTAAAGGAGAAAAAATTGGCGCAGTTAACCTTGCAAAATATTTACAAGCGGTATGAGGACGGCCCCAAAAATTTTTGGGGGAAGCCCTTAAAAATAAATGATTACGCGGTAAAGGATCTTTCTTTTTCGTGCAGCGATTGTTCCTTCATCGGCATACTGGGGCCCTCGGGCTGCGGAAAATCAACAACCCTTCGCATGATTGCGGGCCTGGAGAAGATATCCCAGGGGAAGATGTTTATTGATGACGTGTGTATCAATGATCTTTTGCCTAAGGATCGGCACATCGGTTTGGCCTTCGAGGATTACGCGCTTTATCCGCCTCTTTCGGTGTATGAAAACCTCGCGTTCAACCTTAGAGCAAAAGGTTTACCTGCTAGCGATATCAAGAAGGCCATAGATCGGGTAGCGCCGCTGCTCAAGGTAGAAGACCTTTTGATCATGAAACCGAGTGCCCTTTCTGGCGGGCAAAAACAGCGGGTAAATATTGCCCGGGCTATTATCCGGCAGCCGGGAATCCTCCTGCTCGACGAGCCCCTTTCGCACCTTGACGGCAAAATGAGGCAGACCCTGAGACAAGAAATTAAACGCATGCACCGGGAAATTGAATGTACCACGATCATCGTTACCCACGATCAGATTGAGGCCATGTCCCTGGCGGATACGATTATCATTATGAAGGATGGCGAGTTACAGCAAATAGGGACTCCTCTTGAAGTATACGATGAACCGGTGAACGAATTTGTGGCGGGCTTCATCGGCGAACCGCCTATGAATCTACTTCGCTCGGTTATTGCGAAGATCCAGGAGGGGTTCTTTTTTACCTTTACGGGGAGCGATCTCCGGGTAAGAGTCCCCGAGCGTTACAACGCTGTTGTTTCCGACGGCATGAACTTAACCCTTGGTGTCAGGCCGGTAGATGTGCTCATTACCGGCGAGGCTTCCAGCACTCCTGTTCCTGTGGCGATTTACGAGAATTTCGGGGATGAACGGCGAGTCAGCATCAAGGTAGGGGGGGAGTATCTGAACCTTACCACCACCGCGGAGGTATTTTACCGGCGCGGAGACATTATCCACCTGGAATTTAATTCCGATAAGACGCACCTTTTTAACGCCGAAACAGGCGCGGCGATTAAATAGGGAAAGGCTCCGTTTACTAGAATTGTTTAAAAATTTCAGTCTTTAAACAACAACCGCTGAAAAACAGCAAAATGCAGAGCATTGAAACCCGTAGGGTTTCTTGCAAGGACTTGTTCGATAACCAACCGGCTTATTGAACAAGTCCACTATATTTTTTACTAATAGGAGAAATATATGAGTAACTATCCAAAAACCATGAAGGCGCTGGTCGCCTACAGTGCTACCGATTACCGGTACGAATCGGCGTATCCTACGCCTGAATGCGGCGACGATGATATTATCATTAAAGTCGAAGGCTGCGGCATCTGCGCGGGGGACTTAAAATGCCAGCACGGCGCCGCTATGTTCTGGGGGGACGACGTTCAGCCAAGTTGGGTAAAACCGCCCTTTATTCCCGGTCATGAATTCCTGGGGTATATCGTCGAAATAGGAAAAAACGTCAAGGGCTTTGACATAGGGGATCGAGTTACGGCGGATCAGATCGTTCCCTGCGGCGAATGCCGTTTTTGCAGGAGCGGTCAGTACTGGATGTGTCAGCCCCACGGTATGCACGGCTTTCACGCGGAATATAACGGCGGTATGGCGGAATATGTACGGTACACTAAACATGCGGTGGTTCACAAAGTCCCCAAAGATATGCCCCTGGAAAAAGCCCTGCTTGTCGAACCCTATGCCTGTTCAAAGCATGCGGTAGACCGGGCAAACATTCAGTGCACCGACGTGGTCGTTATTTCCGGCGCAGGTACCTTGGGGCTGGGGATGGTAACCTATGGGGCCCTCAAGAACGCCAGGGCCCTCATCTCCCTGGATATGGTGGACACCCGCCTGGAAAAAGCCCGGGCCTTCGGCGCTACCCACACATTCAATCCTTCCAAGGTTGATGTGGAAAAAGAGATCCTCGCCATGACCGATGGGTACGGCTGCGATATCTATATTGAAGCAACGGGCCATCCCTCCAGCGTTATTCAGGGGCTCAAGATAATAAGAAAGCTCGGTACTTTTGTGGAGTTCAGCGTATTTTCCGGTCCTACCAATGTGGATTGGTCGATCATCGGAGACCGGAAAGAACTGGACGTATTGGGTTCCCATTTAAGTCCCTATTGTTTCCCTTTTGTGATCGACGGAATTTCAAAGAATCTTCTGAAAACCGATGGGCTAATCAAAACGACTTTTACGCTGAAGGAATGGGAAAAGGCCTTTGATCACGCTTCCGGTAAATACGGCGATTTTAAAATAGCCTTTGTACCATAACCGCATACAAAGGCGCGGTTTCCGGTTTTTTACTAAATTCCGGTAAACAAAGGACAAGATAGCGTTTCCTAACAGGAACGGCAAACCGGTACTTTTGACCATGGTAAAAGCCGTTCAGGATAACAAGGGCGTACATTATACTACCGCACTATCGCTTCTGTGGCGGCTATTCCTTCAGTGGTGTAAGCCCGGTTGTGGTTGTAGGGGTCCAGAATACGCTGGCCGCGGTGGAAGAATACATAATGATAGGTCCCCGGGGGAAGAGGGAGCGTAAGTGAATAGTATCCCTCCCTTATTTCCCGGAGTTCATACATAAAGGGGTCCCAGCCATTAAAGGAACCGGCCACGGTGATCGTTTCTCCGGAAGGGGCTTGGTAATTAAAGGTGAGGGTCCCCGGGGGACCGTCAAAGGCGGTGGGAACTCTTTGTACCTCCGGCATCACTATCACGGAACGGACTATGCCGGATTTCTGGTCTATCCGGTATTGGGGATTTAAGGGGTCCGTGGTCCACAGGCCGTCTATAACCAGGCGGTATTCCAGTTCCCGAATCTCCGGGGGCACGGTATAAACATGAAAGAGAATTCCCGAATCCCGGTATTTATCCTCGATATGTTTGCTTTTTTCTTCTTTAAGAGTCAATTCATTCTTGGCTTTCAGCAGTTTCCGGAACCAATAGACATGGGAAAAGCCCTCGTGTGCAAAGGAAATACCCACCCGGCGATGGGATGAGGGAGCGGTAAAAATCACCCCGTCGTCAAAAATTTCTGGCGCCCCTGGAGCGGGGATGGTCAGGAGATGGTTGATAAACTGATAAGATTCTGTATCAATGGCTTCTATATTGCCGATAATAACAATAAGGAGCATCAGAATTAGTATCTTTCTCATACCTTGTTTACAATTATCGGCTGATGTTTCAATATCTTAAACAGGAGGGGAATCGTGGGCCTATGGTCCGGTGATTGTGCATGCCGTCATTAGAACAACTTAAAAATTTTAAAGCCTCTTTT
>JAITBG010000030.1 GCA_031283725.1 Treponema sp. | reverse complement strand
TCTTCTTTCTGTTCCTTGCCGTATTTCATACCGTTATATACCCAAACCTTAACGCCGATAGCGCCGAAGGTGGTGTGGGCTTCCGCAAAACCGTAGTCGATGTCCGCCCGCAGGGTATGCAGGGGGATCCGCCCTTCCTTGGATTCCTCAGTGCGGGACATTTCCGCGCCGCCGAGGCGGCCGGAGAGCCTGACTTTTACGCCCTGGGCATTGCCCTTCTTAATGGCGTTGCTTATGGCCTGTTTCATGGTCCGACGGAAACTGCCCCGGGCTAAAAGCTGGCGGGCAATGTTCTGAGCCACGATCTGGGCGTTGTTATCGGCGTTCCGGACCTCTTTGATTTTAATCTGGATCTTCTTGGACACATGCTTCTGGAGCTCCGAGCCAATCTTTTCAATGTTCGCGCCCTTAATGCCGATGATAACCCCCGGCCGGGCGGTATGTATCACAATGGTGATACGCTGGGGATGCCGGATAATTTCCAGTTCCGCAATATCCGACCCCTTGGTTTCGTTCATGTTAACAATAAACTTGCGAAGCTTCAAATCCTCATGCAGGGTATCCGCATATTCCTTGGGGTCTACATACCACCGGGAAGACCAGGTCCTGTTGATGCCAATCCGCAAACCGATAGGATTAACTTTTTGTCCCATTTATTTCCCCGCCTTATTTGTCTCATCAATTACCACGGTTATGTGGCACATCCTCTTAAGAAGCATATCCGCCCGGCCCCGTGCCCGGAACCAAATCCGCTTCATCCGGGGACCTTCGTCAACTAATATTTCCCTAACATAGAGCATATCCTCATCAAGCTGTTTGTTGGCGCTCAGGGCATTTGATGCCGCGGACTTTACGGTTTTACGGAGCAGCCGGGCGCCCTTGTGGGGTATATTTTCCAATACCGACATGGCTTCCGGGTAAGGCTTACGGCGAATCAGATCCGCCACGGGCCGCACCTTAAAGGGCGAGGCAAGAAGGAACTTTGATATAGCCCGGTAACCGGACTTTGCTTGCTTTGCTTCCATAACATCCTACCCCTTGGAGGCTTTCTTATCCGAACCCGCATGGCCCCGGAAAATCCGGGTGGGGGAGAATTCACCCAACTTATGACCGACCAGGTTTTCCGTGATATATACAGGAACCCAAGTCTTGCCGTTATACACCGAAATAGTACCCCCGACCATTTCAGGGATGATGGTGGAACAGCGAGAATATGTTTTAATCATCCTCCGGTCCCCGGCCTTACTCATGTCCAGCACTTTTTTATAGAGACTCTTCTCTATAAAGGGCCCTTTCTTAATGGATCTTGACACCCGTAACTCCTACATAGGCGGCGTTATTGCCGCCAAGTAAATCGAACATTAACACGAAGTGTTAATGATATCTCCTATTTCTTTTTCCCACGGCTTACGATAAACCGGGATGAAGGTTTATGCTTATTCCGGGTCTTAAAACCCTTGGTGGGTTGTCCCCAGGGGCTGACCGGATGAATACCCTTGTTCTTTCCTTCACCGCCTCCGTGGGGGTGATCCACCGGGTTCATAGCCATACCGCGAACCGTGGGACGCACACCCAGCCAGCGCTTACGGCCCGCTTTGCCGAGCTGCACGTTCATGTGATCCTCGTTACCCACAGTACCAATGGTGGCATAGCATTTCTTAAAGATCATGCGCATCTCTCCGGAGGGCAGCTTGAGAGTAACATAGTCCCCTTCCTTGGCGACAATCAGGGCGCTGGAACCGGCAGAACGGGCCATCTGGCCGCCCCGGCCAAGGGTGAGTTCTATGTTATGAACCGTAAAGCCCAGGGGTATATTCTCCAGGGGCAAAGCGTTACCGGCTTCGATGGGCGCTTCAGGACCGCTCACTATTATCGCGCCAATCGCCAAACCTTTTGGGGCGATGATGTAACGCTTCTCGCCGTCAACATAGTTAACCAGAGCGATATTGGCGCTCCGGTTGGGATCATATTCAAGAGTGACAACCTTTCCGTGGATGCCGGTTTTATCCCGCTTAAAATCAATGGTCCGGTAGAGGCGCTTATGCCCGCCCCCCTTATGCCAGACACTGATACGCCCGTTAGAGCCCCGGCCCGCCTTTTCCGGACGGCCCGTAGTAAGAGATTTTTCCGGCGCGGTGTGTTTGGTAAGATCCGAATAATCCAAGCTCTGCCATTGGCGCATCCCTGGTGTTATCGGTCTATACGTTTTAATTCCCATATATTTCCCCTGCGTCCTTGCCTATACGCCCTCGAAGAGACCGATCTTCTCGTCCTTGGGGAGACGGATGATCGCCTTCTTCCAACTGGCGGTATACCCCGCCCGGTTCCGCTGCCGCTTGGGCTTGCCGCCGACCACCATGACCGAACAGGAAATGGGATGGACATTAAAAAGTCTGCGGACCGCTTCTTTTATCTGAATCTTTGTGGCCGAAGGATCGACCTTAAATACATATTTACCTTCTTCCCGGAGACCGTTGGCCTTTTCGGAAAGCACCGGCCCAATGAGCACTTTTTCGTAGATGGTCATTCAGCGGCCTCCCTTGCTTTTTCTTTGTCGCCGTAGAATTCGCTCAGTTTTTTGGTGGCGCTTTCCAGGATGATAACCTGGCGGCCATAGAAAATGTCATGAGCCCGCAGACGGTTATAGGAAAGGAAACTAAGCCAGGGAATATTGGCCCCGGCCCGCCGAATCCTGGAATCATCATCCTTGAGGATGATCACCGTCCGTTGGCTGTCGCCAAAGTTCTTTAACAGGCTTGCCAGTTCCTTAGTTTTTCCCGATTCGATGGAGAAATCCTCCACTACCTTCAGGGTATCACTTTGGGCTTTCAGGCTTAAAATTGTTTTCAATGCAAGGCGTTTGGCCTTCTTCGGGATAGCATAGGAAAAATCCCGGGGTTTGGGACCGAATACAACGCCGCCGCCTACCATGACGGGGGATTTTTTATCACCCCGGCGGGCACGGCCGGTGCCTTTCTGCTTATAAGGCTTGGCATTGGAGCCGTGAACTTCCCCTCGGTCCTTAGTGCCGGCGGTACCCTGCCTTTTATTGGCAAGTTCATTGTTAATGGCATACCAGATAAGGTCCTCGTTCAACGGAAGGCCGAACACGGCGTCATCCATGTCTATGCTGCGAAGCTCCTTACCGTCTATGGAATACACTGTCTGAATCATTGTTTTCCCGCCTACTTCTTCACCGCGGCCCTGACCACCACGAGTCCCTTGTTAATTCCGGGGACCGCGCCACGAACCATGATAATCTTATTTTCCGCATCAACCTTGATAAGCCGCAGGCTGAGGACCGTTTTCTGTTCCCGCCCCATGCGCCCGGGGAGCTTCATGTTCTTAAACGTGCGACCGGGATAGGTTGATTGTCCGGTTGAACCAGGCTCCCGATGGAACTTGGAACCGTGGGTGCTCCGGCCTCCGCCGAAACCCCAGCGCTTGATAACACCCTGGGTACCCTTGCCCTTGGAAATCCCGGTGACATCCACATACCGGACTCCCTCAAAAACTTCAACGCCCAACTCATCGCCAGGGGTTACTTCTTTTTCAAAGTCCCGAAATTCCCTGACGCGTTTTTTCGGCTTAATGTTTTCCGAAAACTGCCCGGCGTAGGGTTTGCTCACCCTGCTCAGTTTCATGTCATCAATGCCGAGGAGCACGGCGGCATAACCGTCCTTATCCTCAGTTTTCTGGGCGACCACAGTATTCGGCTCAACCTTCAGTACCGTTACCGGAACAAGGTTGCCCTCTTCGTCAAAAATCTGTGTCATGCCCACTTTTTTGGCCATTAGCCCCAACATAGCAAACTCCAAAGCGGCATTCTGCCGCACGATATCCTATTACCGCAACACTAGGGATTCTTCGGACCCTTTAGTCCGCCCTTACTGCTTTATTTCAACATCCACACCCGCGGGTAATTCCAACTTCATTAAGGAATCCATTACCTCCGCGGAAGGGCTTATAATATCGATCAGCCGCTTATGGGTGCGCATTTCGAACTGCTCCCGGGCTTTTTTATTCACATGGGGAGAACGAAGCACCGTTACTTTGTTAATCCGGGTCGGAAGGGGAATTGGTCCGGTGACCTTGGCTCCCGCCTTCTGAACCGTCTGAACGATAGATTTCGCGCTCTGATCGATCAATTCTACATCGAAACCGCGTAACCGCACGCGAATTCGTTCCTTAGCCATTATTCCTCCGATGACGCAGGGTTTGCTTTCACGGCAAAACCGAAAAACAAACCCTTTCATCAATCATTTCAATCGGTGTTATTCGATGATATCCGTAACCTGTCCAGAAGCAACGGTTTTACCGCCTTCACGGATAGCAAAACGCAACCCCTTCTCCATGGCGATGGGGTGAATCAGGTCGCCGATAATCTCCGCATTATCACCGGGCATTACCATCTCTTTCCCCTCGGGGAGGTTTACCGTACCGGTAATATCGGTGGTCCGAAAATAAAACTGGGGCCGGTAACCGGAAAGGAACGGCCGGTGCCGGCCGCCTTCTTCCTTTGAAAGACAGTAAATCTGCCCCTTGAACTTGCTGTGAGGGGTAATAGTGCCGGGTTTGGCCAGAACCTGCCCGCGCTCGACTTCCTTCTTTTCAATGCCCCGGAGCAATGCGCCGATATTATCACCGGCCTGGGCATCGTCCAGGAGCTTGTTGAACATTTCAATACCCGTTACAACGGTCTTCTTCGTGGGCCGGATACCGACGATTTCAACTTCTTCGTTCAGCTTGAGCACACCCCGTTCTACCTTGCCGGTTACTACCGTACCACGGCCGGGAATGGTGAACACATCTTCGATGGGCATAAGGAAAGGCTTGGCATCTTCCCGGATCGGATCGGGGAAGTAGGAATCCATAGCTTCCAGAAGCTCGTCGACACATTTGGTGGACTCCGGATCATCAGGTTCGGTCATAGCTTTAAAGGCGGACCCTTTGATGATGGGTATCTTATCGCCGGGAAACCCGTTGACGGTAAGAACTTCCTTAACCTCTTCTTCCACCAATTCGATCAGCTCGGGATCATCAACAAGGTCGACCTTGTTGAGGAATACGATCATGTTAGGTACGCCAACCTGGCGGGCCAGAATGATGTGTTCCCGAGTCTGGGGCATAACGGAGTCCGGGGCCGACACAACCAGAATAGCCCCGTCCATCTGGGCGGCGCCGGTGATCATGTTCTTGATGTAGTCGGCATGTCCGGGGCAGTCGATGTGGGCATAGTGCCGCTTTTCGGACTGGTACTCCAGGTGCCGGGTATTGATGGTAATACCCCGGGCTTTCTCTTCCGGGGCATTGTCGATTTCGTCGTACTTCATGACCTTGTCGCCATACTTCTTACCACAATGCATGGTAATAGCGGCGGAAAGGGTAGTTTTGCCATGGTCAACGTGACCAATGGTCCCGACATTCATGTGAATTTTCGTTCTATTGAACTTATCCTTCGCCATAACGTGTCCTCCTTACGCTTTTTGGGCACATAATCTTTTCACTCCCTAAACACTCAAAAGAGTGTAAAACTTGCCAGTAAACAGAAATTTTCGAGTTGTTTTAAGATTAAAGAAGAAATGACAAGACGGATATACAAGTACCGGTACCACGGTACCGGATGAACCGTCACTGTCCACCTTTCTCATCTTTAACAACCCTATCCATTGGACCGCTGAAAAACACCATATCATTCAACGTCCAACCATGATGATCGGTTTGGACTTCCAAGATCTCCGCGTCGTTTCACCAAACCACTTGCCCCGGGCGGGCAACAGTAACCCTGCTATAAAACTTCTCTGTCGCCTCCCTGATAGCCGCACAACGCGGTAATCACCGCCCGACAATTAAAACCGCCGGGCGTTATTTCAAACAATCATTCCGGAGCAAGCCCCGAATCCTTCAAGGTTCCGGAGAATCTGACGTATCAGATTTTCCTTACCATCTATAATGGGCAAAAGCCTTATTTGCTTCCGCCATTTTGTGGGTATCTTCCTTTTTCTTGAAGGCGGTACCGGTATTATTATACGCATCCAGCAGTTCCGCCGCAAGCCGTTCATCCATGCCGTGGCCGGAACGGGCCCTGGCAGCATTGATAAGCCAGCGCATCCCCAGGGCTTCCCGCCGGGATTCCCGGATTTCCACCGGAACCTGGTAGGTAGCGCCTCCAACCCGCCGAGATTTAACTTCGATATTGGGCTTAACGTTCTCTAGGGCCTTAAGAAAAACCTCCAGGGGTTCCTTATCAACCTTAGTCTGAAGGGTTGCCAGCGCCCCATGAACTATCCGCAGGGAAACCGAGCGTTTCCCCTGCCACATCATACGATTCACAAACTTGGAAACCACTACGCTGTTGTACTTAGGATCCGGCAAAATGCCCCGATCCACGGTCTTCTTTTTACGTCCCATGGATACCCCCCTTATGCCTTGGGCCGTTTGGCGCCGTACTTTGAGCGGCCGCGCCTACGGTCTTCCACACCGAGGGTATCTTTGGCGCCCCGGATAATATGATAACGGACCCCGGGAAGATCCTTAACCCGGCCGCCCCTGACCAGAACCACCGAGTGCTCCTGAAGATTATGACCGATACCGGGGATATACGCAGTCACCTCTGTTCCGTGGGAAAGGCGCACACGGGCGACCTTCCGCAGCGCGGAATTCGGCTTCTTGGGGGTAACGGTCATTACACGGGTACAAACCCCGCGCTTCTGGGGACAGGACTGTAACGCCGGTGATTTCGTTTTGGAGGTGATCTGCTGCCTGCCAAAACGAACCAGCTGATTGATTGTAGGCATGTACTAAAAACTCCCTTAAATTCAAAAGGCCTTCATATAGAGAGACCTACTATACCAAAGATAAAAAAAAGATCAAGCGGTTTTAGCACATTTCCTTCACCGCATGTTCTACCCCCCGAGACAAGAGGTTGTTAAAGTATACCAGAAACCGGAAAAGAAATGCAAGAGGTTTTTAAGAAAATTTGATAAAATTCCCGGAATTGGACGGGTTCCTTAGAATTGTGAGAAATGTGAGAAAAATTTACCGCGAAGGTACTAAACTTGACTCACAATAGGGATCACGAAGCATTTAGAACCTGTGTCTAAATACGAAGCTGAATACCTCCGAAAAAGAAAACGGAGGGAAAAGAGATGAAACAGCGCTATTCATGGGACATAATGAATGAATTTTGGGTAAGGGCGGAGCCGTTGATACTACCGGAAGCATGGGATTCGACGAAGCGCTACCGGCGACTGTCGGGTGGAGACCATTGGTAGAGCAGCACAGAGCGCTGGGGGGATATGTTACGTGTTTCGTACAGACATTCCGTGGAACGCCCTGCCTGCACTGTTCGGGTCTCCCAGCCCGGTATACCGCTGTTTCCGCCGCTGAAGCCCTGTGGAAAGCCGGAGTTGCGGAATCGAATTGCGCCACGTAAAATCTAACCATAGGGGACGCGGGAACATCGATGCCAAACAAGCGGTTTTTCCGCAATACGCGATTTGACCTCTGTTCCGATTGGTTATACTATAAGTCTATTCCCCAAAACTTCAGGTTTGGGGAACGCAGCCTTAGATGCAGCGTAGTTAGACCGTTTTACCAGGATGTGGGAATGAATCGTTCTAATTTCTTGTATTGCAAGCAATTACCCCCCCCACGGTCCGTTCATTTCCGTCTAAATACTCATTATTCTTTAACGCTGGCATTCCCATCGGTATCATGATAGAGACCCCGGCATCGGCCGTCATCAGCGATGTTCTGGCAGCTGAAGCTGATTTTTTCAGTATCGGTACCAACGATCTAATCCAGTACACTCTCGCCATAGACAGGCAAAACGATTCACTCGCTTCATTTTGCGACACCCATCACGAAGCAATACTGCGGCTTATCAAAATGACCTGCGATAACGCCCATAGAGCAGGTATCTGGTGCGGTATCTGCGGCAGTTTGGCTGCGGATCTTGCACTGACCAAAACTTTTGTCGAAATGGGGTTGGACGAACTTTCGGTGGAACCATCGTACATACTCAAACTGCGCTCGTTGATTCGTGAATATTAGAGTTGTTCAGAAACTGAGGTTTCTGAACAACATCCGCTAAAAAACGGCAAAATGCTCCACATTTTGCCTAGATTTGTTCGACAACCAACCGGGTTAAATCGAGTAGGAGGCTACCCATTAACTGAGTAGCCGTCCTCTCACACCACCGTGCGTACCGTTCGGTACACGGCGGTTCAATAGGTAGGGATAAGGGCTTGTATCTTCAGCATCCGCCCTATCCTCTCGTGC
>JAITBG010000216.1 GCA_031283725.1 Treponema sp. | reverse complement strand
GTAAGTACGCTGATGTATCATGTAGTATGCCCAGCAAAGTACCGAAGAGCGGTAATAACGGAAGAGGTCGATAAGGAACTACGGGAAATATGTCTTGGGATAGAGGCAAGATATGAGATACAATTTTTAGAGAGAGGGACGGAAAGAGACCGGGTGCATTTTCTGGTACAGTCGGTACCAACGTACAGCCCCGAGCAGATAGTACGAACGATAAAGAGTATAACGGCGCGAAAAATATTTGAAAGATGCCCTGAAGTGAAGGAGCCGTTATGGGGAGGGGAATTCCGGACAAGAGGCTATTATGTAGGGAGCGTAGGCGAACACGGGGATGAACAGGTGATACACCGATATGTCAAGAATCAGGGGCGAAAACCTGAAGAATATCAGAAAATACATGAGGGGAAGCAGCTTGAACTGTTTCCGTATCAAAATAAAGCTTGAAAGTTAAAGATACCTCAGGGCTTGCCCTGCGGTTGTTCATTATGATACCGCCTGCGGGCGGCCAGGATTTTAGTATGAATTTCCCCGTGCGGGGCTTCGCGGCAGTAGGCGGTGAGGGTTTCAGCGCCCAGATTGGGCACGATCGCATTTCGTACGGGGCAGGGGAATCCGGCAACTTTATAGCGGGGGGCCATGTGCCCCGGCATGACATGTTCCGCACGGCTTTTTATGGCGATACTGTCAAATGGACTTTCAATGTATCGTTTTTCGGTTATCCCGGAGATTTTTATGGGCAAGACGCCAATGGAGACTGGATTTTGAAAGGCTGGGCAAGCCAGTTTCATGAGCCGCAGGGGGTTAACGCCTTTATTTCCCACCGCCTGGAGTTGAGGGGGTTTGAAAACAGGGCCGGTTTTGCCGTTACCGAAGCTGTCATATATCAATCTAGTTCAGGCGCCATAGACCCTGCCATGCTGCTTCCCCCATGTTCCTGCACAACGGCTATAGAATGTCGAACTCCAATTCCATAATCGCTTTCGAGGCCGATTATGCCGTTTTTCCCGCTTTAAGCTTTTATGCGCAGCTTGCCATGGATGAATTGGCGATGGGATTCGGCGAGAAGGTGCCGGGTGCCGACGACGACGCCAAGCCTAACGCTTTCGCCTACATGTTGGGCGCGGGGACAGCTTTCCCGTTGGTAAACGGCATATTTGAAGGTTCCACGGAGTTGGTTTATACCGACCCATATATGTATCTGCGCCTCCAGGACTCCAAAACAGGCTCCGGACCGCGTCTGGATTATGTTGTCGCAAACCGTTACCACAGTACGCCAAGCGAGGGCGTTTACTACGTCGAGAATTTTTTGGGTTACCGCTGGGGAGGAGACGCCGTGGTGCTTAACCTGAATGTAAAATATAACACCTTTGCCCGTTGGAAGGCCGCCGCAAACTTTATGCGTATGCCGCACGGCACGCACGATAAATGGACGGCCTGGAGCCTCGTGGATAACGGTGACGGTCAAAACGACGACAGCCCTATCGTGGAAGGGATTCCCACATCAAGCCATGGAAGTAAAAATTTTGCCGACGCAAACGCCTCCGTACGTGATACCTTGAATTTTATATCCGCGTTAACGCTTTCAGGTGAATACAGGCTGTTTGCGCGGATAACAGCCTGGGGCAGAATAGACCTTGTAAGCCAAAGTAGTTCAGGCAATATCTCTGCAAACAAGGCCGCCTTGGACTCGCAATTCACGCTGGGCCTCTCGTATATGTTTTAAGCGTACCGGCGCTTGTTCCTTTCGATTGCTTCTGCAAACATTACAAGCATTTTTTGTGCGGATTTATTTATATTATATTCCAGACCCAGCGCCGCGTACTTTTGGCCCATGACCCTGCGTTCTTCGGGGTGCTCAATCCAGTAATCCAGCTTGTCGCGCAGATCAAGAAAATTGCCTTTTTCAAATTTACTGCGTTCATCCAGCGCAAACTGCGATGCGGCGGAACGCGGTGAGGAAGAAATAATCGGGACATTCCCGCAGGATATAGCTTCAAGACAGGCGAGGCCTTCCGCCTCCACATCGGAAGCGTGAACATAAATATCATTTTCCTGCATCGTTTTAATAAAGACTTCGCGGCACAGGAAGCCGAATTCGGCGGGAATGGGAAGAGTCGCGGCCTCTTTCCTGTAGCGCTTTTCGTAAATGCCCTGCCCCATAATGTGCAGTTTTATACGGGTACGATACTTTGAATGATTAACCGCTTTTATAATCAGGTCCTGACGTTTTTCCGGCGCAAGCCGTCCTGCGGACATAACATGAATAAAATCGTCATGGGGTACTTTTTCGGCGGGCTTGTATTCGGAAGAAACGCCGTTGGAAATTACATGCAGATGCGCGGTATAACCGTGCTTTTCCAAATCCTGTGCGGTAAGCGCGGAAGGGCAGTGAATATCATCAACATATTTGAAAAACATGTTTTTAAAATGCCAAAAAAGAAATTTTATCAAAGGGGGAAAAGCTTTTAGTCCCATGTTGTAGGAGACATGTTCCGGTGGGCAATGGAACGCGCTTGTAACCGCAATTCCCATTTCCCTGGCAAGAAGCATGGTTTTTTGCTGTAACTGCCATGGGAAAAAAGCATGCATAACATCCGCTCCTGTAAGGGCCTTCCGAGCGGTTTCCGTATCAAACTTTGCGAAACGCAGGTGCGACCAGCGCGCGACCGGCGTAACAATCGGGATATAGTGCTCTTCCACGCTGTACATACCTGGGCCTTCCACTCCGATAGAGAGTATACGAACCTCGTGCCCCATCCTGGTTAATTCATCGTGGAAACGGTGCGCGGAAACATGTGAGCCGTCCGTCTGCGAAAGATAGTTATCAATTACAAATAGAATCACCATAATTTATATGATACTTTTTCCCCCGTTTTTTGTCCATATATCATGATTATGGATCAAACAAAGTCCGTGATCTTTGAATAGGTGAGCCTGTTCCAAAAACCGGCTGGCGCGGACTTTTGGTTCGAGCGAACCATAAGGTTCGGGAACAGGCTTTAGGGGGGTCCCGATAGACCTTCGTACCGTCTATGGTGACCGAAAAAACGTCTCCGTTGACGTTAAGAAGCTCAATTAAGGCGTTTTTAACCTCGCCGAAGAGGTTTTTACATTCCCCGCCGAAGTTCAGAAGGTCTAAATAGGCGTTAAAAGCCTCGGTTTATATCTAAAAAGCCTCGACCCGGACCTTCAAAACGTCCTTTTTGAAGTAAAAAACGTCCTCATCGAAGCAAAAAACCTCGATTTCGACCTTCCGAACCTCCCAAAAAAGACGTTTGTAAGGTCTCAACAGAGCTTCCGAACATCGAACGGGACGTTAAAAGCCTCGACTTAGACGTTAAAAACGTCTCTATATAGGCGTAAAAAACCTCAGGTATCAAAAAAATGAGAATCGTTGTATTTATTGTATTTATTAAAGGGGTAGAGAACATAATTGTGGAAATCACTTTTTGAAAGAATGGTAAAGCCAATGCCAATAAGCTGCCGCCATAGACTTCTGCCTGAATATTTTTTATACGAGGTTCCTGTAAAAAATTTGACATTTGGAAAGTGGGATTGAGAAACCTTGAAGCGTAAAATTTGAAGATGTCTTATAGCTTCACTCATCAAATGGCAGATTATCTTTCGACTATATCCTGGTATTCCCATCAAGTATGACAAGCGATCCTGAACGTATTCGGTCTGAGAGCGATATACCCGGTCTTGTTCTACCGGAACATTTTGCTCCCCAGGACCGCCTTCAACGGCCATTTCGTCCCGAGGTTCATAGTATGAAAGCTGCGCCCGGGGCTTGATCTTCAATAGCGCATCTGCCGCAGCATTGACGGCGATGCGGTTTTGCTCCTCCGGGGAAAAGGCCCGGCAGTTGGGGCAGGAACACCAGCGGGTATCGCTTTTCGGATCAGGCCAAAGGTGGAAGACGGCGGCGTCGGCATTGGCGAATAAACGGGCGGCGTTTTTTTGTATTATCGCGATGGTCTTGGGGTTGGTAACGCAGAAGAGGCCGTCTTTTTTCCGCCGGCCTTCTTCCATGCGGAAAAGTTCCCGGTTTAAGAAAAAAGCCCGCGGGGAACCAAGGACGAAAGCTCCCCGCCCCCAGCCTCAATGTCTAGGGCGTAGAGCGAGGCAAGGGTACGCAGGGCCCGGTTTCCAAACTTAGGCGGCAAAGGAAATTCCCGCAAGGAAAATACCAGCGCGTCAAAGCCATTCCGGGCGGCCCAGACAAGGGCGGCTTCCCTGCCTTTAACACCGCTTAAGAGGAAGCGTTTCCTCCGAGCGGGGTCCCCGAGATCGGCCTGGTAGGCTGAAGAATCCGCCAAGGGATATATCGCGGAAGCTCCGGCCGCCGGGGGAATTTCCTCCCGGTCCGGTTCGGGCCAGCGGATTCCCAGGGCGGCGAGAAAATTGTAGAGCCCCTTGCGGAGACCCCGTTTTGAATTACCGTAGATTTCCACACGGCTTGCGCTGGTCCGCCAGGCAAAACCGTTTTTATGCAAGGACTCAGTGTTCCCCGCGGAATCGGCATCGGGGCTGCTTACGGCGCAGTTCAGTACAATTTCCGCGACTTCGGTGCCAGCGGTTTTTGGGATCGACTGGGTATCATCAAAAATCTCCGGGGGCGGAAGGTCAAGCCCCGCCTGCTGACGGAGCAGATTCAATATCCTGGACAATTCTTCCGCAGCGGTTTTTGCAGGGCGTATACCAGAAGGGATCAGGATCACCCAGGGTTTGGAAACATCAAAATCGGCCATGGGTAGAGTGTATCCGGTTTTTATTGTATTTACAAATAGGGGAGTCCCTGATAGACTAAACTAAGGGAGTTGTCAACCATGGGTAGGAAAAAAAATATGGACCCTGATGATTTCTGGAAACAATATGAAACCGGCTTGGGAGAAAAAGTCCTTTCCTATACTCTGGGGCAGTATCTTTCCGGTTGGCCGGAATATGCTTCGCCTCTTTGGGGCCTCCTGATAGCCACCTCAGGGGGGTTTCGGTTTCATCATTTTCCTCATGAAAGCTGGATAGTGGCGATTTCCCGACTTTCCTCCGGAGGGGCGGCTCCTAAAGAAAAGACCATTTTCATTCCCCGGGACCGTATTCGCCAGGCGGAATTGCGTATAGAAAAATCCGTGTTAAAGAAGATTTTTCTCGCCAGTTCCCCTCGTTTTGTCCTCCGCTATGTAGATAACGCCGGCATTGAGTCGGAATTTGTTGCCGAAACGGACTCGAAGGCATTCTTCATAGTGGAAAACTTACAAAAGCCCTAAAATCTGATAATCCGCGCATTGGTGAGGATCTCCGGGCCCGAGTCGGTGAGGAGTATGTCGTTTTCAAGACGACAGCCGCCGTGGAGAGGATCGTAGAGTCCCGGTTCCAGGGTAAAGATCATCCCCGTCCGGATCTGCCAGGTATTGTCCTGCCGGCTGCGCAGGTAAGGCGCCTCGTGGGCTTCCAGGCCGATGCCGTGGCCCAGGGCGTGAGGCATAGCCTTTCGGGCCTTTCCAAAAACAGCATCCGCCGCCAGGCTGAGTTCCCGGGCGTAAACACCGTCTTTAATCATGGAGAGGGCCTTAGCGTAGGCCTTTTCCGTTAGGGAGAGCATCTTTTCCTGGGCCTGACTCAGGGGACCCTTCGCAAAACTGAGGGTGACGTCGGTGGTGTAGCCCCGGTACTTGATGCCGAAGTCCAGGATGGACAGGCCGGGCCCGGCGAAAGGCTCCGTGGTATAAGCGGGGAAAGCGTGGATAGCGAAGCTCCGCCCGGCCCCGGCGGCCAGGGTTTCAAAACCCGTGCCTTCGCAGCCCCGTTTCCGGCATTCGGCCTCAATAAAAAACGCCACCTCCATTTCTGTACGGAGCTTGTCCGCAGTAATGTCGCTTTCCAGCAGATCGATAATCTCGTTGGTTATAGCCGCAGCTTTCCTGTAGATCCCTATTTCATCATCGTCCTTGACCGCCCGGAGGCTTTCCGTTTCTTCGTGGGTCCCGTTGTTACGGCAGAGAATATCGTATTCCCCGGCGTCCTCAAGGTATTTGAGAAAGTTCGTATAGGAAGTAACCGGGGGAATTTCTACACGGGAACCCTGGGGGATCTTGAAAAGCGCCGCCGCTCCCTGAAGGGCCTTAATTGAGCGGCGCTCAAATTCGCCGTAGGGAATAATGACGTCCGCCTGGGCGTAGATGGCCGCCATATTAGCGTCCCAGGGGACCAGGAGGGACTTCCCTTCGGCAGACAGGAAAAGCAGAGCGTCCGAGGGTTGACCGGTCATCCATCTGATTGCACTTTCCCGCCGGCCATCGGTATCCTCGAACATGACCATGGCGATCCGTTCATTGACCATCCAGTTGTACAGCTTTTTACGGCGTTCGTCGTAAACGCTCATAGCGATGTTCCTTTGAATAAGTTTCCAAAGGCTTCCCGGGAAGCATCCAGGACAGCATCGGTTTCTCTATCCCCTATCCAGTAATGGGTTACAAACCGGAACACCCCATGTTCCGGGGGACTGATAACAATATTTCGCTTGGCAAAAAAATCCACGATACCCCCGGCAACACCCGTATCCCTTGCGGGGGGAAATGAAAAGAAGACCATGTTGATATCCACCTCTTTCGGCTTAGTAACAACGCCCGGAATGACCCCAAGTTCCCTGGCCAGTCTTTTCGCCCGTTCATGGTCCTCAGCCAACCGTCCTGTCTGTTTTTGCAGGGCAATGATCCCCGCTGCCGCCAGTATTCCTGCCTGACGCATTCCTCCACCCATGATCTTCCGCTTGTACCGGGCGGCCTCCACAAAGTCCCGTTTTCCCGCCAATAGGGAACCTACCGGAGCGCAGAGCCCCTTGGACAGACAGAACATCACCGAATCCGCCAAGGCGGCGATTTCCCGGGCCTCCACCTTTAGCGCTGCTGCGGCATTGAAGAGCCGGGCGCCGTCCAGATGAACCGGAATTCCCCATTCGTGCGCCACTGCCCGCACGGCACTCATATCGGCCAGTGATACTACCCGTCCCAGGGAGTGGGCGTTTTCCTGGCAGATAAGGGATGTAGCCGGAGCGTGAAGATCCGCCTTCCGTACGCGCTGCCGGAGAGCCTCGGGCCGTAAAACTCCGTCCTGGGCGGGAACAGGCCGGGTCTGTACTCCCGCAATCACCGATGCCGCCGCCGCTTCGTGCTGGATGATGTGGCACTCCTCTCCCAGGATCACCTCGGTACCTCGTTTACACCAGGTAAAGAGGGCAAGCTGGTTGCCAAAAGTGCCGGAGGGGACGAAAACCGCGGCTTCCTTGCCGGTAAGTTCCGCGCCCAGCTTTTCCAGGTTATTGACGGTGGGATCATCCCTGTATACGTCATCCCCCACCTCGGCGTCTGCCATGGCCTTCCGCATAGCATCGGTGGGCTTCGTTACCGTATCGCTCCGTAGATCTATCATTTTATTACTACCTCTGCTTGAGTATAATGGAAGGGGCGGAATTTTCTTACCGTCCGGTTGGTATTCAGAACTATGGCCCCGGCAATCGAAATCAGCAGGCTTACAACGAGAATCCCCCACCCCGCGGTGGGCAAGTTGTCGAAGGGAAGGTTCACATTCATGCCGAAGTAACTGTAGATCAGTGTGGGGATCATCAGGACAATGGAAACGATGGTGAGCCGTTTCATTACGATATTCAGATTATTGGAGATAACACTGGCAAAGGCGTCCATGGTACCCGTGAGTATGGATGAGTAGATTTTTGCCATTTCAATGGCCTGTTTATTTTCGGTAACCACATCCTCCAGGAGTTCCCGTTCCTCTTCCTTGAAACGAATCAGGGGAGATTTCTGGAGTTTTTCCAGGAGCAGTTCGTTGGTGGTGATGCTGGTGGTAAAGTAGACCAGGGATTTTTGGATAGACAGGAGCTGGATCAACTCGTTGTTTTTGATGGATCTTTGGAGCTCCCCCTTTATGATATTGGTCCGCTTGTTCAGGTCCTTCAGCGCCTTGAGGTAGGTAAAAGCTGCCCGCCCCAGAAAATTCAACACAAAGGAATTTTGGTTTTTCAGAGTGAAACCCCGTACCCGGTTTGTGGAAATATCATTCAAGGCGTCGCTGGAACGCATGCAGATAGTGATGATTTTATCAGGAAACAGAACGATCCCTAGGGGCAGAGTAAAGTAAGAGACCTCCTCCGCGGGATCATAGACAGGGAGCCGCACGATCATGGCGGTATATTCGTCTTCCTTTTCAATCCGGGCCTGTTCGTCGGCATCCATAATATCGGTAAGCAGCTCATTGGTGATACCGAATTCCGTTTCCAGCCGGTTAAGGTCCTCTTTGGTGACATTCCGGGCATCGACCCAGGAACCTTTTACCACTTCGCCGGTTTCGATAAGTCCCTGATTTCCCTGGGTTCTAATTGTTATCATAATGGTTCTCCTCGGATTTTGGCATTTCCCACAGAAGAACCCGGACAGGTCTTTTACCGGAAATGCCACTTGATTTTGATGTACTGGCGTGGGTTACTACTGCCACCGCCGTCCGAATCGGACATGGCAATTCCTCCTTATATGATAACTGTATCCCATATCACGGTCATTGAATACCCCCTTCTCTGCCCTCCGCCTATGCGCCCGCTCTGAATAACAAAAGCGCCCCGGACGAAAAGGATCTCCCCGTCATTCGCCAAACCGGCATCAATCGATCTGTGTAACTGTTCATATCACTATATATGGGCTAGATTTTTGAGATATACGCCGTATATAGTGTTTATAGTAAATCAAAAATTAACTGAGACTGTTCCAAAACTTCAGCTTTTGGAACAAGCTTAACTATATGCAGTGTTATGAAATAATAGTGCACCACTATATAGGAAAACCCTGTGAGTGATGTCAGGCGCCCCTGCGCCAACCAAACGCATACCGGCCTGTTGAGACTGTCGGAAAAGCAGACAAACCACATCATGCCGAAATACAAAGACTTTGACCGGTCTCAGGGCCTGTTCCTGACTGTCCGCCTGTATTGCATGGTGCACAACATAGGGAAATGTGCGCCGCATATAGGGAGCAACGGGCCGCAACCGGCGGCGGGATGTGGGACATAAGGAGGGACAGGATCGATGGAAGCGGGAATATGGCAGGCGGCGGCAAAAAAACTGTCTCGTTTTTTGTGTAATTAGAAAAAATGCCCTCAGATTTTCTGCGGGAGAGCCATTGCTTTTCTCAGAAAAACTAATTCGACAGTCCCGTTATGTGCGGTGCACCCGTACTTCATATATTTATTACAATATTATTTATATCATACAACATTACATTTCTCAAGACCGTATATCCCCGCTATGAAGTCCGAGGTTTGTATTGCGGCCAACGGCTTTATGGTACCGATGTTCTTACTCGCCGTGAGTCTCCACTTTGAACCGGGA
>JAITBG010000206.1 GCA_031283725.1 Treponema sp. | reverse complement strand
TCACTATGGCCGGGACCCGCATGCACATGAGGTGAAGATGGCACAATACCGGCGTTTTCTGGAGAAACAGAAAAACGATGCACTTTTGCAAAAAAGTGCTTGACTTTTATCATAGACGCTGAACTATTGGCAGGTGCGCTTCCGTAAACTTCACTAAAAGGCGCATGGCTCCACCGGAAGCACTTGACAAAACTTATTGTACCGGATACTGTAACTAGGACATTCGGAATTTCTAGCAAAAGGGCCGTTCCGAACGGCCCTTTTTTTAGCTTTTCGAAAAAGGTGCGGAATGAGGTATACCTCCGGAAAGGCTGAGGCCGCTGATGAAACAGGCCTTCTCTATAAAACCCTGGAGCCTGTGGCCCAGGATTTTGGGATGTCTTTGGTAGAGCTGACCCTTTCCCGGCATAAGGGCGGCATCTGGATACGGGCGGTGGTGTGTAAAACCATCGGAAATGAGTCCGGCAATGTTAAGGGCTTTGATGTTGGGGTGGATGATTGTTCTAGGGTGCATCACGCCATACTTCCTATTCTGGAATCGGCCTTTTCCGGACAGGATTTGAATGTGGAACTGAGCTCCCCCGGCATAGACCGGATCATCAAGGATGGATCGGAATTTGTCCACTATATAGGCCGGGGCGTGCGGTGTTACTGTACGGATATTTCCGATTGGACCGGGGGAATTCTCCGCTCCGCGGATGAAAAAGGGGTTGTTCTTAAAGGAAAGGACGGTATGATGGAAATTGCTTATGAACGTATCGCTAAGGCGAAATTAGATGATACACTAGATTATTTGCGGGAGGTTTAGGCTCGTGGCAACAGATATGTCGGAGGCAATCCACCAGCTTATCCAGGATCGGGGTATGTCCGAGGAACTTGTCTTAAGGACCATAGAAAACACCCTTTTGGCAGCCTATAAGAGGCGTTTTGGCAATGCGGATAACGCCATTGTCCGGTTTAACGATACTAACACCGAAGTATCGATTTATGCGCAAAAAAAGATCGTTGACGGGGTTTACGATCCGGTTTCGGAGATAGACTTGGAGGAAGCCAGGGAACTTGACCCGGATGCGGAAATCGGGGATGACCTTCTTATCGAGGTGGACCCCAGGGATTTTGACCGTATTTCGGTTCAGAGCGCCAAACAGACCGCCCATCAGTCTATCCGGGAAATACAGAAGGACAGCCTGTATTCGGAGTACAAGGATAAGGTGGGGGAAATCATTATCGGGTACTACCAGCGGGAGCGGAACGGGACCATCTATGTGGACCTTGGTAAGGTTGAGGGGATACTTCCCAAGAAATACCAGTCCCCCCGGGAAGTGTACCACGTTAATGACCGTATCAAGGCCCTGATAACCGAGGTGAACAAGACCCCTGCGGGGCTTCAGGTGGTACTTTCCCGGACCCATACGGATTTTGTCCGGGCTATTTTTGAGCTTGAGGTGCCGGAGGTTTATGATAAAACCGTGGAGATCCACAAGATAGTCCGGGAACCGGGGTATCGTACCAAGTTGGCGGTCTACTCCAACCGTGACGATGTTGATCCTGTGGGCGCATGTGTGGGCCTTAAGGGGGTTCGTATCCAGGCGGTGATCCGGGAACTGGAAGGGGAAAAGATCGATATCCTCAAATTTGATCCCGATCCCCGGCGCTTTATCAAGAACGCCCTTTCCCCGGCAGAGGTCCGGGATGTGATCATCATGGACGAGGGAAAACATCAGGCCCTGGCGGTGGTGAACGATTCCCAGTTGTCCCTGGCTATAGGCAAGCAGGGGCTCAATGTGCGGCTGGCAAACCGGCTGGTGGACTGGAACATCGATGTTAAGACCGATGCCCAGTTTGAGGAAATGGATATCGCCTCCGAATCCCGTCGGGCGGTTTCGGAACTTTTCGGAGACGCCGAAGGGTATGGGGAAGAGCTTTCCCGGATATCCGAGCTTCCCGGGGTGGATACCCATGCTGCCGCCGCCTTATTGGAAAACAATATCGACTTTATCGAAGATTTCCTTGCGTTGACGGAAGAGGAAATGGGACGGCTTAAGGGGGTTACTCCGGAGCAGGTTGCCGCCCTTCGCCGGCTTATCGAAGAGTTTGTGGAAGTGGTGGAAGAGGACGCCTACGAGGAAGCGAATTCCGGCGAAGCGGGGGATACCGGAGCGGTTCTTACCGGCGGCGCCGCGGATGAAAGTGCCGAAGAAGAAAGGCCGGAAGGCTTTGACGCTCAGGGGCTCGACGATGGGGCCGGAGGGGAAGCGGAAGAGTATGAATGTCCCGAATGCGGCGCAAAGATAACCGTGGATATGACCAATTGTCCGAATTGCGGTATCGGACTGAGTTTTGAATTTGAGGAAGAATAAATAACGGAAACAAAGGTGGATCATGGCTGAGGAATTAGACACTACACAAAAACCAAAGGTGGAACTCATCAAACGTCAGAAGAGTGAGCGGGAGTCTCCGGTACTTCCAGCACAGCTTCCCGCGGAAGCTAAAGGCGGTTCTTCCCAGGAGCATGGCGATCAACGCCGTAAGGTAGTTGTGATTAAGAAAAAAGTCGCCGTTCCCGTTGCTCCGGCTTCGGTAAAGAAAGCTCAGCCCAAAATTGTGGTTACCCCCCAGGGGGGGCTCCGGAGCGCCGTTACGGAAGCAAAGGCCCCGGCGGCTGATACGGCGGCACAGGAGTTCCCGCCGCCAAAAAACCCGGCGGGTGAGGAGAAGGCCGGAGAAAGCCGTGTGAGCTTCCTGCCCAATACCCAGCGTCCTGTGGCGGCAGCCGGCAGAGTCGGCGGCCGTTTGGTGGGACCCCGCCCCTTCCGGGAAGATGAGGCCCAGAATAAACCGGGCTCGCCCTTCACCCCGCGGCCCGTGGGCGCCGCCGGCAGGGTTGGCGGCCGTCCGGTGGGAAACCGGCCCGGCCCTGAGGGCCCCCGCCCCTTTACCGGCAGCCCCCGTCCCTATACCGGGGCTCAACGTCCCTACGGCGGCCCCGGCGGTCCCCGCCCCGGTGGTTTTAACCAGTCCCGTCCCGGCGGGTTCGGTCAGGGAGGGAATCGCCCCGGCGGTTTCGGCCAGAGGCCCGGCAGCCCCGGCGGCGGACAACGAGGCGGCGGTGCGGCTCCACCTCCCCTGGCGGAAAGCAAAGGTCCGATTAAGAAGTCTTTTAAAGCGAGAAGGGCGGTTTACCAGCGGAAAGAACAGGAAATGGAGGAAAAGCTTCTCCAGACTAAAAAGAAGATTACCCAGATCGCCAACCCGGTCCCCAAGTCCATAGATATAATGGAAGTGGTATCGGTTTCAGAATTGGCAAAAAAGATGAACCTCAAAGCTTCGGATCTGATCCAAAAGCTCATGAGCATGGGGATGATGGTTACCATCAACCAGCAGATCGACGCGGAAACTGCCACTATTCTGGCGGCGGAATTCGGGGCGGATGTGAAGATCGTCAGTCTCTACGATGAAACGTTAATCGCCACTGAATCCGATGATGACGCGTTCCTGAATCCCCGCCCTCCGGTGGTTACGGTCATGGGCCATGTGGATCACGGGAAGACCAAGCTCCTGGACGCCATACGGAGCGCCGACGTGGTTTCCGGCGAATTCGGCGGCATTACCCAGCATATCGGCGCCTATTCGGTGGATACTCCCCACGGGAAGATCGCCTTCCTTGATACGCCCGGACACGAAGCCTTTACCCACATGCGGGCCAGGGGCGCCCAGGTTACGGATATCGTGGTCCTGGTGGTTGCCGCCGACGACGGAGTCATGCCCCAGACCATCGAAGCTATCAATCACGCCAAGGACGCCAAGGTACCTATCATAGTGGCGGTAAATAAAATGGATAAACCCGAGGCAAATCCGGATAAAGTTAAGAGCCAGCTTTCCGACTTGGGGCTTATGCCCGAAGACTGGGGCGGTCAAACCATGTTTGTAGAACTTTCGGCCCTTAGAAAAGAGGGTATCGATAAACTCATTGATGCCATACTGCTGGAAGCGGAGATCCTTGACCTGAGGGCAAACTTTGAATGCAGCGCCGAGGGGAAGGTCCTGGAATCCCGGATTGACCATGGCCGCGGAATTGTGGCCACCGTAATGGTAGAGCGGGGAACCCTTAGGATCGGCGATTCCTTTGTGGCCGGAGTCTGGCCTGGGAAGGTCCGTGCGCTCTTTGACGATAAGGGGGAAAAGGTTGAAGAGGCCACCCCTTCAATGCCCGTGGAAGTTCTGGGCTTTGAAGGCATCCCCGATGCGGGAGATCCCCTCCAGGTGGTGGAGGACGAAAAAGTGGCCCGGGGTATTTCCGCTAAGCGCCACGAGCTAAAACGTTTTGAGGACGCCAAGAATATCAGGAAGATCACCTTGGATAACCTTTCGGATACCATCAGCGCCGGGGCCATTCAGGAACTCAAGATTATTATCAAGAGCGACGTTCAGGGGTCCGCGGAAGCTCTCCGGGCAAGCTTAGAAAAGCTGTCCAACAAAGAGGTGCGGCTTAACGTTATCCAGGCCCTGCCGGGGGCTATCAACGAAGGGGACGTGGATCTTGCCATCGCCTCCAACGCGATAATTATCGGCTTTAACGTGCGGCCCGTACCAAAAGCCAGGCTGCTGGCAGACCAGGAAAAGGTGGATATCCGGCGTTACAATGTCATCTACAAGGCGGTGGAAGAAATCCGGCTGGCCATGGAGGGGATGCTTACGCCCGATACCAAGGAGGAGATTATCGCCTCCGTGGAAGTCCGGGAAACCTTCAAGGTACCCAGAATTGGGACCATCGCCGGTTGTTATGTCTTTACCGGTACGGTCAAGCGAAGCTCCAGCATCAATGTTATCCGGGACGAAATCGTTATCCATACCGGTAAAATCGCGTCCCTCAGGCGCTTTAAAGACGATGTCCGGGAAGTTGCCGCAGGTTATGAATGCGGTATCGGACTGGAGGGCTTTGACGCCATCCAGGTTGGGGATCAGTTTGAGGTCTTTGAAATTGTAGAAGTGGCGCGGAAATTTGCGGACAACTGATTATGTCTGAATTCAGAACTGAACGGGTAGGGCGGCTTATCCAGGAAAAGATTGGGCTTCTCATCGTGGAGGGGAAGGTGAAGGATCCCCGAGTAGATCCGTTCCTTTCCGTAACCAGGGTTACCGTTTCCCGGGATTTCGCCTACGCCGATGTCTATGTTTCCAGCTATAAATCCGCCGGGCTTGCCACAGGAATTGCGGGCTTGCAGAGCGCCGCCGGCTTCATCCAGTCCCAGCTCGCGAAAATGATACGCATACGCCAAACCCCCCGGCTCCGGTTTCACCAGGACCAGGGTATCCGGGAAGGGTTTGAGTTGGTGCAAAAAATAGAAGGCCTTGTACATGACGGGCAATGACCCGCGGGGAACTTCGCCGCAGAATACCGCCGGTCTCCTGTTGCTCAATAAAAGCCCGGGCTATACCTCCTTTGATTCCCTTAACTGGGTAAAAAAAGCCCTGGGAAGCCGAAGGGTAGGGCATACCGGTACCCTGGACAAATTTGCCTCGGGCCTGCTGGTAGTATTGGCGGGCTGGGCTTTAAAACTGAGCCCCTGGTTTGATCGCTGCGATAAACACTACCAGGGGCTGATCCGTTTCGGCATGGAAACCGATACCCTGGACAGCGAAGGTGAGCCAATCGCCCGGGCGGGTCCTCCCAGCCGGGAGGCCCTTGAGGCGGCGCTGTCCCGGTTCCAGGGCGATATTATGCAGGAACCGCCGGCCTATTCGGCGATTCACCTGGACGGCAAGCGGGCCCACGAGCTGGCCCGGGCCGGCGTTGAAGTGAAGATGGCGAAGCGGCCCGTTTCAATCTATAAACTGGAACTCCGTTCCTACGATCCCCCCGATGCCTGGGTGTACGTACACTGTTCCAAGGGAACCTACATCCGTTCCTTAGCCCGGGACATAGCCCTTGCTGCCGGTTCCCGGGCTCACCTTTCCGCTTTGGTACGGAACAGGGTAGCGGGGTTTGATATCGCCGACGCGGTCCCTATGGATTCGCCGGATATGGCTGCGGCTCTACGCCCCGTCAGCCCGGAAACATTCGAAGCCTTAGGTATTCCCTGGATCACCGTAGACGACACAGCCGCGAAAAGCATACGTCAGGGAAAGCCCCTGGACAGGCTGTTGAGCACACTGCCTTCAGTCCCGGGAGATGATCCAATGACCGCCGGGGTTTTCTCTGGGGGAAACTCCGTTACAAATAACAGCCCCGTCTTTGTGGCGCTTATCGTGAGAAAACAGGGGGCTGGCAATAGCCGCTGGTCCTACGGGTATGTCCATGCGGGTGCTTGACTTGACGGAATTTGCCGCCGGGGACAGCCTCGGTGAAATCGCCGGGGGCGGTACAGCCATGACCATCGGGGTCTTTGACGGAATCCATCGGGGACACCAGGCTTTACTGGAAAAGGTGCTTTCATCCGGACTATACCCTGTGGTAATAAGCTTCAAACGAAACCCAAAATTCATCCTACGGCCTGAAATTGAGGAAAGGGATGTCATGGGGACGGCCCAAAAACTCCGTTTATTTGAACGGATGGGAATCGGTCTTACGGTCATGATTGACTTTTCTGAAAAATTCAGTAAACTAGAGGGCAAGGAATTCGTCGATCTGTTAAAAGATCGGGGTTATCTGCGTTATTTGGTAATTGGCAGCAATTTTCGTTGCGGTTACCGGCATGATACTGATGCGGCGCTCATTAAAGAAATGAACCGGGCGGCGGGGATCTCCACGGAAGTGGTGGAGTCCGTTGTGGCCGGGGGTGAGCGTATAAGTTCAAGCCGTATCCGCGCCGCGATATCCGCCGGTAACCTCGTCGAGGCAGCGGCGTTTCTCGGTCGAAGGGTCGAAATCGATTTTACCGGTCTATCCGTTACCCCCGGATCCGGCGGTGTTTATTTTGATTTGGCCGCCCAAAACCGAATTATGCCGCCATCCGGCCGGTACCTGGTATTACTTTTCGAAGGGCATTCCCCGGAAGGGATAGAGACGGAGATTTTCGTAGATCGGAAGGGCGTTTTTATTCCCAAACCATTCAATGCTTTGCGCGTTGAATTTTTAGACAGTTCCCAATAGGAGTGTAAATAAATGGCATTAAAGAAAGAAAATGTAACTTCCATTGTAAACAAGTTCGGTAAAAACGAGAAAGACACCGGAACTTCGGAAGTTCAGATTGCCCTGCTCACGGAGCGGATCAACCAGCTTACCGAGCATTGTAAGCTATTCAAGAAGGATAAGTCCAGCCAGCGGGGCTTACTGATCCTTGTCGGAAAACGGCGGCGCATGTTGAAGTATTTTCAGCGTACCAATCTGGAGAAGTACCGGGCCTTGATCAAGGACTTAGGTCTCCGTAAGTAGTCCAGGCTACGGTTGTGCGAATAGCCCGGCGCTGCGTAAAATTCATAGTAAGAGAAACTCTGCGCCGGTATAAGACAAAAAAGAAAGATAGGAGTATATGGTTCAAAGAGTAAGCTACCAAATTGCCGGCAAGGAACTTGTCCTTGAGACCGGTAAAATCGCAAAACAGGCTGGCGGCGCTGTTTTTGCCCAATATGCGGGTTCCGTGGTAATCGCCACGGTTTGTTCATCCTCCGACGCGGTGGAGAGGTTGGATTATGTCCCTCTCACGGTGGATTATAACGAGAAGTATTACGCCGCTGGGAAGATACCCGGGGGATTTATCAAAAGGGAGAGCCGTCCCAAGGACAAAGAAATTCTCGTTTCCCGGCTCATCGATCGGCCCATGCGGCCTCTCTTCGATAAGCGCTTTGGCAGGGAAATCCAGGTGGTGCCTACCACCATTTCTACGGATCAGGTTAACCCTCCGGATATCCTGGCGATCATCGCCGCTTCCGCGGCGGTCCATATTTCGGACATCCCCTTCGGCGGCCCTGTGGCGGGGATCAGGATCTGCTCTGTAGACGGGCAGCTTATGGTCAATCCCACTTATGAGGAAATTGAAAAGTCCAAACTGGAAATCGTGGTTGCCGGTACCAAAGAAGGTATCACCATGGTGGAAGGGGGCGCCAGGGAAGTTGATGAGGATATGATGATCGCCGCTCTGGAAAAGGCCCAGGGGGTGATCACCGAACTCTGCGATTTACAGGACAAGCTTCGGGAGCTTGCGGGAAAGGAAAAACTTCCCCTTACCGAAGTGCCCTACACCTTGGAGCACGGTGATGCCATCCGTTCCGCGGCTTATCCCCGGCTGGAAACGGCATGCTTCCTCAAGGGCAAGCAGGAACGGCACATGGCGGTCAATGAAGTTAAGGCGGATATCGCCGCCCGGTATAAAGAACAGCTTGGAGACGAAAACCAGAAGAAGCTTTTCGACGCGCTTTTTGAGGATATGCAGTACCAGATACTTCGTTCCGGTATTCTTAACAGGGGCATCCGGGTGGACGGCCGGGGCCCCGAGGATATACGGGACATTACCTGCGAAGTAGGGATATTGCCCCGGACCCACGGTTCTGCCCTTTTTACCCGGGGTGAAACCCAGGCCCTGGTGGTTACCACCCTGGGTACGGTTTTTGACGAGCAGATATTCGATGATATTGATGGGGATAAGCGGGAAAATTTCCTTCTCCACTACAACTTCCCCCCCTATTCGGTGGGTGAAACCGGCCGCCTGGGTACGGGCCGCCGGGAAATCGGTCATGGTAATTTGGCCCGCCGTTCCCTGGAAGCAATGGTGCCCTCCAAGGCGGAATTCCCCTATACCATCCGGGTGGTTTCAGAGATCATGGAATCCAACGGTTCGTCTTCCATGGCTTCGGTTTGTGGAGGCACCCTAGCAATGCTCCACGCCGGGGTTCCCATGAAAAAGCCTGTGGCGGGCATCGCCATGGGACTCATCACCGAAGGCAAGGGCGGTCCCGGGGATCGTTACGCCGTGCTTTCGGACATCCTGGGGGATGAGGATCACCTGGGGGACATGGACTTTAAGGTTGCCGGTACCCAGGATGGGATCACCGGGTTCCAGATGGATATTAAGATCGCCGGGGTCAGCCCCGAGGTAATGCGGAAAGCTCTGGACCAGGCCAAGCGGGGCAGGCTCCATATCCTTAACATCATGAACCAGACTATTAACAAGCCCGTGGCGGAGATCAGTGAATACGCCCCCAAGATCGTAACCATGAAGATAGATATCGACAAGATTGGCGCCCTTATCGGTCCGGGAGGGAAGAACGTCAAGGCCCTCTGCGAGCAGTACAGCGTTACTATCAATACCGAAAACGACGGCACCGTAACGATTTACGGGAAGAACGCCAAGGACGCCGAGGACGCTAAGCTGGCGGTGACCGGCATTGTGGCGGACCCCGAGGTGGGCCGGGTGTACAACGGTGTTGTAAAGCGGATCATGGACTTCGGCGCCTTTGTGGAAATACTCCCGGGTAAAGAAGGTTTGGTACATATTTCCAAACTTTCCCGCGAGCGGATCAACCTGGTGACCGATGTTGTAAAGGAAGGTCAGGAGATACCGGTTAAGCTGCTTGAGGTTGATAAGATGGGGCGGCTCAACCTTTCCTATATCGACGCCATCGATCCCGACGGCGCTCCCAGTGGCGGACGCAGCGACAGCCGCGGGGATGGCCGCCGTAATGACCGGCCCCGCCACTACTAGGATGAATGGTCCTGGGGCCGCTCCTGTGGTACGGGTCCTGAAAAAGGAAAGCAGCGCTTTTATTCCGGCCTATGAAACCAAGGGCGCCGCGGGAGCGGATATCAGGGCAAGGATTGCCGAGCCTGTGGTGATCCCGCCCCTGGGCCGCGCTCATATTCCCACCGCTCTGGTCCTGGAAATTCCCCCGGGGTATGAAGGGCAGGTCAGGCCCCGTTCAGGACTTGCCGCCCGGTCCGGTGTTACGGTGCTGAATTCGCCGGGGACCATTGACGCGGATTACCGGGGGGAACTGGGAATTATCCTGGTTAATCTGGGGCAGGAACCCTTTACGGTACACGACGGCGACCGGATCGCCCAGTTCGTTGTCGCCCCGGTGATCAGGGCTCAAATAGTGGAAACCGATTCCCTGTCGGAAACGGAACGCGGAGAAGGAGGCTTCGGATCCACAGGAATATGATAAGCACTGTCATGGAAAGTGAGCGTTCCCTGTCCCGCACAATATTTTTTTATATCGTATCAGAAACACTGTTCTCATTTCTTGTATCCTTTCTTTTTTTCTTTTTTATTTTTTTTGTGAACCAGCTTTTACTCATGGCCCAGGAGATATTAACTAAACGGGTTCCATTTGATCAGGTTGCTCTATTGATCCTCTTCTCGCTCCCATCCATAATCGCCATGGCGGCGCCTTTTGCGTCCTTGGTAGGAACCCTGATGACCATAGGCCGGCTCAGTTCCGATAACGAAGTATTGGTGCTCCTTTCTTCGGGTCTTTCCTACAGGAATATTTTTCTTCCCGCTATTGTAGTGGGTCTCTTAATATCGCTTTTGTCTTTTTTTGCCAACGATGTGCTTCTTCCTTTGGGGACAGTGCAGTTTTCCCGGCTCTACCGGCGTATTCTGGTTTCCACCCCGGCGTTGGAGCTGGAGGCAAACTCGGTCAAGCGCTTTAAGGATACGGTGGTTATTACCGGGGATGTCATGGGAAACGCCATCAGTGATGTGCTTATCCTTGACAAAACCGGCGACGGTGAACGGCGGGTAATCATGGCCCGGACTGCGGAGCTGAAGGACGAAGGCAAGCAAGGCTTAAGCCTGGATTTAGAAGACGCTTTTATACAATCATCAAAGGAAGTATCCCGGCGGGATTATGATTATGGCTCTTCAGGCTTCCTGCGCTACTGGGTTCCCCAGGAAGATCTTATTCAAGCGGTATCTTCCATAGGTCCCCGGGAGATGAGTTCCCTTGATGTGTGGAGGGAAATTAAAAGCAAGGAAGAAAATCTCAGGCTCCGGCTGGATCAGCGGTATAACAAAGCCCTTAACCATGCGCTGTCCCTGGAATCGGCTATGCGTAAAGGCCCGGGGGACGCTGAATGGAACCGCCGTACCAATTATGCTCTTAATTTTTTGAGGGAAGCCGAAGCCGCGGAGGCGCTGAAAAATGACCGGAGCCTGCTTATCTACCGGCTTGAATATTACAAGAAATTTTCCATTCCCTTTGGGGCCCTTTCGTTTGTGTTCCTTGCGGTATCCCTGGGTCTTTTGGCAAAAAAAAGCGGCCAAACCGTGGGCTTTATCTTCGGTCTCTTAATCGCGGTTGTCTATTGGGCCCTTCTTTTGGGCGGTCAAACCATGGGTATGCGCCTGGGGTATTCCCCATTTTGGTCTATGTGGCTTCCCAATATCCTCGCCCTAAGCATCGGGGTAATCATGGGTATCGTAAGGATACGGCGATGATCCTTGACCGGTATCTCCTGCGTCAATTTTTCCCCGTTTTTTGTGTAGCCGTAACAATGTTTGTGATGCTCCTTTCGCTGATAGATCTCTTTGCGAACCTGTGGCGGTACCTTAACTACGAAGTACCCCTTAAGGAAATTCTCCGGGTTTGTTTTTATTATCTTCCAAAAAGTTTTTCCTACGCCATGCCCATATCCCTGCTTTTTGCCGCTGCCTATACCCTGGGAGATATGTATGCAAGAAATGAACTTACTTCTGTATTTTCGTCGGGGATTCCTTTTTGGCGTTTTTCCGTTTCTCTGGTTGTGGTGGGACTCCTGGCTTCGATATTTGCTTTTTTCTTTGAAGACCGGGTGGTGGTTCCCACGTTCAGAGTTAAGAACGATCTTGCCCGGCTCTATTTACATCAGCAGAGAACAGAGAGTAATTCTGATATTGTCATCAAGGCCAGAAACGGCGAGGTGATATATTCGGTGGATTATTACGATCATGTTAATAATATCTTGAATGGCCTGAGCATAGTTGAACAGACCGAAGACGGATCGTTTATTTCCCTAATCCGTGCTCCCCAGGCGAAATGGACCGGTGAATATTGGCAGCTGACCAACGCTTTAATTTATCAGTGGGAGGACGGTTTACTCCGGGTGCGGCCTGCTGAGGACACTGACATATACCGGGAGCACCCGGATACCTTCAGGCGGAACGCTGTGGCTGCGGAGGATCTGCCTGTACGGGAAGCGGGCTTTCTGGTGCGGGATCTCCGCTCCGCGGGACTTCCCTTTGTGGGCGCCCTGGCGGAATATTATCACCGGTATTCTTTTTCCACAGTATCCTTGGTGGTAATGATTTTGTCAATTTCCATGGGGGGCAGGTTCAGGAAAAATATTCTCCTCATGAGTCTTCTGGCAAGCCTCATTGCGGCGGTGATCTTTTATATTTCTGAAATGATCAGCATGATGATGGCCAGGCTGGGGTATATCCCCCCCCTTATGGGCGCATGGTTTCCGATTTTTGTCTTTATCGTCCTGGGGATATTGCTTCTGCGGAATGCCAAAACTTAGGGGAAAAATTTGGAAAGTTTTTTTTCAATACGCCATAGGGACCCTTCTTGTTCCGCCCGGACCGGGACCCTGGTTTTACCCCATGGAGAGGTGAGTACCCCATGTTTTATGCCTGTGGGAACAAACGGGACCGTTAAGGCCATAACCCGGGATGATCTTGAGTCTATTGGCTTTGAGATAATTCTTTCCAATACCTATCATCTCTACCTCAGGCCGGGGGTGGGTGTTATTTCCGCCGCCGGGGGGCTGCATTCTTTTATGAGCTGGCCCCGGAATATCCTTACCGATTCCGGAGGGTTTCAGGTTTTTTCCCTGGCCTCTTTCAGGAAGATCCTGGATGGGGGTGTAGAATTCCGCTCTCATCTTGACGGTTCTTCCCGCCGCCTTACCCCCGAGGGGGTGGTTGATATCCAGGCGATTTTAGGAAGCGATATTCAGATGCAGCTTGATGTTTGTACCAGTTGGGGCGTATCCTACAGGGAGTCCCTTGAAGCGCTTTCTATCACCACCGAATGGCTTAAACGGGCTAAGAAGACCTGGGAAGAAAAAGCCGATAATGGGTACAGGGGTACGTTATTTGCCATAGTACAGGGGAATTTTTATAAAGATCTCAGGGAACAAAGCGCCGCCCGGGCCATAGATGCGAATACCCCGGGAATCGCCATAGGGGGATTATCCGTGGGTGAGGAGGAAGAAGTTTTTTTGGAATATTTAGCGTATACCGCCGCCCTTCTGCCCTGGGAGAAGCCCCGGTATGTCATGGGCATAGGAACCCCCCAATATATCTTGGCCGCCGTTGAGCACGGTATAGATATGTTTGATTGTGTGCTCCCCACCAGGACCGGACGGACCGGACGGGTTTTTACCCACGCCGGGGATATTTCCATCAAACGGGCGGACCGGGAGACAGACTTCGGTCCCCTGGATCCCCTGTGCGGCTGCAAAGTGTGCCGCCAATACAGCCGCGCCTATATGCGTCATCTTTTTAAAACCCAGGAGATACTCTGTTCTATGCTGGCCTCGTATCACAATCTCTATTTTCTCCATAATTTGGTTAAGGACACCCGCAGGGCTGTTGAGGAGAACAGGTTCCTGTCATTCAAGAAAAATTTTCTTAAGGAATATTCAGGAGGCCAGCGGTGAGAAAAATTTCAGCCGTAGCTTTACTAGCCATCATTTTATTCCCGGTTTTTTCTCAGGAGCCGCCGGTGGCCGATCCTGCCATGGAAGATACCGGGCGGCTTGACACTATCCGCTACGGCACGGAAACGGAAATTGCCGCCCTGATTCAGAGCCTGAAAACCGAAAACACCGATGCCTTGGATACGGAGTTGATCACGGTTGCGAAAAATACCAAGAACCGGAATATCCTTTCCGGCGTTTTTTCCTTTTTTGGGGATCGGAACAAGGCGGGGCTTGAGGAGCGGGCTCTCCGGGCTATTGAGGAGCGGGACGACGAGGCCAATGAAACGGTGTTGGCAGCCCTTGACTATTTAGGAAAGATAAAATTTATCTCCGCTGTTCCTTATATCCGGGAACTGCTTGACACGGAGGAACAACATTTTATAAGCGCCTGTATAAAGGCCCTGGGGCTTATTGGCGGAAGCATGCCTGCGGGAAATCCGGAAATCAACAGTGATACCGACAGCAATAATACTGATGACAGTGATATTGCTGATACTGAATCGCTGACGGAAACCGGTCCGGAATTTAAACCGGGCGAAACCGTGGCCCTAGGTCCGGAGGAAGACAGCTTTGCGGATAGTTCTGAACCGCCACCGCAGCCGCTTCAACTGGATGCCCGGGAAAAACGCAAATTGCAGGAAAATGCCGCTACGGTGGCGGAATATTTGATCGACTTTTATAATAACCGCAGCCCAGGGGATGAAAACCGCCGGGAGGTCATCATTGCCCTTGGCGATGTGGGATCCCCAGCGGGGGTATCCCTGCTTCGGGAAATTGCGGAAAACAACGATGAACGGGCGGTACTTCGTATGTCTGCCTTGGACTCCCTGGCAAAAATTGGCGATAAGGGCGGCCTTAACGCAGTTCTTCTGTCTGTGGAATCCGCAGACCCGAATGTGCGCTCCTCTGCGGTGGCCGCCCTGGGCCCATTCTCCGGCCCGGATGTTGATAACGCCATCCTGGAAGCCTTCCGGGATTCCTACTACAAGACCCGTATGGCCGCGGCCCAGGCTGCCAGGGATAGGCGGCTCGCGGAAGCGGTTCCCTATCTCCGTTATCGCGCTGAGCGGGACGATGTTCCCGCGGTTAAGGACGAAGCCATCAAAGCCTTGGGCGCCATCGGGAACCGGGAAAGCCTGGATATTTTATTTCCCCTTTTTACGGAACGGAAAAACGCCGACCGGGTTAGGCTTTTGGCGGCGGAGATGCTTCTTCAGAACAATGCCGATACCTACGCTGCAAAGGTGATAGCAGAGCTTGACGAGGCGAAGCGGAAAAACCAGACTCCGCTATACAACGGCTTCCTCCGGGTTCTAGGGCCGGCCAAGACTCCGGTATTGGAAGATCTGGCCAAGCGTTTTTTCTTTTCCGGCGGGGTGGTGGAGAAATCCTATGCCCTGGACATGGTGCTAAACAACCAATTTCTATCCCTCGCAGAGCAGGTGCGGGAACTGACGGATGAAAAAAACGGCAGCCTCTCCCGTAAGTCAAAGCTTGTTGTGGATCAGTTGGGGTTATAATTCTTTTTCCCCAGAGATGGCTGATGTGAATCGCTGCGGTTTTGAGATATCCCTACATACTGACTGCGTCGTAGAGAGATTACGTTTTAGATAAAGTTATTGACCGCAGCTCTTAAAACGAAACCGCTGTGATTTCCTTAACCGCGTATGAAACTTTCTCGTCATTTATGGAGAAACTGAATTTTTCTCCAACTTTTTTATTCAAAATAGCGCCGCCCAGGGGGGACAGATAGGAGATGATCCGGTTATCCGGATCGGATTCCCAGGGCCCCAGGATGGTGTATTCCTCATTTTCGCCGGTTGACTCGTTGGTGAGCAGCACCTTGGTCCCAAAGGAGGCGCGGTTTAGATTTATCGTGCTTGGATCGAAAAGCTGGGCCCGTTCAATTTCATCTTTAAGCTTGGCTGCGGCAGAGTTGAGGAGATCCTGCTTTTCCTTGGCGGCCTTGTATTCAGCGTTTTCACGCAGATCGCCCAGGGAAAGAGCATACCCAATTTCCTTTGAGTTGAGGGGGACTTCCACATCCATAATATGGGCCAGCTCCCGTTGCTTTTCTTCAAACTTGGACATGGTAACCAGAAGCCCCCGGGAAACAATCGTCTTTTCAGTATCCCCGATGAATTTGAAGGCGGGATGTTTCTGGAGTATCCTGTTTCGTAAATTCAGCTTATCGGCGGGGTCAAGATCCTTTACATCCTCGATAAGGGTATAGATACGGGTAATGGTATCCGGGTCAGCATCGTCAATAAAGATGTTTAATACATTGCCCTTAAAAAGCAGAGCATAGACCTGCTTGTTAATCTTTCTGTTTTCCGTGGTATCCCGGTGATTTTCAATTTCTCTATAGGTAATATTGAGGATATGGATAAGAACAATGAGTTTTCGTTCCATGGTAAGGCCGGTTTTTTTAAACCAGCTTTCATCTTCAAGATTTTTTAAAATCCATATCACCGCGTCACGGATTTCACGATGATCCCGGTAATTTTCGAAACAATACTGAGTCATGGCAATAAGTTTGTCCTCGTACCCTTCCTTTTTCAAACTGGCAATAATGGACGCAGAGAGGGCAAACGGGAAGAGTTTAACATAAATCTCAGGCCAGTCGGGAACGAAGAGTTGAATATGATGGAGAAATTCTTCCTTTAATTTGGCGTCTTTGAGACTCAAGAACAGGGACGCCACATCTTCAATGCTCTCAAATATCTCGATAAAGTTCAAGGAGAGTCCGGCTCCTAAGTGGGGATAGCGGACTACCAGATCCTTCACCAGGAGATAGGATGCTACTACGTATTCTGTGATCTGCCCTTTTGTACGGAGGTATGCCGAGAAGTAAGCAAACATTTCGGTAAAATATTCCGAATCCAGTTCTACATCCTTCTGGGAAACATAGCTCCGGATGGTGACAACGCGCTCGAAGAAATTCCGTTCCGCCTTAAATTCGTTGTAAAGCTTTTCTTCTATACTGATGGGCCTGTCCCGAACCGTAAAGATGTCGATGTTATCCGGACTTACGCCAAAGCTGGGATCAACCTTGAGGACCTCCCGGGCTTTGCCGCTCCAGGTGGTCCACTCTCCGGAAGAAAGGATGCTGGGCACCAACTCCGCTTTCATGTGCTTGATATCACAAGTGTTATTAAAGCTGCGGATAACTGTTTTTAAAGCCCAGACAGGATCTTCTTTTACCCGGTCATGGAGTTTTTCTTTTTTCTGGGTTGCCTTGAGAACCCAAATATGGTTTTTCGATATGGTTTGCAGGGCGTTTACCGCCATTTTCAGATCCATGGAATGATCCCGCTTTTTGGCAAAGTCAATGATGATTTTATCACCCTTCACTTCGGCGATCCGCCCTATACCCCAGGTTCGGTGGAATACGAAATTCCCCTTGTCAAAGGCTATGTGTTTTTCAAAATCCGTGATGGCCTCGTGGACGTTGCGGTACTTCTGGGTAAGGTTGGATATTCTGATATACTCTTCCAGTTGACTGTGCCCCGCATACTTCAGTCTGAAACACTCGGTAATTTCCTTCCGAGCCGGTTCGTCCCGCTCATCGTACTGTAAAATAATCTTACAGATATTGATGGCGGTATCAATGTCGCTTTTCTCCTTACAGTAAATGTATACATCGTTAAGCAGAAGCACCGCCTTGTCTTTGTTGATATTCTTGGCGATCTTCTTCTGGACATGGAGGAAAAAATCGATATCATCTTTATTGTATTCGATTAGCTTTGCCCAAATTTCCCGGACATTGGTAAAGAGTGCCTTGTTGATATACCGGTGCAGGGCCTTCTTGTAGTAGTCCACCGCCTCTTCTATTTTTGCCTGTTTCTCGTAGTATTCCCCCAGGGCTTTTGCCAGATCTGCCTCTTCATAGTCTACCTTGACCAGCCGTTCCCAAATGTCGTATATGGACGCCTCTTCATTATCGTTTTTGTAACATTCCGCCAGGGTGCGGAGGGCGAATTTCGATTCCCCGTAATCTAGTATCCGTTCGCAAAGGTACTTTACGATACTCCACTTGTGGTTGTCCACAAAAATAGTAGCCAAGTTGACCATGGCAGAATCGTCAATAAGCTGCCGGGAAAGGGCGATCATCCCCGAAAGATAGAGGGCAATGATGCTGTTCTTGGTATGAACCAGGTGTTCGTCACAGAGCTGCTTTAATTCATCATAGGCTCGTGCGTCACGGGCTTCTTTTAAGAGGATATCCAGCTCTTTAAACTGGTTGGTAGAATAATTGCTGATGGTGGCTCTGGTCCACTTTTCCTCGTTGAGCATTTCCTGGACATTTTTCAAAAGAGCTTCAGGCATCTCGTAACTCCATGCATTAAAACTAACCCATATACCGTTCGTATACGGCGGGATCTCTAATCTTTATCTTCAACAGGGTCTCCTCTATCAAGGCGGGATCCTCCTGAACATTTTCATAATAGTCGATTAACCAAAAATACCGGTTAATCAGCCGGGGAACAAGGAGGTCCATATCTTCCGGTCTGCCTCTGACGGCGTTTTCCAAGGTAAAAATGGATTGTTTCAAACGGCCTAATTCAACCTGCTTCAGCTCACGCTTAACCGAAAATATTCCGTACAGGCACCCATAAATAGGTATCCATTCCAAAAGCTCCTTACCCGTATACCCCTGGGCTTTTACCAGATCCCGAAGCCGCAGGATCATCTCCGATTCCATGGATCGGATGTCAACACTTTGTGCATCCACAAAAAAAGCCTCCCGAAACAGCGCTTTGGCGCTCCGGGCCTCCTCCATCAGGGCATTTACATCCGCCAGGTGGGACAACGCTTCTCCATCCTCCCGTTTAAACCGGACCGCCTGTTCCAGATATTTCAGGGCTTCCTCGTAATTTCCCACCCCCTTGTAACAACGGCCCACCTGCAACAGCAGTCCCGGGTCGTGCTGGTTAATTCCATCCCCTAGGATATCCTCGAAGGACTGCAGGGCGGTGGAAAACACAAACCGTTTAACCGCATAGCGGCAGGGGTCATATTCGGAGATTTCCCCGACACCAATACGATCCAGGAAGTCATAAAAAGCGTCCCATTGGGAAAGGATAAACTCTCCCCTGGCATAGGTATCGCTTTGCTTTAGACGACCATAGCCCTGGACAATGTCCTCGACGCTCCTAATCCGGTCAAGCCACCATTGGATGCACTTTAGGGCGTACACTACCTCCGGGTTCTCAAAATCTATCTTAAGCGCTTCTTCCAATGCCATTATGGCCGACCCGGCGTCAGAGGTTTTCAGGTTTTCATAGGCCTTCTGAATGAGCCTCTGTACAGATTGTTCTTCGCTCATGGCTTGAATAATAAACGACATTCCGGTAAAAATATCTTTTTTATTATACCATTTATACAGTTCTTTACAAGGGGGGGCTGCGTCGGTATCATCAATAATAATATGCGGATACCCATAATTGCGCCTTCGGTGCTTTCAGCGGATTTTTCTTCTATGGCCGGCGAGGTGGCTCTTATAGGATCCTCCGGGGCGGAGTGGGTCCATTTTGATGTGATGGATGGCTGCTTTGTCCCCGGTATCTCCTTTGGTCCCAAAATGGTGGAGGATCTTCGCCCCCATTCCTCCCTGCTATTTGATGTTCATTTGATGGTGCAAAATCCCTTCAACTTTATCGACCTCTTTGCCCAGGTCGGGGCGGATTATATCACTTTCCACGTTGAGGCGGCGATCCACTCCCACCGGATAGTTCAGGCTATTCACGGGAAGGGTAAAAAGGCCGGGATAAGCATGGTTCCTTCCACGCCGGTATCCTTCATAGAACCCCTGCTTCCCTTTGTTGATCTTATCCTGGTTATGACCGTCAATCCCGGTTACGGGGGTCAGCCTATTATTACGGAATGTCTTGAGAAGGTTCGGGACCTGGGTAGGCTTCGAAAGGAGGGGAGGGGAGATTTCCTTATCTCTGTGGACGGAGGCATAAACGAGTCTACCGCATCTTCTGCCCGGGAAGCGGGGGTGGATATCATGGTCGCCGGGTCGGCGTTCTTCGCCGCCCCGGACAAGGAAGCCTTGGTGGGGCGCTTAAAGGGCTTAAGATAGGATGAGACTCGATCCGGTTTTAACTAAAGCTGTCCGCTTATTGGGGAGGAAAAAATACGGGGATGTGATAAATATGCTTCAACCCGAGGTAGTCCGGTATCACGATTCCTTTAACTATTACTATATATTGGGGAGCGCCTGTCTGCGGGTCGGCGATTTGGGAGGGGCCTTTACCTATTTTAAGCGGGCCCGGGAAATCAAGATGCTGGAACCTTCGGTATTGCTGGGGATGGCGGTGTATTACCTTCACCGTGGGGATACGGGGAAAGCGGTAGATCTATACCTGGAAGTGCTGGATTTGGAACCCCGGAACCGGATTGCCAAGAAAGCCCTGCTGGTACTGCGGAAAAACAGCGGCGCCGACGGGATTCAGGGTTGGATAGATTCGGGGAAGGCGCCCGGGCTTTTCCCGCCCATCCTGACCCTGCCCTTTACTGTCGGCCGGTTTCTCTTTCCCTTTATTGGGGGCCTCCTGGTTTTAGCCTTTGCCGGGGGTATTTTGGTTAAATTGGGGGTGATTCCCCTGAGCAAGTTTACTCCGTCGGAACGGGGAGGGCTTGCGGGCATAGCTCTGGAACAGGAGGACAGGGAAACGCCGGTCCAAACCGGCGGGACTTTCCGGTACATCTTAACCCGAAACCAGGTTTTAGATATCTACGAAACTGCCCGCAAGTTTTTTATCGAATACCGGGATGAGGCCGCCAAGGTTTCCCTGAACCGGCTTATCGAATCCAACGCTTCTGATCCGGTTAAAAACAAAGCCCGGCTCCTTATCTCCTACATGGATGTCCCCGGGTTCGATACCCTTAAGGATCGTTTCCCCTACTCGGAGGTCAACCGGGACCCCCTGTTATACCGGGAATGTTACGTTATCTGGCGTGGTATGGCTACGAATCTTAATGAAGGGGAAAGCAGTACCACATTCGATTTTCTGGTAGGTTATGACACCCGCAGTACCCTGGAAGGTATCGTTCAGGTGGCCTTCGACTTTTCTGTCCCTGTAAACCTTGAACGCCCCCTTGAAGTCCTGGGCCGTGTAATTCCGATCTCCACCGCGGCCGGAGAAGACGGCATCCGCCTGGAAGGAATCGCCCTCCACCAAGCCGCCTTTTAGAGGTTCTGGTTAAATAAGTAGGGTTTCTTAAAATAGACTTCCGCGTTAAAAGGCTGCATCAGCTTGCTCACAGAACTATTGGTAACGATGGTTCGGACCACCTTGGCGGAAAGGCCGGCGGAGGGTACCACTTCCAGGTTGGGGATTTTCAGGATTTCATTACCCGCGCAATGTACCGTATCGGTAACGATGATGTGTTTGAGGAGTCCCTCGGCGGAAAGCCGGGAGAGCCGTTCCCCCGCGGGCGGTGAGAACAGGGCATGGGTGGAGATGACATTGATTTCCGCCGGGTTAAAGGGCGCCAGAGCCAGGATTAGGCTGGTCACGGAACCGGCGGTATCAATCATATCGTCCACTATCCAGAGTACTTTTCCCGCGATAGGTTCCGCTGAAAGGATATTAATTGACTCTATGGTATTGGACTTTGAATAATCACGCTGTTTATGGGCTACCACCAGGGGAGCCATAAAGGCGTTGGCAAACTGTCTGGTCAGTTTTTCACCCCCGGCATCCACCGAACAGAAGGCCCAGTTAGGGCGCACCTCTTTCTCCAAGGTCGATAGATCCCGGATATAGGTATCGCAGAGGTACTTTTTAAGGAGGGTCAAGGCGGGTATATCGTCGATAAGACAGATTGTAGGGTCCAGCATGGACTTGGACTTATCCGAATGAAGCTGGTAGGTAACTATATGGCTGGTTCCCATGGTTGCAAGAATCTTGAAGTGTACCCAGAGCCCTACGGAGCTTCGGCGGGTGGTCCTGTCGGAACGGGAGCAGGAAACGAAGGGTTCAAAGACGATAATCCGTTCCACCTGGGAACGTTTCAGGGCATCCAATGTCTGGTACAGTTCAATCTTTGCCTCTTCAACGCTGATACCCGCTTCATTTCTGGCACAACTGGTAAAGAGGATAGCGTCTTTTCCCCGCAGGGACTCCTTAACCGCCACTTCCATTTCGCCGTCGGCAAAACGGTCGATTTTCAGCGCCTCAACTCCGTCAATGGAATCTGCCTGAGCGGTAAAGCTGGGAAACTTTGTCAGATCCGCAACTACCCGGGCAGCGTATTTCTGCATTGACCGGGTAGCTGTAATGACAAATTCATTCACGATTATGGCCTCCGCTTCTCTACAATTACTATAAAGGGCGCTTGGTAATTTGACAAGAGCGGCGTCCCCATAATGCAGGGCAGCCGCAATATGAAGTTTCTCCCCGGAGTTTAAGTCATTCTCCAGGATGTGCGCCCGCGCCGGGGATGCACCCGCGCATTTTTAGGACACGTACCGGTACATAACGCTGAACCGGGTATCAAAATCCGCGTTCCGCTTTTTGAGATAATCGGCTGCCATGCGTATCCTCCGAAAATAACCGTTAAAAGCCCCGGAGAGCTTCAGGCAAGCCTTCTTTTGATGATTGGGCGCGTTCCCGTGATAGTTTGGAGAAGTCTTTAAGTGATTTAAAGACTTCTCCAAATGATTTGGAGGCTTCTCTAAATGATTTGGAGACTTCTCTAAATGATTTGGAGACTTCTCCAAATGATTTGGAGACTTCTCTAAATGGTTTGGAGAGCTCTTGTACGGGTATAGTCAGTGTGTTTGGCGGTTAAACTGAGACAATGGCAATTCGCCTAGTTGGCCGCAGGCGCCGGAGACTGAACGGCCCTTCCGCCAACGCCGGGTTACCGTTATCCCCCGCCGCTTAAGTTCCCGGGCAAACCGGGCGATTTCCGCGCCCGTAGGTTCCCGCAGAGCTTTGCCTTGAAATGCCATCCCTTCAACGGGATTCCAGGGGATAAGGTTCACCGCCGCGTCCAGGCCCCGGTTAAAGCGGATTATGCCCTCGATATCCTCATCCCGGGTATTAATTCCGCCCAGGAGCACCATTTCCAGGGTTATCCGGCGACCCCGCTTCTTCTGATAGTATTGAAGGGCTTCCTTTAGATCCGGTAACGGGTTGGATCGCCCTATGGGCATAAGCTGTTTTCGCAGCTCCGGATCCGCCGTGGTTAGGGACACCGCAAGGCGTATATCAGGCCCTATTTCGGCTAGTTCCCGGATACCCTCCACAATGCCGCTGGTGGAAAGGGTTATCCGCCGTTTTGAAAGTCCCAAGCCTCTTTCATCGGTGATAATCCCCAGGGCCTTGCGAAGTTCCCCCCGGTTAAGGAGGGGTTCCCCCATGCCCATGATGACTATGTTTGAAATAGTTGGGGCCGCCGAACGGATATGGAGAAACTGTTCCACTATTTCATGGGCCTCAAGGCTGCGGAGAAAGCCTAAGGACCCGGTTTTGCAGAATATGCAGCCCGCGGGACAACCCGCCTGGGTGGAGATACAGGCTGTTTTCCGGCCCTCGCCGTCAATGAGGAGCACCGCCTCAATCATCGCCCCGTCGGTCAGACGCATCTTAAGTTTTATCGTCCCGTCGGGGTCCTCAAGCCTGTCAGCAATACTGCTGCCGTAGAGGTTATGCCGGGCGGCAAGTTCATCCCGCAGTTCCCGGGAAAGATCGGACATATCGTTGAAAGAAAAGGCGCCCCGGGCTATCCACTTGAAGATCTGGGCGGCCCGGAAAGAAGGCTGCCCCTCCAATATCTCTGTCAAATTATCCACTGATAGTCCCGATAGTATTGCCATCAGGAACAGAGTTTCTCCATAAACTCCGTAACATTCGTATTCCGTATGCCGAGTTTTTGGAATTCCCCCAGAAATTCTATGGCCTTATTTTTATCGCCCTTTTTAACCCAGCAATCGGCGATTTCAATGTAGAAACGGTAGTTTTTCGGGTCCTGCTGTATGAGCCGCCGCAGAGATTCTATGGCTTCATCGTGCTTACCCTGCACTTTTGCCACCACCGCGAGTCCTAATACCGCATAGGTGTCGAATTCTATATTTAGGGCCTGATGATAATAATCCATGGACTGTTCATAATTGTTGAGGTTCCGGTAAGCGTCCCCCGCCCGGGTCAGAATCACCTTATTCCGGGGGTCCTGTTGCAGGATGCGGTTCCAGTATTCCAGGGACCGGTGCTGTTGATTCAAGCCCCGGTAACAATCCGCCAACCCGAAGAGGGCATAAAAATTGCAGGGGTCCCGCTGCAGGGCTTTCTCAAAGTAGGGGATACCTTTTTCAAAGGTCTTGAGTTTTCGGTGGCAGTTCCCGATGGAAGTAAGGACCCGGATATCCGCCCCTTCTTTGTTGTGTTCCAGCATCTTTTCCCAGTAAAACAAAGCGTCCCGGTATTCCTTAAAATCGTAGTGCAAGTGTCCCAGTCCGATGATGGCGTAGGGATTCTGCTCCTCCATTTCTAAAACACGGAGGTATACTGCCTTGGAATGTTTGAAATCACGGACCTTCCGGTAGGCATCGGCCACCCGGGTTAGGACGGTGATATTTTTATCATCGTGGAGGAGATACTGCTCCCAGATTTCTATTGCCTTGTGATACTGATGCAGGGCTTTATAACAATCCGCCAGTCCGAAAAGAGCATAGTTATTCCCCGGATGATGGGAAAGACAGCGCCGATAGTATTCCACCGCGTCCCAAAAGGAACTCCGCTTCCGGGACGCGTCCCCCATGCCAACCAAAGCATAGTTGTTACTTTCATCCGTTAAAAGGATCTTCTTAAAACAATCCATAGCTTCGGTAATTTTATTTTCCTTCAAAAACTGATAGCCCTTTTTTGATAGTTCCGAAATTTCCGAAGCTTCCCGATTTTCTTCATCAAGGACAACTAATGGAATTTGTTTACATTCTTCACACATCAAAGCAGTCCTCTTCTTCGTGTATTATTTTTTGAATCAGGGCGGATAAGCGTATGATAATCGGTTCAGCCTTGGTTTTATCCGGGGCTATCCAATACATACGCAAGGCATCCAATTCCCTGCCCTGGGATTTATAATAATCTCCGATCCTTGCCAGACCATCGGAATAACCGGTGGTAAGAAAAATCCTCTTGGCCCCTTCAATATCCCCGGAGTTATACAAAACGTTACCTTTACGATTAAGCGCAGCCTTCTGGCTTATGTCAATAACGGGCCTTGCAATAGTTTTTATAAAACCGTTCTGATCCTCAAACCGTTCAAACACTTTTTTACAATCCATTATTTCCCTAATTATTATAATATACTAATTAAGTAATATTATTCATCATTTTTCCGAAAAAAACAACTAAATTTTTTTAAAAAAATCCACTACCGACCGCCCGTAGGTCCTGGAATCTTCAATTGTAAGTCCTTCGGGAGGTGAATCGAAGAAATTCTGCCGGGGCCGGTGGATAAGAAGCCGGGAACCTTGTCCCATTAGGGGGGAAGCTGCAATAGAGGCCATCAACTCCCATTTAAATTTATAGGGGAAGGGGGGATCACAAAAGATAATATCAAATTGCTTCTTAGCGCGTTGAACATAGAGTTCCGCCGCCATAAACCGGCATTGTATCCGTACGGAGGATATGGAAACATTTTGAATAATGGTTTTCCGTTTAAGGGTATCTAGTTCCACCGCCTCTATCGGATATGCGCCCCGGGAAGCTGCTTCCAGGGCAATAATGCCGGACCCTGAAAACATGTCAAGAAAGGATTGCCCCGTAAGATCCCCCAGGGCGCCAAAAACCGATTCCCGCATACGGTCCATGGCGGGGCGGATAACCCCGCCGGGAACCTCTATTTGCCGTCCCTTTAGGATACCGCCGGTAATTCTCATGGCGCCTTAAAAGTCCCGTAGCAATTCGTTAAGCTCATCGGGACTTACCGCGGGCTCCGAGGAAGGGGTTTCTTCGGTGCTGATGTACCGCTCAATGGTTTTTTGCCGTTCCAGGGCCTGTTCCCGTATCAGGGCAATCTTATCTTGAAGTACCGGATAGGGGGTAACCGACACGGTACCCGGTCCGTTGGCAAAATCCCAAAGGGCCCCCAGAAATTGCTGTTCCGTCTCATGGAGATTATAAAATTGCCCGTTCCGTTCTATGAGATGGGTATTTTCTATGAGATTCCGTAGAAGCACCCCCAGGGCGGCGTTAATAAAATCCACGTCGGTCAGGGTTTTATCCAAAAAAATATCCGGGTCCGCATCAAGGATGAGTAAATCCCGAATCATCCGTATCCTGGTATTGAGGATGAAGATATTATCTTCAAAATTGATCTGCTTACTCATAGGGCTACTATAGTATCGGCATTTTTTTTGGCTCCGTGAAGTCTCACGTAAAAAACTGACCGAACCCCCGGAAAATCTCACGTTCAAATTCTGACCATGGGGTTTACCGGTCAGTATCTTTGCGCCGTTTGGAGCAGTTGGTCAACCGCCG
>JAITBG010000145.1 GCA_031283725.1 Treponema sp. | reverse complement strand
TGCTCTTTTTCAAGGGCGGCAAGCGCCGATTCAGGGCGCGCCGCAATCAAAACGGCGCGGCTTCCCGCATCGCTTCCACGCTCCGCGGGCTCTAAAATCACGGTGGCGGTACACAGTTTATCCAGAAACTCCATGTTATGAGACACGATGATACCGGCGCCCTCAAAGCGGGAAAGTTCGCGGGACAACAAATCCATGGTATACCCGTCGATATGGTTTGCCGGTTCGTCTAAAATCAGCGCTTCGGGCTTGCGGATCAGTGTATCGGCTATGACGCAACGCTTTTTCTCGCCTCCGCTTAACGTGTCCCAGCGGTCCGCCCAGTCATCGCCGATTTCCAGTCTTGCCGACATTGAGAAAAACTCAGGGTTATTCAGAATGTCAGTATCCGAGAAACATTCCGGCGCCGTCTCCATATCCTGACGGCAAACCCGCGCCTTTGGAGCGGAGATAGTACCGCTGTCCGCGGTAAGCTCGCCTGAAATCAGTTTGAGCAGCGTGGACTTGCCGCTTCCGTTCGGCCCGATTAACGCGGTCCATTCCTGTCCAAACGTAATGGACAGTTGTGAGAATACCGGCCTTGAATCGTAAGAAAACGAAATATCCCGCAATAGAGTCAACATGTTTACACACGATACCTGAAAACCAGACAGCGCTCAAGACAACGCAGCGGTGAAATGGCGCGGACGGACAACGCTGTTGAACATAAAACGGGTGTACCGGGTTCCATCGGGAAATGAGCCTGAAGCGAAGATTTCTGAAATTACTCTTTGATATTGTACTTGCGGCGGAACCGTTCGATGCGTCCCGCGGTGTCGACCAGTTTCTGTTTACCCGTAAAGAAAGGGTGGCAGGAGGAACAGATTTCGACTTTGATGTCCCGGGCGGTGGAACGGGTTTCGATAACGTTTCCGCAGGCGCAGGTGATTTTGGTCAGTTCGTACTTGGGGTGGATACCTTCTTTCATCTATAATAACTCCATACATGCCATGCTTAATCCATACCAGCGGAACTGGTATTCATCGACTTCAAGAACGCTTCATTATTCTTGCTTTTCTTCATTCTGTCAACCAGCAATTCCATAATTTCGATATCGTCCATGGGGTTGATGACCTTCCGGAGTATCCATATCTTCTGGAGCTGTTCTTCCGTAAGGAGCAGTTCTTCCTTCCGGGTGCCGGATTTCTTGATGTTGATGGCCGGGAAGAGCCTGCGATCGCTGATGCGGCGGTCCAGATTGATTTCCAGGTTGCCGGTGCCCTTGAATTCTTCGAAAATAACTTCGTCCATGCGGCTGCCGGTCTCGATAAGAGCGGTGGATATGATGGTCAGGCTGCCCCCTTCCTCAATATTCCGGGCGGCTCCGAAAAATCGCTTAGGCTTGTGCAGGGCGTTGGAATCCACGCCGCCGGAGAGTATCTTCCCCGACATGGGCACCGTCTGGTTATAGGCCCGGGCAAGCCGGGTGATGGAATCCAGGAGGATCACCACGTCTTTTTTATGCTCCACCAGGCGCTTAGCCTTTTCCAGAACCATTTCGGTTACCTGGACATGACGGGTGGCCTGTTCGTCGAAGGTGGAGGAGATAACTTCCGCCCGGACGGTACGCTCCATGTCGGTGACTTCCTCGGGGCGCTCGTCGATGAGCAGCACAATTAGATAGACCTCGGGATGGTTCCTGGTGATAGCGTTGGCTATCTTCTGCATCATGATGGTCTTTCCGGTCCGTGGAGGCGCCACAATAAGAGCCCGCTGGCCCTTGCCTATAGGGCAGAAGAGGTTAATGACCCGCTCGCTGATACCCTCGTTAGTGGTTTCCAGGTCCAGTATCCTGTTTGGGTACAAAGGGGTGAGGTTGTCAAAAGGTATGCGGTTCTGAGCTACGGTGGGATCGTCGTAGTTGACCGTTTCTACCCGGAGCATGGCGAAGAAACGCTCACTCTCCTTGGGGCTGCGGATTTGGCCGTAGACCGTATCCCCGGTTTTCAGGGCAAAGAGCCGTATCTGGCTGGGACTAATGTAGATGTCGTCCGGCCCGGGAAGGTAGGAGTTCTGGGGGCTGCGGAGGAAACCGTAACCGTCGGGGAGTATTTCCAGGGAGCCATAGGCGTAGATGATCCCGCCCCGCTCGGTATGGGCCTTGAGGATGATAAAAATAACCTCCTGCTTTTTCAAGGCCACCATGTCCTCGTGGGATATATTGTAATAACCCGCCAATTCCCGGAGATCCATCATGTTGAGCCGGATAAGTTCGTTGATGGAAAGCCGGGGCTTACCGTTATCCTGATCCTGGCGGGGCTCAGGCTTACCGTAGATGTCAGGCATGGAAGGCAGCTTGGGAATGGCCGACAGGGGAAGGACTCCCTGAGGCGCCGCGCTTGGCAGGGCGGATGGCGATGCCGGTGAAAAGCCCGGCTGCTGGTTCCCATTGGGGTAACCGCCGTTAGGCGACTCCCGGTACGCCTGAGAGGAAATAGAATTACCGTAATTTAATGCCGAACGATCGCCGGAACGATCGTAGGGCCGGCGGCTCCGCGGCCTGGGCTGGGTACGGACCACTATTTTGCCGTTTGACCGCTCGCCCTCTCCTTGGGGATTATACCCATCGGAACTCATTTCAGCCTCGGCTTCTTCACCAGGACTCTGAGACATATCCTCTAATCCGGCGGACTGAATATCACTATCCATCCCTAGAGCCAATTCATCGCTAGTGATGTCCCGAAAATCATCATGCTTTGCCGCTTTTGGAGGACGGCCCTTGCGTATAATTGCCATGAAAAACTCCGTTTTTACAACTTCACGTCCTTAACTGAACGGAAATCGGATTGATGAGAAAATATACTTTTACACGTCTTCAAACGTATTCATTTCCTGTTTGATTTTTTCTTTGAAAGGAATGCAATAACAAACACCTTGAAAAAAATTCAATATCTAGTATTTACTCAGTCTACTCCGGGGAATCGTTTATGTCAATACGGCCCGCTATTTAAATTCAAATTTATCTTTATTACGGACGATTTCAGACTTAATCTCGCTTATGGGCAGCCACTGTACCACAAAAGATATCTCGGTATTGAACCTATACTCCCGGCCACTCGTGGGCAGATAGGGGGACAGGGTCATATCCAGCTTGGCGTTCCAGTCCCCCAGATGGTGCAGCAGGGATAATTTAAAGGATTTTAGCTTAAATCCCGAGGATCGCCGCAGGCTTTCATCGTCAAACCTGAAGGAATTGAGAAGATCCTTAAAAATATTCGTTTCACCCATCACGGGAAGCCCGGCAGGTATGTTAAAGAAGGGGAGATTCCGGAAATACCTGAATATTACCGCGTTACCCGAAGTGGTTCCCAGGGTTATATCGATAAATTTAGAAAGCCCCAGGGTACAATTCAGGCCAAAGTTAAAATTTGAATTGGTAAATCGCTGTAAATCGAAGGTAAGCCCGGTATCGACATTAACAGAAAAGGAAAGCCGTTTGTCCCAAATTGCGTCTTTTTTGAAGGTTTGCCTATAGCCAAGTCTGAATTCCCGGGGTTGAAAGGACGAATCAGTGGACTGGGTCCATTGCCACCGTTCACTGCCCGGGGTACCGCTGGAAACAAGAGAATAAGTGGTTGAATAATTTGAGGTAAATGACGCGCTTAATCCGTAGAAGGACAAGGTGGAGCTCATGCTGGTGAATTCATTTTTTTCCGGCTCGTAGACCACGTTCTGGGAAACTTTGAAGTAATTGTTAAATGTAAGGGTTTCGGTCAATCGCAGGGGGTCATATTGAGGCTCATCAAAGGGGTCCAGTATCTTTCCGTTGAAGTTGGTCTCACTTAGCCAGACCCGCATGGTGGCATCCCCGGTAAGGACGGTATCTTCCGGAGGCAGTTCCGCGGTAATCGAAAGGTTTTGGGTCTTATTCATAACCGAAGCCTGAAAATTCGCCGCCGCTTTATGGCTGTCCAGACTCTCCTTATCCCATTTTCCGTAAATAACGCTCCAGTAGGCATCGTCGGGAGAGGGGGGCGGCGAGCTTGTGGCGGGAGGCTCCGGCGGAGGCGAAGGTGTCTTAAGCTCGGACTTGGCGATAAGCCCCTTAACGGAATATTGAAAGTTCGTATTACTCCAAACGGGACTCAGGTAAAACGGTTTTACGGTTGTGGTGAATTCCGAAGAGGTAGTAAAAGAGGTTTGGCCCATGGTCCTGATTTTAACGGCGTTTAGCTTTTCCTGGGTATTATAGTCCGCCGATTCCTGGTTCAAATAAGAATAATCCTGCCACGCCCCGGACCCGGAAAACCGGAGAGTGCTGGATACGATATTATTTACATCCGCCAGGGTTAAGGTGGTATTTCCGTCGGTTCTGGCGTTGGTCAATATGGATGAAATTTCGTTCCAATTAATATCCTCAACCTCAGTCCAACGGTTCCTGCCGCTTTCTTCGGAAAGGAATTTTAGTTCCGTGGCGCTTGTGGGGCTGAGTTGGTAGGCAAGGGAAAAGCGAAGACCCCCGGTCCGGGGAAGTTCAAACCGCTGTGTAAGAACCGGAGGGCTCAGGGTTTTTGCGTCCGCGTCTTGGCTGTTTTTAGCTTTATCATCTTCCGTTTCCCAGGGTGAAGTAGGGATCCCAAATCCGTTAAAGATATCCGGTTCCGGCTCACTGACCGCCGCGGTCCCGGTTTCCGTTCCCGTTTGGGCCGCCGGGGTCTGGGCGCCGCCTATGGTCAGGGGCGTACCGGAAATACTGGCGCTCAAAGAATAAATAGTGAATTTATCGGGGTAAAAAAAGGTCTTATTCGGTGAAACGGCATTTGTGGTTTGGGAAGTTTGGGAAATACGGGTATTAAAGGAAATGAAACTGGCAAAGGTGGAAAGGGACAGACTGGTGACATAGGGGGACAGTATTGGCGGGGAAAGCGTGGAAGAACCGCTCAGGCGCCATTCATAGGAACCCAGTACGTTCTTTGTAAGAATGTCTTCCGCTTCGGTAACAGAACCACCCTGTTTTAACATTGCTATGTAGTCCATCTCTTCGGTACGGTTCAGAAAATCCCGGTTTACATAGGGATCGGAATAATAGGGCAGGCTCCAGGAAAAGGACCCGTACTTTCCCCCAAGGGAGCCGGTGTTGGTCATTCTGAAACGAAAAGGTACGTCCAGGCCGCCTATACGGGATGAATTCCAGTGATCAACCCCATCGTAATTGGGAAAAGGGGTATAGATAGCATTATTCTCTATAAGCTGAACATCCCGGGTAAAACCGACTCCCAGAGAAAGGTTGTAATCCCCAAAAATTCTTTTTTTTGGAAGGGCAAGTTCGGTTCCCAAATAGAAACCTAGGTTGGCATAGGCGTCCAACAGGACCGAAAGCCTGGTAACATTGGGGTCCCGAGATTTTTTCCCGGTGCTTCTTAGAAATATTCCGTGCTGGGTTTTTTCCATGTCCGTGGAATTACCCAAAATTTTGCTAATGGAGCTTTCCGATGTGGTTGACGACTGGGGACGTCCTAAAATATACGTGGTGGTCTGGAGAAAAGACCCCTCCCGGGAACGGTAGCCCAGGACGGGGTGGAAAATAATCTCGTCCGCAGGGAAGAAGAAAAAAGGTATATACAGTACCGGTATTTCCCCAACCCTAAGAACGCCGTTGAGAAGGGCAAAATCGGAACCCGGCAGGAGCCATAGTTTCGACGCCCTAAGGGACCACAACGCTTCAGGGTTACCGGCGTTGCTTATTTCCGCCTGGGCAAGCACCGTGGCTTCCTCGGCGCTGCGGGAAATGATGTTCCCCGCAAAGCGGTAGGTGGTCTCGTCTCCGGAAAGGGATCGCTCCGAAACACCATCCATAAAAATACTGGACCAGTTATCCAGATCCACCGTGATAGATTCCCCCCGAAACGTTTCAATGGTATCCCCGGATTCCTTGACGTACTCCACCCCGCCGTTGGCGGACAACAGGTTACGGCTCCGGTTATAGAGGAGTTCCCAAGCCCTAATCCGGTGAACTGAATCGCCGTCCTTCAGGCTAATAACCACATCACCCTGAAGGCGGGCATAATCTTCGTCAACCACATCAATGGTAAAATATTCGGTGCTCCTGGCGGACTCTATAGTAATAACCTTTGGCGCTACGGCCCCTTCGGCTTCCTCTCCCGCCAAAACCGCTTCGGCAAGCTTGTAATACTCCCGAAGCCGGTTACCAAGGGCTGTCCGGTCTCCCCCTTCGCTTAAACCAAGACTCCGGACCCAGGCGGCCAGCTCCGACAGGGTAGAGGTATTTATGTCCAGTTCCAGGATATCCTCCTCCCTGGTTGGCACTCTTACCGCGGGAATACCGGGCTCCTCCACGGTTTCTCCCGTTACGGTTTCTCCGGCCGCAGTATCCGCATCTTCCTCTACGGCTGCCTCCTGGGCAGAGAGTTCCGGTAATACCACCGGAAGGAGCAGCAAACAAAGAAGTGTTATACAGCATTGGCGGCGGGAAGGTATACTCATTTCCGGCGGGAAATACGCCGGGGTAAGCGCCGTTCCAAAAGCTCCTTGATGTACATCCCTGTATAGGATCGCGGATAAGCCGCAAGTTCCTCCGGCGTACCGGTGATCACCAATTCCCCTCCCCGGTCACCACCCTCTGGTCCCAGGTCGATGAGATGATCCGCCTGAAGCAGTACGTCAAGGTTGTGTTCTATCATTACCACCGAATTCCCCTGATCCACCAAGCGCTGGATTACCCCCATGAGCTGTTTAACATCGGCGAAGTGGAGCCCCGTGGTGGGCTCGTCCAAAATATAGAGGGTCCTACCGGTGGAGCGCTTGGATAGCTCCAGCGCCAGTTTTACCCGCTGGGCTTCCCCCCCGGACAGGGTTAGGGCGGACTGGCCCAATTTAACGTACCCCAAGCCCACCGAAAGAAGGGTATCCATCTTCCGGGCTACGTGGGGGATATAGGAAAAAAACTCCGCCGCTTCTTCAATGGTCATGTCTAATACGTCCGCAATGCTTTTACCCTTGTACCGTATCTCCAGGGTTTCCTTATTGAAACGCCGGCCGTGGCACACATCGCAGGTAATGTACACATCTGGGAGGAAGTTCATCTCAATCCTGATGGTCCCGTCCCCGGAACAGTTTTCGCAGCGGCCGCCCCGGACATTGAAGGAAAAACGCCCGGGTTTATAGCCCCGCATCTTGGCTTCCGGAAGGCTGGCAAAGAGATCCCGAATGCCGGAAAAGACTCCTACATAGGTTGCAGGATTGGATCGGGGGGTACGGCCTATGGGGCTTTGATCGATATCGATCACCTTATCAACAAATTCCGCACCTTCCAGGCTTTTGTAGGCCCCTTCGGCATGGGCGGATCCATAAATCCGGTTTGACAAAGCGGGGTACAGTACATCGCTTAGAAGGGTGGACTTCCCCGAACCGGACACCCCGGTGATGCAGGTAAACACCCCCAGGGGTATCTCCACATCGATATTCTTCAAGTTATGTTCCTGCACCCCATTCATGCGTATGACATTCCCGTTTCCCAGACGCCGCTTTTTGGGCACATCCATGGTAAGGGTCCCCGCCAGAAACTGGCCGGTAAGGCTCTCCTCTACCGCCATCACCTCAGCCGGCGTTCCCTGGGCCACCACCTCGCCGCCGTGAACACCCGCACCGGGGCCCAGATCAACGATGTGGTCGGCGGTGCGCAGGGTCTGTTCGTCATGCTCAACCACGATCAGGGTGTTTCCTAAATTACGCAGGTAAAGCAATGTGTCGATGAGCCGCTGGTTATCCCGCTGGTGGAGGCCGATGGAGGGTTCGTCCAGAATATAGAGCACCCCTACCAGGCTGGACCCAATCTGAGTAGCCAACCGTATCCGCTGGGCCTCACCTCCCGAAAGCGTGGCGGACTTCCGTTCCAAGGTCAGGTAGTCCAGCCCGACGTTTTTCATAAACCCCAGCCGGGCGTTAATTTCTTTCAAAATCTGATTGGCAATTTTCTTTTCGTTTTTGGTAAACTTGACGGTATCAAAAAATTTCAAGGTATCAATCACCGAAAGGCTGGTAATATCCCAGATATTCCGCCCCCCAACGGTGACAGCCAGAGCTTCCGGTTTAAGCCGCTTGCCTCCGCAGTCCTCGCAGGGTTTCTGGCTCATGAACTTTTCAAACCACTCCTTCATACCCTCCGACTGGGTTTCCAGATAACGCCGTTTAAGATCCTCCAGCACCCCGGGGAACCGCGAATGGTATTCAAACTTACCGGTCTTGTCCCGGTTTACGTATTTAACCTTGATCTCTTCCTTGCTGCCGTAAAGTATGGTGTCCCGCACCTTTTTGGGCAGCTCCTTAATGGGGGTATCCAGGCTGAATTTATAGTGCCTGGCCAGGCTTTCAAAACGGCTGCGGTGCCAGGCACTATCCGGGTTATAGGGCGCCACCCCGCCTTCGTTGAAAGACAGGGACGGGTTGGGGATCACCAGTTCGGGATCAAATTCCAGCTTGGCCCCCAGGCCGGAACAGTGGGGACAAGCGCCATAGGGGTTGTTAAAGGAAAAAAGCCGGGGCTGAAGCTCCGGGATGGATATGCCGCAGTCGGGACAGGCGTTTTTTTGGGAAACAAAATATTCGGTAACGCCCGTGTCCCCCGCATCCTGTACGGAGACCAGCATGATCCCCTCCGCGGCTTCCAGGCAGGCTTCCACCGACTCCGCAAGCCGGGAACGGATGTCCGGCCCTATGATCAGCCGGTCCACGATGATCTCTATAGTATGTTTTTTTTGCTTGTCCAGTTTAATATCTTCGTCCAGGTTCACCGGCACACCGTCGATCCGCGCCCGAACAAAACCGGCCTTTTTCGCGTCCGCAAGAACCTTCTGGTGTTCCCCTTTTTTCCCCCGGATCACTGGCGCGAGGAGCTGTACTTTATCGCCGTTTCCCCGTTCCAGGATCGTGGCGATAATCGAATCCACCGGCTGTTCCCGAATCTCCTTGCCGCATTGAGGGCAATGAGGCACCCCGATCCGCGCATAAAGGAGCCGGTAATAGTCATAAATTTCGGTTACCGTCCCCACAGTGGACCGGGGGTTACGGTGGGTAGTCTTCTGTTCTATAGAAATAGCCGGGGAAAGCCCCTCAATATAATCCAAGTCGGGCTTGTCCATACGCCCCAGAAACTGCCGGGCATAGGCGGAAAGGCTCTCCACATAACGCCGCTGACCCTCGGCAAAGATGGTGTCAAAGGCCAGGGAACTTTTACCGGACCCGGAAAGGCCGGAAATAACGATTAATTTATCCCGGGGAAGCTCCAAATCGATGTTTTTAAGGTTATGCTCCCGGGCTCCCCTTATGATAAGCTTATCCATGTTAGGGAAGAATACCCCGGATGAATAGGGATTTTCAAGTCATTTCGGAAAATAAGCCCACTCCCAATTCACAGGAAACGCCTCTTCCAGCGCTTTTTCCGGGCCTCCCGTTTATAACGGTTGTTTTCATATCATTGTTTCTAAGAGTTGGGCGCTACATGATTCGAACATGTGACCCCCACGGTGTAAACGTGGTGCTCTAACCAGCTGAGCTAAGCGCCCATAATTCCCTATAATACAAAAATTTACGATTAGTTACAGTGATAACTTTATACTATGGAATAATGTTTAATAGATACCCTAAAAAACTTTGGCTGTCAAGCGTTTTGGAGACAATGAACAACGAAAAGGCCCCTTCCACGCCTACAGCCTCATCTATGTTCAGGGGCGCGGCAAGCCTGTTACATGAAAATATAGCTCATGATGAAATTGAAAAGCTGATCCTCGAAACCCTGAATAAGCGGCTCCACAAAGGACCTCCAGGAAGGATCTATCTCAGGATGTTCCTTTAAAAATTCATCAAACGAAAAAATGTATTTATCCCCATTGTAAACCTCCTTTAGTGTTACACCCAGCCGCCACAAACTTTTACCGCCTCCGCGGCGTTCTTGCTCCAGGCATCCAAGTTTACCGCATTACTCCCTATCGTTACCTTCAACGAATCCCGCAGCCCCGCGTCCTTTAACGCCTTACGCTTCATTGAATTGGACCTTACCAATCGTGTAGTTGACCGGTTCAATCGCGTTGGCCGTATACACCGCTTTCCTGATTTCAGGGGAAAACTTGAAACACGGAATAACAATTTTCATAGTCCGGTACCTCCATTGTACCCCGGTATACCATACGATCCGTTGCCTAATTAGTAACCAGGGTAGCCTGAGAGGAAACGAACAACCGCAGGGCAAGCCCTGAGGTATCTTTAACCTTCAAGCTTTATTTTGATACGGAAACGGTTCAAGCTGCTTCCCCTCATGTATTTTCTGATATTCTTCAGGTTTTCGCCCCTGATTCTTGACATATCGTTGTATCACCTGTTCATCCCCGTGTTCGCCTACGCTCTCTACATAATAGCCTCTTGTCCAGAATTCCCCTCCCCCTAACAGCTCCTTCACTTCAAGGCATCTTTCAAATATTTTTCGCGCCGTTTGGACCTTACCCCCTCTGGTAAACAGAAAGATAAGCGGGTAATACAACAAAAGGAGAGGAGCAGATGGGTAAAACAGACCAAAAAGGCGTGTATACACGAGGGAATTCAAAGCCGAGGCGGTAGCCCTGGCGGAGAAAAGGGAAAAGCCGGTTGTCCAGGCCGCCAAGGATTTGGGTATCAACGACAGCGTATTGCACCGGTGGATGCAGCAGGCGCGGGAATCATCGGGGACCGGATTGCCGGCGCTTCCCGGACACGGGAGGCCGAGGGATGAGTCGGACTTTCAGTCCGCACTGGTCCGGCTGCGGAAGGAAGTCAAGGCGTTGCGGACGGCGGTGTGAAGCTCCGCTTCACTCGAAATCCTAAAAAAAGCGGTCGAATGTTAGTTCGTGTCATCTTCGCACAGGAAGCCCCCCGGTGACGGCGTATCGGTTCATGCGGGCGAATCGGGATTGGTACACCGTCAGAGAGATGGTCGGACTTTTTGGGGTGAGTTGCAGCGCGTATGACAAAGGGGGTGCGACAAGAAGTCGCTTGATATAGCTGACTAAGGTATGAAAAAGGAGGTGAAGAAAATGTGAGTACCTTTTGGTCTGCCCCTTCCATTTGGGGTAATGCTACCCGCCGGTGCGTGTCTGGTAACGGACAGGTGCTAAGCGGTGGGGACAACAGCGGTAAACGGATAATCCTATTCCGGTAACGCCAGCATAAATGGTAAGGCACGAGTAAAC
>JAITBG010000074.1 GCA_031283725.1 Treponema sp. | reverse complement strand
AGCATTTCCAGGGCTGGCAAACTGTGGGTGTAGTGAGCCGTGGGAATGGAGCGTAGCGGAATGACCTAGGCGAACGAAACCCCGAGCCGCTACTGCGGCGAAGCGTAAACAGTCCTGTTATGTGCCGTTTTTCCTTTTTACAATTTTTTTATCCAGATACTTCCTCCAGTGTTTTTGAATATTAATGGGAACCTGTTTTTTAATTTTTCAGGGAATATAGTTTCCAAATATGTATTAAACAAAACTATTTTGAATTTTATATTATATTCAAGAAATGCCCTTAAAATATATTGTTCATTCCAGGCACGTCCTTCTAGCAACCATTCTATCGGATATTCAAACGGATAAAAAATGTCATGAAAGTGTATATAAACACCTTCCGCCAATACTGGCAGTATTTTATGAATGACATAATTCACATCACTATTAAATTTTGTAACATGGGTTGAGTCTATAAAAAGAATATCATTAGCCTTTAATTCGTTGAAAAGGTCTAATGGAATGTCCTGTAATTTTGATTCATATATTTTTATATTTGCATTATCATTTTTTTTAATTAATGATTTTAATAATGCGGGATAAGGTTCCACAAAAGTACAAGTTATTTGATTATTAAAGTATAATTCATTTGTATCTAATGTTACACATGAAGAAAACCCTGAACCAACTTCAATAATTCTTTTTGGGTTTAATTTCCTTATCATACAATACAGAAAAACCGCGTCAGAATAACTATATGCGCCATTTAGAAAATAATATCTTAAATCGGATATTTTTTTATCCGTAAATGGCAATTCTTTATAAAAAGGCTCAATTTCATCTAAAAGATTAAATTGATCATCGGTATTTAATTCAATACCTGAAATATCTATCGGGGGGGGGGGGGGGATATTGAATTATTTATGTCAGTAATAGACGGAAAGGGCGAATAAAAATGTTCAATAGAAACGAAAGGAACAAAAATATCTTTTTTCAACATATCCATTATTATTTTTATCCGACAATAAATTTTGCGGACAAACAGTCTTTTCTTTTCATCTTTTACAAACCTGTAATAAATTCTCTTCAAAAGTTTATTCATATTATGCCTCCATTACTGAATACCCTAGCCTATTTCTATTTTTTTGTCAAGTCTATTTTTTTAAGAGAATTTTTAGGAAAAATGGCACATAACAGATCTGTATATGTTGCGGGCGCAGTAGCGCTCTTGGCCTTGGCAAAGCCTTTATTCGGGCCTCCAAACCGACGTAAACAGCCGAAACGTTATACGCAACGCTATAATCGCCGGTTTTTCTGTTAAGCCTTTTTTCTCAGCATATTCCGGATCGCCCGGATATGTTTGTCTCCGCTCATCACCAAAAGCGCTATCCCCGCCGCGGCAAAGATGGCGGCGTTGATTGCCAGGGGGAGGCCGTAACCGATGATACGGCGGCGGCCGGAGAAAAGGGAAAGCAGCCGCGGGGACAGGGCGATGACCGGAACGGCGGCGATACAGGAAAAGAGGATCAGCTTTACGGAGTAGATCAGGGTGGAACGGAGGGCTTTGTTTAAGGCTATCCGGAGATTGCGGCGGAGGAAGATCAGGAGGAGGGCGGTGTTGACCGCGCTGGCCAGGGTCAGCGCTAAAGCGATACCGGCGCCTTTAAGGGGGCCCGCCAGGAGCGCCGCCAAACCCATGTTCACCACGAAGGAGACGATCCCCGCCAGGGTGGGGGATTTGGAATCGCTCTGGGCGTAGAATGCCGGCGCCAGGATACGGTTCAGGGCAATGAAGAAGAGGCCGGGCATGTGGAAGGTGAAGGCCGACAGGGTGAGGACCACGGACGTTTCATTAAAACTGCGGCTTTGGAAGAGGAGCCGTATCAGGGTTTCCCCTTGGGAGAGGGAGAAAAAAGTGATAGGGATGGTTATCAGGGCGATGATGTTCATGGCCGATATCAGGCTGTCGTTGTAGCGTTCCCATTGGGAGGATTTGGCGTATTCAGACAGATCCGGCAGTATCACTGTGCCGATGGATACCGCAAAAATCCCCAGGATCAGTTCCTGGAGCCGCAGGGAATACTGGAGGCTTGAGACCACCCCTTCCCCGGCATTCCCCGCCAGCGCGGTGGATACCAAGTCGTTGAGCTGATAGGCCGCCATGCCGATGATGGTGGGGCCGACGAGCCGTAACACGGTCCGCGTCCCGGGGTGTTTGATTGCCCGCTTCAGCCCGGTAAAAAAGAAACGGAAGCCTTTTTTCAGTACAAAGGGAAACTGGACGGCGGCTTCCAAAAAACCTCCGATGAGGATGCCCGCGGCCATGGCCCGGGCGGGGTTGGCGGTGAAGGGGCTTAAAGCGTAGGCACAGAGTATGGTGACCAGGTTAAGCAGTATGGGGGCGAATCCCGAGGGGGCGAATACCCGGACGCCGTTCAGGATACCTTGAAAAAAAGCGGCTATGGAAATAAAACCCAGGAAGGGAAACATCAACCGGGTAAGAAAAACGGTTTCGTCAAACGCTTCCATGCCAAAGAAGGACACCACGGCGGGGGTTACCAGGATACCGGCGATCACCGCCAGGGTTACGAAGAAGGTTAAAAAAGTAAAAATACAGGAAAGAAAGTCCCGGATTTCGGTGTTTGGCACCTTTTGGGTGTCTGGCACCTTTTGGGTGTCTGGCACCGAAAAGGCGTCTTTCAGGAGATAGTCCTTGAAGACGGGGATGAAGGCCACCGTGACGGAACCTTCGGCAAAGAGGCGGCGGAAGAGGTTGGGGATCATGAAGGCTACCGAAAAGGCATCCGAAAGGGCGCTGGTTCCCAAAAGGCTGGCTTTGGTCATTTCCCGGAAGAGCCCCAGGATACGGGAACACAGGGTGAGGAGGGACAGGGCTGAACCGTGGCGTATCAAAGACCGTGACGAGGCGCTCATTGACTGTAGCTTAGCCTGTTGCCCCGTCTTTCGCAATGAGTGTCCCTGAAAGAAGATCCCCCATGTCCTGGGGCCGGTTGGTGATGATCCCCTGACAGCCCAGGGTCAACATACGCCGGGCGGCGGCGGGATCGTCTATGGTCCAGGGTATAACAGGCAGGCGCTCCCTTTCGGCCATGCGGGAATACCTGCGGGGGCTAAGCTGGGTGTAAACCGGTTTAACGTAGTCGCAGGGCATGAGAAACCGCCCCAGGCCGTAACGCAGCATCAGCGGTACCTCGGAATCGGCGCTCCAGATGACCGCGGCGGGGAATTGGAAACAAAGCCGTTTGAACGTCCCAAGGCAGAAGGGGTTGAAAGAGGAAAGGGTTACCGTTCCCCTGGTCCGGTCCCCCAAACGCCGCAGTGTTTCTGCTGCCAGTCCGGGCAGGATGTCGTTCCGGGTTTTTCGGCTCTTCAGCTCTATATCGACATACATGCCGGGACAAAATTCCTCCAGCGCTTCTTCTAAGAGGGGCGGATGCTCCCCCGAAAAGGCGGAGCCGAAGAAGGAACCTACGTCGATACGGCGAATCTCCGCCAGGGTAAGTTCCTCAATGGTTCTGCCGCCTCCGTTATCATCCGGGGGGGCGGTGCGCTTGAAGGTATCGTCATGGGCCACCACCAATTCGCCTGAAGCGCAGACATGGACATCCAGTTCCAGGCCCGGCGCCCCCGCTTCACGGGCCTTCCGGAAAGAGGCCATGGTGTTTTCCGGGGCCAGGGAAGAACAGCCCCGGTGGGCAAAGAGCAGGGGACGGGGCCTGCCGGGCAGCAGCGGGATCCGGGGCCTGGGATTCACGGCCGCCCTTCGCCTTTCATCCTGGCTTTTAAGGCTTCCAGGGCGGCGTCGGCTTCTGCAGCCTGAAATTGGCGTTCAAGGTCCGGCTGTACGTCTTCCCCCGGCGTCCCGCCCAGGGCAATCAGCATCTCCTGTTCCAGCAGGTCCGGATCGATGCTCCGTTCCCTGGCGGCCAGTCCGGCAACCTGATCCCGCATACGCCGTATTTGGGCCTTTAGGTTCGCAATTTCCGTTTCCACAGCGGACAGCTCCGTCTGTATGGCATCCGCCTCTCCCTGGGCCGCCCGGGCCATATCCTCCATGCCCCTGGACCGGGACAGATTAACCCGCGACAGCCATTTTTCACGCTCCCGGACCAATTCAACCTGTCTTTTTTCCGTGAGTTTTAGGGTAGTAATATAGTGGAAAATATATTCTTTAGCGTCCGCGGCTCCCATGCCGCTGAGATCGTCGCCCGGTTTTTCCATACAAATAGTGTACCCTTACCGGCCCCCGGTTTCAACCGGCCCCGGTGAAGCCATCCGCGGGAACGGCGGCCGCCGCCATGACCCTAGATACGGCCGCCGTTATAACGGTGAAAGCCGCCGTTATAACGGTGAGAGCCGCCGTTGTAACGGTGAAAGCCGCCGTTATAACGGTGAGAGCCGCCGTTGTAACGGTGAGAGCCGCCGTTATAACGGTGAGAGCCGCCGTTATAACGGTGAGAGCCGCCGTTATAACGGTGAAAGCCGCCGTTATAACGGTGAGAGCCGCCGTTGTAACGGTGAGAGCCGCCGTTGTAACGGTGAAAGCCGCCGTTGTAACGGTGAGAGCCGCCGTTGTAACGGTGAGAGCTGCCGTTATAACGGTGAGAACCGCCGTTGTAACGGTGAAAGCCGCCGTTATAACGGTGAGAGCCGCCGTTATAACGGTGAAGGCCACGCGCGTGTTCCTGCGGCGTCGTGGGTAGGGGGTTATATTTACCGGGAAATATGCCGTGATTATACGTATGAGGAAAATTTGCGCTAAGGATTATATGCTGTTGACGATACTCTTTCTTATTCCCCGCTTGTCCGCTTTTCCGCAGGATTCCGGCGGGGCGGTGCGGCTGCCGGCGGGAAACGAGGGTCCCTATTCCATTGTGGAGCGATCCGATTGGTCCCGGTACGACAATGGGAAGTATATTGGCCATGTATACCGGGAAGTCCGGGCTTCTATTATTCCCCAGAACATGGGCGGGGCGGTGTATCAATACCGGGGCAATTTTTTTGTCATGGAGGAAACCCTCCGGGATATGCGCCAGAGCGCCCGGGCGGTGGATACGGTAATCCCCGTTAGTTTTCGTGTTGAAGGGGATAAGGAGCTTGTTATTGATGATGACCGGGGCTTCCCGGAATTCCGGAATTTTCCCGCCTTTCCCCCGGAGGCGGTTGAGCCGGGCGCAAAATGGGTTGCCCGGGGCAAACGGGCGGTGGACCCCCTGAGCGAAGGAAACCCCGTGGTGGTACCCCTGGTTGCGGAGTATGAATACCGGGGGGTGGAGGAATACCGGAATATCCCGGTACACCGGATTTTTGCAAAGTACGCTTTACAGCACGAAGCGCAGGATTTCCAGGTCCGGGGCTCCCATACGGTGGATATCCTGCTCCGGGTTTCCGACGGCATTCCCCTGATGATGCGGGATACCCTGGACGAGACCTACTCCTGGCCTAAGGGCTCCGCCCAAGGCGGAAACGCCGGTTCCACTGTCCGTTTTCGGGGTTTTACCCTGACCTTCGGAAACGGGCTTGTTCCCCTGGATAGGGCGGCGGTGATTACCACCGCCGCTGCCAGGACGCGATCCCTGCCCCCGGATTCCGGTATTGCCATGAGTTCCGTTCCGGAAGGCGTTAAACTAACCGTTACGGACATCCGCTTTCAGCCGGACTCGGACGAGATGCTCCCCGCGGAACGTCCCCGGCTGGACATACTGGCCCGGGTGTTACAAGAAACTCCGGACCGGACCTTCCTGGTAGAAGGGCATACCGCCGCAATAGGAAGGCCCGCTGGGGAAATGGAACTTTCGGTACAGCGGGCCAAGCGCATGGTGGATGAACTAACCAGCCGGGGAATTCCGGCGGAACGGTTTATCTACAAAGGCTGGGGCGGGACAAAACCCATTGGGGATAACGCAAGCGACGAAGGCCGCAGGCTTAACCGCCGGGTCGAGATTACCATCCTGGAATGAGCATCCGCAGAGGCTTATTCCTTAAATTCGCCGATTACCCGGAATTTTTGGTACCGCTTTTCTAATAAGGTGCTTGTATCCAGGGCCGAATATTTCTTCACCGCTTCCCGTAGATAATCGGCAATATTTTCTGCCGTAAACGTAACATCACTCCGGGCGCCGTCCGCGGGTTCGGCGATTACCCTGTCGCAGATGCCGAAGGAGTAGAGGTCCTCGGCGCAGATTTTCATCAACTCCGCCGCTTCCTTTTCCCGCTCGCCGTTCTTCCACAGTATTGACGCGAAGCCCCGGGGGGAGATGACCGAGTAGAGGGCGTTCTCCAGCATGGCAAGATCATCGCAGACCCCTAAGGCCAGGGCGCCGCCGGAACCGCCTTCTCCCAGGACCACCGCGATAATCGGGGTTTTGGTCCGCATAAATTCCTGGAGGTTCCGGGCTATGGCTTCCCCCTGGCCCCGTTCCTCCGCGCCGATGCCGCAGAAGGCGCCGGGGGTGTCGATGAAGGTGATCACCGGACGGTGGAATTTTTCAGCCTGTTTTACCAGCCGCAGGGCTTTGCGGTAGCCTTCGGGGTGGGGCATGGAAAAGTTTACCCGTTTGAATTCTTCGATGTCCCGGGCCCGGACCTGGCCGATTACCGTTACCGGGTTTCCGTCAAAGTAGGCAAGGCCTCCCACGATGGCCGGGTCGTCCGCGTAATAACGGTCCCCGTGAAGTTCGGTGAACTCCTGGAATATCAGGGGAATATAGTCGTTTACCGTGGGCCGTCCGAGCCCCCGGAGTAATTCAAGCCGCCGTACAACTGTGAGTGCCATTAAACCGCCTCCTTTCCTTGGAACATTGCCGTACCCGGAAGATGTATTTTTAGGAGCCGGGCTAACATATCCCGCATTTCGTTCCGGGGAACAATGATGTCCGTAAACCCGTGTTCCTGGACAAACTCCGCGGTCTGGAACCGATCGGGGAGTTTTTGGCCTATGGTGTCCTGGATAACCCGCTTTCCCGCAAAGCCGATCAGGGCCCCCGGCTCGGCGATGATGATATCCCCCAGGGTGGCGAAAGACGCGGTAACCCCGCCGGTGGTAGGGTCGGTGATCACCGATATGTAGAGCTGCCCCGCCTCGTTATGCCGGGCAACGGCGCCTGAGGTCTTGGCCATCTGCATCAGGGAGAATATCCCTTCCTGCATACGGGCGCCCCCGGAGGTGGTAAAGATGATCACCGGTAATTTTTTCGCGGTTCCGTGTTCCAGGGCCCTGGTGATCTTTTCCCCCACCACGCTGCCCATGCTTCCCATCATAAAATAGCTGTCCATGATGCCGATTACCGCAGGATACCCTTTTATGGTCAGTTCCCCGGTAACCACCGCTTCCCTGGTTTTGCAGCTCCCTTGCAGGGCGCCGATTTTGCTCTCGTAGTCGGGGAATCCTATAGGGTTTTTTGACTCCATGCCCGGATCAAGCTCCTTAAAGCTGCCGGGGTCCGTGGTACACGCAAGCCGTTCCTGCCAGTTTAGGCGGGTATGGTAATTGCATTTTCCGCAAACCTTGTGGGCCTTTTGAAAGGTTTCGATATCCGTTATTGTCCCGCAGTGGGGGCAGCTTACGTGTCCGGAAGGCGCCGGATTTTGATCCATTCTGTTCCTCCAAAAAAATATTCACTCGAATATACACAAAATGGATTAAAAAGGATAGGGTAGGCGGAGTGGGGGCCCCCACCAAGCTTATCCAACCTTCACCGAAACCCCGCGAACAAATGCCCTCCTAATCAATTATCTGTTCCCAACGGCTAGACACTTTCTTCGCTTTTGCCTATATTGATACATATGAAAAACAAGGTGTCCCAAAACGTGGCATTCAGTCTCGCAGCGGCGGCCGCTATCCTGGAGGATCGCGGTTAGCCCTTCGTCATAAAAAGATCGGGCCGTGATCCTCCGGTGGGGATGACGGCTTTTTTTTGCCCCAGGGCGGAAAAAAAGAGCGTACTCCTCAGAGGGAACGGCCGAACAAACCGGGAACTAAGGTTCCTTGGAGGAGTAAAAAAGTGAGAAGAGACATTGTTCATCCCGGCGCGGGAAAACTGAAGTACGAAATCCGGGAAATTGTCGCCTTTGCCCGGAGTTTAAACAGGTGGAATATCCCTATCCAGTGGGAGAATATCGGGGACCCGGTAAAGAAGGGGGAGCCCGTTGCCCAGTGGATCAAGGACATAGTCCGGGAAAAGGCGGGGGATGATCTGTCCTACGCCTATTCGGAAACCGAGGGCGCCCGGGAAGCCCGGGATTTTTTGTCCGCCCAGGCAAGCAGGCGGCCAAAGCTCTCAGGACTGGCAGACTGTCCGGACCCGGTAAAGATCGAAGCTGACGATATTCTTTTCTTTAACGGGTTGGGAGACGCAGTGGGGAAAGTTTTCGGTTTCCTCCGCCGGGAAGCCCGGGTTCTGGGGCCTTCGCCTGCCTATTCCACCCTTTCCTCAGCGGAAGCCGCCCATTCGGGTTATGAGCACCTGACCTATAGGCTGGACCCCAACCGGGACTGGATGCCCGACATGGAAGATGTGGAGCTCAAGGTAAAGTACAATGATTCTGTGGCAGGGCTCCTGTTAATCAACCCCGATAACCCCACCGGCGCGGTATACCCCGTGGAGATTTTGCGGGACTTTGTCCGTATTGCCCGGACCTACGGCCTTTTCATCGTGTGTGATGAAACCTATGCCAATATCGTGTATGGAGGCGCCAAAACCGCCGCGCTTTCCCAGGTCATCGATGGCGTTCCCGGTCTGGCTTTGCGCTCCCTGTCCAAGGAAGTCCCCTGGCCCGGAGCCCGCTGCGGCTGGGTTGAGGTGTATAACCGCCACTCGGATACCCGTTTTGATACCTATGTAAGAAGTTTGGTGGACGCCAAGCGTCTTGAGGTCTGTTCCACCAGCCTGCCCCAGCTCTGTATCCCCGCCATTATGGGGGACAGCCGCTACCCGGATCATCTGGTCCGCCGGGCCGCTATGTTTGAACAGCGCGCCGAAGAGGCATATCAGGCTTTTCAGGACATCAGGGGGATACGCTTAAAGAAGCCCCGGGGCGCTTTGTACGCCACGGCGGTTTTCGATCCGGGTATCTTGGAAGAGCCCGTCTCCCGCTCCCTCCCGGTTTCCGACCCCTCCCTGGGGGACTATATCCGGGAACAAATCGCCGGTGTAGCGCCGGACAAACGGTTTGTATACTGGCTTTTAGCTTCCACCGGTATCTGCGTGGTCCCCCTCTCCGGTTTCGCCAGCAATCTCCCGGGCTTCCGTTTTACGCTGCTGGAATACGACGACGAAAAGCGCCGCAGGATCTACACAGCCATGGGGAAAGCGGTGAGTCAATATCTTTCCTCGGACTAACCGGCAAAGGCGCAGGATAGTAGTTTACTTATACGCTCTTTTTCTGATTCCCAGGCAGGTAGCTACCGCCCGTTCTTTTCCGGGGATCATTCCGTGGATGGGGGTGTTTACCGGACGTATCTTTCCGTCAGGATAGCGCAGGATCAGGGCGGTGGA
>JAITBG010000067.1 GCA_031283725.1 Treponema sp. | reverse complement strand
CACGCACCGGCGGGCAGCATTACCCCAAATGGAAGGGGCAGACCGAAGGATATGTTTCTTTTCTTCACCTCCTTTCATATCTTAGTCAGCTATTCAAGCGACCTCGTGTCGCACCATTGTCCATTATTCTCTGTTCATGATTAATCGCCTACCCCTACTACCTATAGCGTAGCAATGTCAAGCTATACCCTATATAGAGTGGCTTTTGCCCCATTCGCCGCGGATTCCGGTTTGAAATCCACGGATTCCGGCTTGAAATCCAAAGGGGGAAATGCCCTATTCCTTCCCTTCGGGCTTTTTAATTGACCGTGCAAGCGGCCTCCCCCGCGCCTCTTAGTGGTTTTTTTTCCCTTGAAAGAGGCATAATGCCCTGGATACACCCAATCGTCCTATTGACAATTTTTGGAACTTAATTTTTACTACATAAACTGAAGCATACTTAAAGGCGGGCTATGCACTATAATTTTGGTGAAAAGATCCGCTCTGTCCGGGAGCGGCGGTCCCTCACATTGCGGGAAGTGGCGGAAACGGCGGGGGTGAGCGAAAGTCTGGTTTCCCAGGTTGAGCGGAACCGGGTATCTCCGGCCATTGATACCCTCCTGGCTTTGGCGGATGCCCTGGACATCGACCTGGAATACCTGTTTTCCGATTACCGCCGGGACCGGCCGGTACGGATCATGCGGCGGGCGGAGCGGGTTACCTTTACCCGGCCAGGGGTCCTCTATGAGCGCCTGGCCCATCTTGAGGGGCAGGGGCGTGAGGGTATCGAGGCTTACGCCATTACCATAGAACCGAAGGCGAAAACCGGAGGCCGGGAGTATGGGCATATCGGCTGGGAATTGGGGGTTGTCCAGGATGGGAAGGCGGAGCTTACCGTGGGGAATCAGACCTACGAGCTTTCCCCGGGGGATTCTGCGAGCTTTATGGCCGGTTCCCCCCACGTACTGGCAAATCCCGGCGTTAAACCGCTACGGGTATTTTGGATTATCACGCCCCCTAAGGGTGAAATAGGAAATTGAGGAGCGTGTTGTTATGGGAAAAACTTTAGCGGAAAAAATTTTTGATGCCCATGTGGTGGATCGGCCTTTTGGCGATACCTGGGTTCTCAAACTGGACTGTGTCTTTTGCCATGAGATCACCACCCCCATCGCTATTAACGATCTGACCGCGAAAAAGCTGGATCGTGTCTTTGACACTTCCAGAATCAAGGCGGTCATAGACCATGTAAGTCCGGCCAAGGATTCCAAAACCGCCCGGCAGGGGAAAATACTGCGGGACTGGGTACGGCGGCATCAAATCAAGGACTTCTTTGATATAGGAAGGAACGGGGTCTGCCATGCGATCTTCCCGGAGAAAGGCTTTGTCCGCCCGGGGTACACCATCATCATGGGGGACAGCCATACCTGCACCCACGGAGCCTTCGGGGCCTTTGCCGCCGGGGTGGGTACCACGGATCTGGAGGTGGGTATCCTCAAGGGGGTCTGCGCCTTCCGTAAACCCGAAACCCTACGGATTAACCTGAACGGGGAATTAAATAAGGGTGTCTACGCCAAGGACGTGATCCTTGCCATCATCGCCAAAATCGGCGTGGCCGGCGCTACCGACAAGGTAATGGAACTGCGCGGCCCGGTGATCGACGCCCTCAGCATGGAAGGCCGGATGACCATCTGCAATATGACGGTGGAAGCCGGCGCCACCAGCGGGGTCTGTATGCCGGACAGCGTTACCGTGGATTACCTCTGGCCTTTTATCGGCCCGGCGGGTGAAAAAGCCTATGCTGGCAAGGAAGCCGCTCTGGCGGACTATGCCCGGTGGCGCAGTGATGATGACGCGGCGTACGCGGGGGTGGTCGATATCGACTGTTCCGGCCTGGAACCTTCGGCCACGGTGAATTATAAGCCGGATCAGGTTAAGACGATCCGGGAATTGAAGGGAACGCGGGTGGATCAGGTCTACATCGGATCCTGTACCAACGGGCGTATGGAGGACCTCCGGGCGGCGGCGGCGGTACTGAAGGGGCGGAAGATTGCCGGTTCGGTACGGGGCATTGTTTCACCGGCCACCACCGAAATTTACACACAGGCGCTCAAGGAAGGGCTGATCCAGGTGTTCCTGGATGCGGGGTTCTGTGTGACCAACGCCACTTGCGGGGCCTGCCTGGGGATGTCCAACGGGGTCCTGGCTGAAGGGGAAGTCTGCGCCTCCACCACCAACCGCAACTTTTATGGGCGTATGGGCAGAGGGGGCATGGTCCACCTTATGAGCCCGGTTTCGGCAGCGGCGGCGGCAGTAGCGGGTAGTATCGTTAATCCTGAGGATCTTTAATCTTTGCTATAAGGAGATCGTATGAAAAGCTTTGGAGGTAAAGTCCTCTTTTTGGATCGCAGCGATATTAATACCGATGAAATTATTCCCGCAAAATACTTGAATGAAAATTCCAAGGAAGACCTTAAGCCCTATATTATGGAAGATCTGAAGTTAAGCGGTTTTAGCCCCGCAGATACCTCCGGTAAGGGGGTTATCGTCACCAGGGCTAACTTTGGCTGCGGCAGTTCCCGGGAGCACGCGCCCTGGGTGCTGGAAGTGAACGGTATCAACATAGTGATTGGCGAAAGTTTTGCCCGGATATTCCGCCAGAATATGTATAACTGCGGCATGATCGCTGCGGAGTTCCCCGTGCCCATCCTGGAGGAACTGTTCCGGGATTTCAAGGGACAGGAAACGGCGCTTACGGTGGATATCGAAAAGGCTGTCCTCACCTTTACGGGCGGAGGAAAAACAACGTCCGTCCCTTTTGTACTCAAGGGTTTTGAAAAAGCTCTGGTAGAAGCGGGCGGCTGGATCGAATACGTCGCTGCCCACTATTAATTTGGTTTCATGACCTTGTAGACCGACCCCGGGGGATCCGGATTTTCCGGGGATAATTTTAAGGAGATTCTTTCGATGAATGGTTTAGTGATGCTTCTTATTTCCGCGGTAGTGCTTTTACTGGCGTATCTTGTGTACGGACGTTACCTGGCCCGCAAATGGGGGGTGGACCCCAAACGGCCTACTCCGGCGCATGAACTGAATGACGGGGTGGATTATGTCCCCACCAATCCGAGCGTCGTGTTCGGCCATGAATTTGCGTCCATCGCCGGCGCGGGGCCCATCAACGGGCCTATTCAGGCTGCAATGTTCGGCTGGCTGCCGGTACTGCTCTGGATACTCATCGGAGGAGTATTCTTCGGCGCGGTCCAGGATTTCTCCGCCCTCTACGCTTCGGTAAAAAACAAGGGAAAGACCATCGGGTATATTATCGAGACTTATATCGGTAAAACCGGGAAGCGGCTTTTCCTTCTCTTTGTGTGGCTCTTCTCCATTCTGGTGGTTGCCGCCTTTGCGGATATCGTGGCGGGAACCTTCGCGGGTTTCAACGCCGCCGGCGGAAAAGTGGAAGCCAACGCTGCGGTAGCTACAACATCGCTGCTCTTCATTGTCGCCTCCATAGGAATCGGTTTTTACATGAGAAAATTCAAGCCCAGAGGCGTTATGTCAGGGATCGTCGCCGTAGTTTTATTGATAATCTGTATCACTATTGGTATTTTTTTTCCGATTTATGCGGCAAAAACCATTTGGCTTTATGTGGTCTTTGTCTATATCTTTTTTGCGTCCATTACTCCGGTGTGGGGCTTGCTCCAGCCCCGGGATTATCTCAATTCCTTCCTGCTGGTGGTTATGATCGCCGCGGCTTTTATCGGCGTGCTCTTCACCGCCCCGGCGATCAATATCCCTGCGTTTACGGGGTTCAAGGTAGGAAATAATTATTTGTTCCCCATCCTGTTTGTCACCGTAGCCTGCGGTGCGATCTCGGGTTTCCACAGCCTGGTAGCTTCCGGTACTGCATCCAAACAGATCGATAACGAAAAACACATGCTCCCCATATCATTCGGCGCCATGCTGATAGAAAGTCTTCTGGCGGTATTGGCCCTGATTACCGTGGGCGCCTTAACCGTGGGCGGCAAACTTCCGGAAGGCATCGTTACCCCGCCCCAGATTTTCGCCTCCGCAGTGGCGGGGTTCCTGACCAAACTCGGGCTGCCGGAAAAAATCATTTTTACCCTGATTACCCTTTCGGTTTCCGCCTTCGCCCTTACCTCCCTGGATTCGGTGTCCCGGGTCGGCCGCCTTGCGTTCCAGGAACTGTTTACGGAAGATTTGGAACCGGGACAAACGATGCATCCCGTTGCGAATTTCTTAACTAATAAGTTCGTTGCCACCATCGCTACCCTCTTTGTGGGGTACCTTCTTGCCATCCTGGGATACCAGACCATCTGGCCCCTCTTCGGTTCGGCAAACCAGCTTTTGGCGGCATTGTCCCTCATCGCCTGTTCGGTCTTCTTAAAAAAGACCAACCGTCAGGGCGCCATGCTCTGGGGGCCCATGATCATAATGTTGGCGGTTACCTTTACCGCCCTGGCCTTTACGATCATCCAGAAATTCGGCAGGATAGGGGCCGGTAGTTTCACCTTCGGCGCTGACGGCCTCCAATTGATCTTCGCCGTCCTGCTTCTTGGCCGGGCATCATGGTTGCTGTTTCGGGGGTAAGGAAACTCACTGAAAAGGCTGCGTCATAGGTAATAAGCCGCGTCCATATACATGCTTTCCGCAATGATTCCTATACGGATAGGACATGCTTTTGAAGGTTTGGACTGTCCCCGAATTGGTGGACAAAAAGATCGAGTTGTCTGTACTCACCGCCATAGATAGGGCTTTTATACTCGTGTTCCGCACGGTCATAGGAAAAACAACCTTGACAGTCTATCGGGTAAAGACTTTTTTCTATGGTATCATTATAATGTGATTATTGGGATTCCGATTATAGAAGACAGGTATACCGTAATGAAATTTTCAAGTCATCCCCCGGGATGGCGTCTTCAATATTTTGTTCCGCCGACTCTACAGGTATGGCTTGGTCTTTTAACCCTGGTATTAGCCCTGGCTCCGCCCCTTTATGGCGGGGGAATACGAGACTCGGCTTTAAAAGAGGCGGATAAGCTCATTGCGGACCGGCAATTCGACAGGGCTATTCAGATCCTAACCGAGTATGCCGAGGAAAATCCCAATAAATTTTTTCAGGCCCAAAAGCGGCTCCGGAAGATTATCCTGCACCGGGAGGGGTACAATACCCTGGCGGGGGAGCTTCTGGATGTATTGACCACCGACCCGGATAATTCGGAGAAAATACTCGACCTTACCCGCCGGCTTGAAGCGCTGGAACCATCCCGGGGTATGGTACAGCAGTTTATTGCCCAGGTCAAGGAGCTGGCCCTGTTCGGCTATAACCGGCGTTTGCTGGAACGGATCATGATTCAGGGTCGGTCATTGCTCGATCAGGGGGATTACATAGCCGCTCTTAATTGTTATGCCGGCGGTTTAGATATATACCGGGAAGAATTTTTTGACGCCGGATTTGGGGCGATAATCAATAACCGGGTCACCGGTTCCCTAATGACACTTACGGATAATATAGCGGCTTTTTCCAGCCTAGTTGCCCCCTTCAATAGCGCTATTGCCGGTATTGACCGTGTTGGAAACCATGGCGGGGGGGATAGTTTATCCCGGCTTCGGGATCTCTATATCCGATTTACGCCGTTGATGGAACGGCTAATAACCCTGAATAACGAAATAGCGGAGGTGGGGAATTACTTCGATACCCAGTTGGCCCTTTTCAGGCAGGCGGATCCAAACCTGGGGGATCGTAACTACCTCTCCTTCGCTTCCCGGGTTGTCCATGGCCGGTACGGAATGGATATTCAGGAAGGATTGCTGGGATCCGTGGCGGGACTATGGATTTCGGTGCTCTCCCAATTTGGTAAGGCCCTTGAGGACAATACGGAGCAGTCTTATAAAAACGCCTGCGCCGCCCTGGAGAAGCAGAATTTTTCCCAGGCCAAGTCGCAGTTTGAATCGGTTATCGCGTACTGTACCATGGCGCTGGATTTTTTAGAGGATTGGACTCGTTTTTACCGGGGGCAGAATGTGCAAACCTACGAGTATTTCAACGACACGGTAATCGCGGCCAAGGCGGATGAGTATTTGAGGTATGTGTCTTTGAACTTGGCCTCCGCAAGTCTGATGGAAATTGGTCCCTTTATGGAACAGTACAGCCGCTTATCTTCGATGCGTTCCACCATCCTGGAATCCTGGCAGGTGGGTGCCATAAGTACCAGAGCTGCCATGGCTCAGGAAGCGGATATGCGTAGGGCCTATCACGAATTGGCTGTCCGGGTTGGTCCGGTTCTGGAAAATCTCAACGTGAACGGGGTGGCACTGCGAAACTACCGGTTTCGGCTCACCGGAGAGGATATTCATTATACCTCAATGGGCAATGCCCTTACCTTATTTAACGATCTGGATTCAAAGATCTTCAACCTTGAAATGGCCTCGGCTATTCGGGGGTATACCATAGGGAACGGAGACCTTCAGCGGCGGCTTACCGACTGGCAAAACCTGTTTAACAATGCTAACCGTTTCTTTGAGGGGAGTTTCGTGTCCAATGCGGATGGGGATTACCTTGCAAAGTACCCTACCGAGGCGTTGAGCATATTTGTCCGGCTTAATCAGGGTACTGCCCAGGGGCTTGTGGACGGGAACGCCCTCATCGCCCGGTATGGTGAAGAATCTCTTCGGTTTATTACCACTGCCGATATGATCGGGCTGTTCCGGGAAGCCAGGACCATGGTGGCCCAGATTGAGGAACTCCGGGGCAAAACCCTGGTCTTGGAGGAGATATCCCGGACCCAGTCGGCCCAGGCCGAGTCCTTCCGGCAGGAGGGGGACCGGCTCTTCCAGACGGCCCGTTCCGCCCTGGCTCAGAGTAATTTTGACGCAGCCCGCGATCGGGTCCTGCAGGCAGGAGAACGGTACGACGCTTCTCTGGCCATTCAAGAATCTGCCGACCTCAAACGTACCAGGGATACCAATCTGGTTGCCCTGGGCGCCGAAATAACCAGACTGGAAAACGAGGCCATAGTTAGGGAGGTGCGGAACCTGGTGAATACCGCCCGGGATACCTACTTTGACGGCAATTTCATCCAGGCCGAGGAATATCTGGTCAGAGCCATGAACCGCTGGCGAAGAACCAACGTGGAGGATGATCCGGAGATGAACTACTGGCTCATGGTAGTCCGGGGCGCCATATCCCTACAGGCGGGGCAGAATATCCCTGTTACTGCTCCCCTCTATGCTGAAATGAGCCAGATCCTCAGCGATGCCAAGAAAAACTTTGATGACGGGCTTCGGTTAATAAACGAGAACCGCCGCCAGGAGGGTATTGCTAAATTTGCCGATGCCCGGCGGAAAACCCGGGAAGTCCGGCTCATGTTTCCGGTAAACCAGGAGGCAAGCCTGCTGGACCTACGGATGGATCAGATAACGGACCCAAACGCCTTTAACGCATCCTTCCAACGCCGGCTCAGTGAAGCTGTGTCGGGTACCAAAAGAGGCTTGGTGGAAAGTTTTGCAGATCTCCAGAACCTGGCGGAGATCAACCCCACGTACCCGGGAATACGGGATATGGTAGCCCAGGCGGAAATTGATATGGGCTACCGGCTCCCGCCGCCTGATGAGCGATCCCTGGCCCGGTCCGTCGAGCTTACCGCCGCCGCGCGGTCCATCGTTGACCGGAATGCCCGTTCCCAGTTTCCCATCGCTTTGGAACAGTTGAACCAGGCCCTGGTGTTAAACCCTACAAACAGCCAGGCCATGTCCTTAAAAGACAGGGTTCAGACCGAACTGGGTGGGGGTAGTTCACTGGTTTTAAGCAGCGCCGTAGAACGGGAATATCAGCGGGCGGTACAGGCGCTGCAGCAGGGGAATACCCTGGTGGCCATGACCATTGTGCGTCAGCTTTTACAGGACCCCAAAAACCGTATAAACCGCATCCTGGATTTACAGCGAAGGATCGAGTCTATCCTATGATACGCAAAATGACAGTAATTCTGCTTTTCCTCTTTAGCTGCGCCGGGACGCTTTGTGCCCTTTCGGATTTCTTCTGGGAACAGCCGAATTTTTTCACCGCCCCGGAAGACCCGGAGGGGCCCCCCCTGGGGGGTAGTTTTCCCGTATCGGCCTTTAACGGGGGCCTTTCTATTCTGGCCTGGCAGGAGAATGAAGCCGGTCCGGTTCCCGGCGGCGGGGATGGGCAAATTATCGTTTCCCTGGCTGTTAAACAGAGCGGCGGCCCCTGGCGTATTCACCGTTCCGTGGGGGGGCCCTACACCTATTCCGGCGCCGAGCCTGCCATACTCAGCGCCACGGTGGATTCCCGGGGCCGGATAATCCTGGCCGTCGCAGCCGCCGCCTCGGAAACGGAGATACTCTTCTCCGTGGATCGGGGGGAAAACTTCAGACGAAGGCGGCTCGACAACGGCGCCGAGGATTCCGTGGCTCCAAGGATCTACTCCAGGGCAGACGGGGGGTATCTGCTCTTTGTAACCCGGGGCAGCGGCCAAACACTTTCAATATTTTATGCCCGTTCCGATGATGGAATCAGCTGGACCCCTTTCGTGTCCTTTATAACGGAAGCCGCCCTGCAGTTAAACTTTCTACCCGCCCACGCCGGCCTGAATGGGACAGATTATGTGATCTTTCAATCCTTTGTGGGCAACGGCGAGACGCCCCCCGCCTTTCAGCTCTTCCTTAAAACCAGCACAGACGGCGGCAGCACCTGGACCACCGCCCGTCATATCACTTCCTTCCAAGATCCGTTTACAAACACCAATGCCGCTCCGGATCGTTTTGACAACCAGCGCCCCCATCTTTCGGTTCAGGAAAACCAGCTTTTTCTGGTATGGGAGCGGCATTACAGTTCCGCTAACCCGCAGATTTACGGCGCTTCCCTGGACGGAGCGGGGAATATCACCAATATTGAACGGGTAAATACCGAAAACGCCTATTGCAATAATCCCATATCATTTTATTTCAGGAGAGAAACCACGGTGGTGTGGTTCGATAACCGGCGCGGCGGGAACCGGGTGTTTCTGGCCCAGCGCTGGGGAACAAACTGGGAGAACTACGACCTTTCCGGTACCACCGGGGAAGCCTCCTTTGCCCGCCCCGTGGTGGACAATAACGATCTGCTGGTGTTCTGGCAGACCCGGGCCCGGGGGCAAAACCGCATCTATTCCCTGGTTCCGGATACCACGGTCATTGCTCCCCGGCTTGCGGCGGAGAATTTTATCCCCTCCCGGCGCGGCAGATCTGAGCGAGTCCGTTTTTCCTGGGATGTCCCCTATGATCCTTCGGGGATCATGGGCTTTTCCTACAGTTGGAGCAGATCCCCCAGGGAAATCCCCCCGCAGGAGATACTCTCTTATGCCGCCGTCACCGGCCGGGAAGTAATAGCCGATGAGGACGGAAGCTGGTTTTTTTCCGTCATAGCCCGGGATTATGCGGGAAACTGGTCCGCGCCGTCGATGATCGAGTATATTCGGGATACCACCCCGCCGCCGTCCGCCAATGTCATGGACCTGCCCATGGACGAGAGCAGCTTCCTTGAGGCAAACACTTTTTTTGTGCAATGGAACCCGCCCCCGGCCTCGGATGTGGCAGGCTATACCTGGACCCTGGACTACATGGCTCCCCTGGATGAATACGCCCTCATGGATGACGAAACCTTTACTGCCGCCGTAGAAGAAAGGTTCGGCCAAAGACCCGCTCCATCACCCACTCCGCGGATCATGGGGGTGGATAGTACCGCGTTTTTCTCAAACGAGGATAACGGAGTGTGGCGTTTTTCGGTTTTCGCCATCGACGAAGTAGGCAATATCGGTCCCGCTTCCAGCGTTTATTTCCGGATGAATAAATATATCCCCCACACTTTTATTACCCTGGTGGACGCCGGTCAGGATGTGCAGGGTGCACTCTCGGTCCGCATCGTTGGTCGGGGATTCCTTGACGGCGGATCTGTGGGGCGCGTCTTCCTCGATCAGGACGGACTGCCCCCCTACGATCGGGAATATTTCCTGGACCGCGGGGATTACCGGATAAATTCTGACCGGGAAATCGCCGGTCTGCGAATCGATAACATTGACGAAGGACTCTACCTGATCGGTGTGGAACATCCCCTGCGGGGGATCGCTCTGAGCAGCCGGAGTGTTTCGGTGGACGAAATGGGAACCGTTAAGTTCGGGGATTTTTCCCAACCCTGGGAATCATCCTGGACTCTGCGTACGGAAAGGCGTTACCGGTTCGACATGATTGTCTGGATCATTATTGGAATAGTATTACTGTGTGGAATTGGAATGACAGCCTCCATACGGGGTATAGCCTCGGTTATGACGGATACCGCGGCGGTAAAGCTTGAAACCATCGCACTCATTACAGGAGATCTTATGCCCTTGGAAAAAAAGAAACGGTTGAAAAAAATCAATAAGCGCGGGGTAGGTTTGCGGATAAAACTGGCCTCCTTTACCATCGCCCTGGTACTCCTGGTAGTGGTCATGATCTCGGGACCTCTGTACCTCCTCATGACCCGGACCCAAGAGGAAACCCTGCTCAAGGGCCTCTGGGATCGTTCCGCCGTATTAATGGAAGGTCTCGCCTCAAGCGCCCGTGCGTATCTCCCTTCCGAAAACGTCCTGGAGCTGGGCTTTCTCCCCGAGCAAATCGCCTCTGTACCGGAAGCCAAATACGTTACCATCACCGGCTTCGGTTCATCGTCCACCATCTTCGCCGATCATATCTGGGCAACCAACGACCCGGATATCGGGAAAAAAATCGATACCACCGAACTGGAGCCCGGAGTGTCCCGGCTGACGGATGTTCTGAGCCCGCGGATAGAGGAACTTTCCCAGGAATTGAATGCCCAGGCCCGGGCAGAGCTTGGAGGTTTAACCGCCAGTATCGACAGCCTGATCCAGGAGGGGCTTGCCCTGAGTATGTATACCGATCAGGAGAGTGTCCTGCAGCTTGAGAACATCCAGGAAATCACCAGGGGCCTGGAAACCCGGCTCATCGAACAGCTCACCGGTATAGCCCGGGAGATTCGCTCGGAACCGGAATTTTCAATCCAGCGGGTAGATAAAAGCGCCGGTACCACCTTTGTTTTCTATAAACCTGTCATGTTCCGCCACGGCTCAGAGGATGTGTACCTCCGGGGCCTTATCCGGCTGGAAGTTTCCATTGATTCCATCCTCGCTCAAATTGCCCAGGGACAGCGATCCCTCCTCCGGGTCCTGATGGTGATCGCCCTGACGGCTATCATCATGGGCGCCGTGGGCGCCCTGGCCCTTTCCGCTCTGATCATTATGCCTATCAAAAAACTGGTGTCCCATGTGGAACAGATCCGGGACACGGATAACAAAGCAAAACTTGACGGCGTGGAAATCAATATTAAAAGCCGGGACGAAATCGCCGTATTGGGCGACACTATCAACGACATGACCCATGGCCTGGTCAAGGCCGCTAAGGCTTCCGAAGACCTTACTATTGGTAAGGAAGTACAGAAAAAATTCATTCCCCTGGAAATCGACCGGGAGGGCAATAAGCTCAGCTCGGGTTATAAGGACACAAAAAATGCGCAGTTCTTCGGTTACTACGAAGGGGCCAAAGGCGTATCCGGTGATTACTTTGACTACCGGGATCTGGATGGAAGGTACTTTGCCATCATCAAGTGTGATGTGGCCGGCAAGGGAATTCCCGCGGCGTTGATTATGATCCAGGTGGCTACCATGTTCCTCAACTTTTTCAAGGCATGGAAGCCCACCCAGAAGGGCCTGCACATTGAGGAAATGGTCTACCAGATCAACGATTTTATCGAAACCCTGGGGTTCAAGGGGCGTTTCGCCGCCTTCACCCTAGCCCTCTTCGATTCCGAAACCGGCATCATCCGTTTCTGTAACGCCGGTGACAATATCGTTCACCTGTACGACTCCTCGGAGAAGAAGATGAAAACCCTCATCCTGCCCCAAACTCCCGCCACAGGGGTACTGCCCAACTTTATGGTAGAAACCAAGGGCGGCTATCAGGTGCAGACCCTGACCATCGATAAGGGGGATATGCTTCTGCTCTACACCGACGGCATTGAGGAGGCCAAGCGAAAATTCCGGGACGCAAGCTTCAGGGAGATTCTCTGTACCGAAATGCCCACGGGCACTCCCCACGCCAACCACATGGCAGGCCAGGCGGATGAGGAGATGGGCTCCGATCGGGTGGAAGCGATTATCAATGCGGTGATGAACAGGCAAATCTACACCCTCTATAAATACCACAACCCCGAAGGCGAGATAGAATTACAGTTTGACTTTACCGGCTGTAAGGGTACCGTAGAGGAGACCATTATGGCCATGGTCTCGGTGGAAAAGATGTTCCGCCTCTACCGGGACCCCGGGGCAGGTGAAGATGCCCGTGTTCTGGTAGACAAAAAGATCGACAGCTTTCTTAAGGCACATTTCCGCCAGTACCGCGTTTACTGTTCACAGACACGGGAGAACCCCGGTAACGACGCATACCTGTACTACACCAACGTCAAGGAAGATGAGCAGTACGACGATCTCACAATCATAGGCATTAACCGGAAGTAACCTCCGTCAATCGTCAGAAGCATAATGTACCCCCCCATTCTTTACGGAGAGAATCGATAAGCTCCGCAATGACGAGGGTTTCACTTAGCGGAAACAGGTTGCTTTCCTTTTTATTATTCTGAATACATTCAGCCACATGGGCAATCTCGTACTGCATCCCCGAGGAGGGATAGTCGTCCTCAAAAAGTTCTGTCCTTTCCCGGGAAAATTCATCCTCTGAATTATATTTCAGTAATTCTGCCCGGCGGGGACACCAGAAGTTTGGTCCCACAACAATAACCCCCGCGTCACCGTAAAAAACAGCATGGTGATCCGTTACCATTTCAAAGGAACCCGAAAGAAAAGCGGAACGATTGCCGGTGTAGTGAAACAATAATTCAGAGTGAAAGTCAGCCCCATCCTTTAAGCGGCAGACTGAATCAATTTTTTGCGGGACTTCGTTGGGGAATCCCAGGAACGCATAGGCAACGGAGTATATACCTACATCCCGTAACGCGCCGCCGCTGTACTTTGTGCTGACCTTCCATCCCTGCCACCCTTCGGTAGCCTTAAGGCCAAAATCCGCCCTTACGCTTTTCACGGCGCCGATCTTGCCGCTGTCCAGCCATTCCTTCACTTTGCGGAGAACCGGAAAGCTGCGTGTCTACATTGCTTCCATATAAAAAAACTTTTTTTCTTTCGCTTTTTCGATCATCCGGAGCAACTGCCCGGTATTATCGGCCATGGGTTTCTCACATAATACATTGATACCTTTTTCCAAAGCCTTCATTACAAATTTGAAATGCAGCATATTCGGTATGCCTATGTATACCACATCAGGTTTTGCCTTTTCTAACATCGCATCAAAATCATCAAAGCGCAAATCTATCCCATACGTATCTGCGAATACATTGGCCTTATCAAGACTGGTGGCGGAACATGCCACTATTTCCATATCTTCAACCACCTTGCTTCCGTTTGCAAAATTATTTGCAATATAACCGGTTCCAACAATACCCCATCTTATTTTTTTGCCCATACAAACAACTCCTTAAAAAGCGGTATCATACCGGTAAATTATGGACCCGCCGGAAGGAATTTGCAATGGGGACAATTTTTCGTATTTCCATAAATGATTAATTGTAGTATCTTTAAGGTAACTGTTTTGGAGGATAAAATGACGTTTGGCGATAGGATGAGGGAGCTTCTTGAGCAAGGGGCGGCGGTATCTAAGGAATTTGCCGCCAAGGCCGGGGAGAAGGCCCAGGACTGGGGGGGACGCGGCATACAGGCCTCCAAGGAACTTGCCGCTAAGGCCGGGGCTAAAGCCCAGGAACTGGGGGAGCTAGGGGTGCTTAAGCTGGAAATCAAGCAGTTTGAAGGCCAGGCCAAGAAGCTCATGGGCCGCCTGGGGGCGGAAGTTTACAGCAATTTTACAGACCGGCAAGCGGAAAGCGTTTCCCGAAATGAGCCGGCCATAGGGGCGCTCCTGTCGGAAATTGCTTCGGTAAAAGAGGCCATCGAAAAGCGGGAAGAGGATATCCGGAAGCGAAAGCCCCCGGTTTAACCTCTGGAGCTTTTCTCTTTCTGCTTGCTTATCGGTCTTGAAAGACAAGAAAAAAGCCCGGAACGCCGCCTGGTTTTTTCTTGGGAACACACACAATAGTAGCGCGGAGCTGGTTTGTTATGCTTCACCGGATACCGGAATAGGGCGTATGCCGAATCCCAGGGAGGACAAAACCTTGAGGATTGTTTCAAATGAGGAATCGCGCTCTTGAAATATCCCCCAAATAGGCGGTTATTTGTTTTTCCGTTTCCAGATATTCCGCCGATCCCATAGGGTTTTTTGAAGGTTTTTATCTGATCCGGGGTAGCGTATCAACCCTTTTGTATTATTTTCAGGCTTTGGGATAATAATCATATTTTTACCCGGTTAATCTTTGGAGTGGAGGCAGCACGTGGTGTATAACAAGCCCGGCGGACGCACAAGCCATTCTCTCCATAGTGTTCGTTACCCCCCACTATATAGCATAGTTTCAGTAAGCAATGCCCCATAAAATGACCCAACCGTTATAACGAATGACCTGGCAGTTGGTACAACGTTGCGCCCTACTGCGAGGGGTCTTACCGGGACAGCTACGACCCCATCTACAGATACGACTTTGCTGGTTTCCGTGTGGTGTGCGTACCCTAATCCGCCCACCCCCCGGCGTTGTACCGCCTGACTCCGAAAAATGGCGCCCCGAATTTCCGGTGCAGCCCCGGAAGATCGGGCTCCTAAGTATGGACCGCCTGCGAATGAGCCTACCAATTTTAATTATCATCAATCCAAGAATGAAACAAAGGGCAGGGCTTACTTTTTCATTTTTTCAATAAGCGTATCAAGTTCGCGGTTTATTTTTCCAAGAAAATCCGTCTTGATTGATTCTATAATATTTTACCTGCGAAGCTTGTCCGTTCAGCTCCATCGTTTCATCATAAAATAACTGGTATGCGTCAATGTTCAGGGCATCGACGAGTTTCCCGATAAAGGCAAAGGAAGGATGGCCGCTCCCGCTCTCAATCTGCCGGATATACGAATGGGCCGCGTTACACCGCTCAGCCAGTGTTTTTTGGGAAAATCCCCTGTGTTTACGCCATTTTCGTACATTACGGATAAAAAGCTGGTCCAAATCCATATTTTGTATTCTATAAGCGTCTCTTTTTTGGAAGTAGAGACACTTGACACGTACACTTATAGATAATATATGATCGCCATAGCCGTACAAATTTCGAAAAATTATAACGAATTTACGAAAATCGACGGTTTGTGCCTCGATGCGGGTGCGGGAAATTTAAGCGTAGAATTCAAAGATGTATGAAAAATCGGTGATAGTCGGAAAGAAGGTTGATTAATATTGCCTTCATTAAAGACCGAATAAGCCTTCTGTTTGTGTGGCGGCTATTGTCTTGAAACCACCGCGAAGCATCATTTTATACAGCTCGTCCACCAGAAAATCATTCCCCCGATACACCTGC
>JAITBG010000111.1 GCA_031283725.1 Treponema sp. | reverse complement strand
GTAGACCTATCTCAAATGTGATTATGTTCCAGGCAGGATCGGCTCCCCAAAAATGTTTCGGGTTGCCCTTGTAATCCCTCCAGAGGCTTTTATCGGATTTTCCATGAAATTTGTTCAAGACCTTGCCGAAAAATACGCAAAAAAGCTTAAAAAAAACTTAAAAAAAAACTTGCGCTCCTGAAACAGCCATGTTATAATTCACTATCCCATTTTATAGGATACATATCCTATAAAATGGGATATACATTTTTTTAAAAAGAACTTTTAGGAGGAAAAAGGCAACGGTGGTTTTGTTGGCCTTTAGTATGTATTAACCGGCTGTTCAAAGAAAGCCGCTGATACCGGCGGCGCAGCGGTTGTGTAAGGGGGGCGGGTCCAATCGGGGTCGGCCGTTGTTTTGGGTGAATTTTTCTCCCTTTGTTAAAGGGAGTGAATAATTTATTTTGAGGAGAGGAAACAATGAAATTCAGGATTAAGAGCGTATTGACTGCGGGTCTACTTTTTGCGTTGAGCGCGGCGATGGTTTATGCCGCCGGCGGTCAGCAGAGCGGAGGAGGGGCATCGGGCGGTAAACGCACCCCCATTACCATTAAAGTTTCAACGGTGCAGCTGCCAACCCAACAGATGGGCCTGGGCCTGAAGCTGTTGGAGGAAAATATTAAGAAGGAGCTTGGCGACTGGGTTGACTTCAGGGGTTATGACTCCGCGCAGCTCTACTCAGGCGCGGAAGAGCTTGAAGCGGCCGGCCGCGGCGAAGTGCAGATGGTGTTTGCCATCGGCGGCGCAATGGAAACCATCAGCAATAAAATACAGATTGTTAAGCTGCCCTGGCTTTTCCCCGACCTGGCGACCGCGTACAAGGTTTTGGATGAAGGCGAAACCGGCAAGCAGATATTTGCCCCGGTAGATCAGGCGGGCGTGGCGGTGCTTGGGCTTTTTTCTTCGGGCAGCGCCACGGTGGCCGACAACAAGCGGCCCCTCAGGGTTCCCGCCGATTTCAGGGGCCTCAAGATGCGGGCGCCCGGTAAAATGGATACCCTCAATATCAACTCCCTGGGCGCCAACGCGGTGGTTACCCCCTCGGAGGAAACCTACTCTGCGGTTCAGCAGGGGGTTATCGACGGCATGAGTACCCCCAGCACGGTGTTTGTTCCCCGGCGTTTTTACGAGATACAAAAATATGTAACCAATTCGGACAGCATGTCCATGCAGATTGGCTATCTTGTGGGTAACAAGGCATGGTACAACGGGCTTCCGCCGGAGTTTAAAGCCGGGCTTGACCGGGCCATTAACGCCACCATTGCCCAGATGCGCAAAGATGTTGAGGAGCAGGACGCGGGCCTCTATGCCAGGATGGCGCAGGAAGGCTGCGAGGTGCACAACCTGACCGATGACGAAAAAGCCCAGTGGAAGAAAGCTTCGGAAGCGGTCTATACCGCGATGGAAAGTGAACTGGGCGTGGATTTGATAGCTCTTGCCAAAAGAGAAGCCTCCACTTTGTAACCGTTAAAGCGGCTGATCAGCCGATCTCTGTCAGGAACGGCTGATCAGTTGTTTTCCAACCTTCGGCCCTGTAAGGTCAATTTCCTCGAATCTTAAGGAAGGTATTATGGACAAAGCAAAAACAAACGTATGGGCTGTAATAAACAAGCCCCTGGTGTTTCTTGAAGACAATGCCAGCGCACTGTTTCTCTCCGTTTCTGTTCTCACCATGTGCTACGAGGTGGCCGCCCGTTATATATTGCATACATCAGTCTATTGGGCAACGGAATGGACCCCTTTTCTGATTACCTGGGCCATGCTCCTGGGCAACGCCATTCTTATCAGGAGGCGGGGACATATCGCCATCACCATGGTTCAGAATTCATTAAAAAAAGACAGCGATAAGACCATCCTGGATCTGTATATCGCGCTGATAAACATAATTTTCTGTGTTTTTTTCATTATCTCGTCGTTTCAGATGGTTCACGAGGCTGCGGTAAAACACACTCTTTCAGAATCGCTTTTGCAGACCCCCATGTGGATTCCCTATTCCATGATGATCCTTGCGGGGATACTCATGATAATCCGCAGCGGTGAAAAAATTGCGGAGGCGGCGTATGTCCTTTCAGGAACGCCGGGCTGGTACAAAACCCTGCTGATCCCTGCCCTGCTGATCCTTACGACTGTTATTGTTCTTCTGGTGCTCTTTTTGAACAGTGCCCTCCTAGTAATGGCGGCGGCGCTTTTGATCTTCCTGATATTGGGCGTACCCATTACCTATTCACTGGGCCTGGCCACTATTATTGCGATCCTTGCCTTCAGGGTCATCGGCGTAAACGGCCTTGCCAGCAAGATGTTCTGGAGCATCAACAAATACAGCCTCCTGTCCATTCCCTTCTTTGTTATAAGCGGCAATATCATGGCCAAGGGCAATCTAGGGAAATACCTGCTTGATTTTGCCGCGTCAGGACTCCGCTCCCTGCACGGCGGCTTTGCGATTTCAATTATGTTCGCGTCCATCGTGTTCGCAGCGATTTCCGGGGCCAGCGCAGCCGCAGCGGCGGCGCTTTCGGTCATCGCTCTGCCCATGCTGGTTCAAAAGGGCTACCCCAGAGAATTCGGCGCCGGGCTTATCGCTACGGGCGGCACCCTGGCGATTATCATTCCCCCCAGTTCACTGATGATCCTTTACGGCGCCACCGCCGAAGTTTCCATCACCGACATGTTTAAGGCAGGGGTTGTCCCCGGATTGGCGGTTTCCTTTATCCTTATGATTTACATTTACATTGTTTCCAAGACAAAGGGCTACGGCGTGGCGGATGAAAAGTTTTCCTGGGGTGATATATGGAAAACCTTTAGAAAAGCAATTTGGGCGCTGATCATGCCTGTCGCCATTTTGGGTTCAATCTACAGCGGCATCTGTACCCCCACGGAAGCCGCAGCGGTATCGGTTATCTATGCCTTCATTGTATGTGTCTTTGTGTACAGGGACGTTAATGTCAAACAGTTCTGGGAAATCATGAAGGATTCCGTGCGTACCAGCGCATTCATTCTGGCAATCACCATGACCGCGTCCCTCTTTGGCTTTCTTATTACCATGGAACGTTTCCCCCAGCTTATCCTGCGGGCGGTTACGGATTCAAATATCGGCCGTGTAGGTATCCTGCTTCTTATCAACCTGGTTATCTTCATCCTGGGCTTCTTTATGAATCCCGGCGCGATAATTCTTATTGTAGTACCGATTATTCTGCCGGTAGCAAAGATGCTGGGTATTAATCCCATTCATCTGGGAATTATAATAACCGTCAACCTGGAAATCGCGCTCCTTACGCCGCCGGTCGGCGCGAATCTTTACGTCCTGGCTTCAACGGGGAATATGCCGGTGCAAAGCGTTATAAGAGGGGTTGTTCCTTTTATTATCATATTACTTATTGCACTTATGGTGATAACCTTTGTGCCCCAGATTACTCTGGCAATTTTCTAAAGGAGGAGTGTGATGGCAAATCTTAGCGTTAATGTCGGTGGATTGAAAATGAAAAACCCCGTCATGATTGCTTCCAGTCCGCTTACGGCAAAAATTGAGCTGCTTAAGGAAGCTGAAGATAACGGGGCTGCGGCGGTAAGTATAAAACACGCCATGATGCAGCAGAAATTCAAGGCGCGGCCGCGCTGGTATTTTAACAGAAATATCGGCATCGTGGTTTCCGGGGACCCCCGGCTGGAACCTGAATACGCCTGCGAACTGGTGGCAAAAGCTAAGCGTGAAACCGGTTTAACGATTGTGTGCAATATGTCCGGCGCCCCGGGCCGGCTGGAAACATGGGGTCAGTTGGCTTCCATGCTTGAGCAGGCCGGGGCGGACGGGATAGAGCTTAACTTCAACTGCCCAAACCTCCTTTCCGCGGAAATCAAAACCGCCGTCCAAGGGGCAAACCTGGGAGCAGATCCCGAGGCTTGTTCCATTGTGGTTGCGGAGGTTAAAAAGGCGGTAAAGATCCCGATCATTGCCAAACTGAATACTGAAGGCGGCATGACCATGAAAGTGGCTAAGGCGTGTCAGGAATCCGGCGCGGATATTATGAATATCCACGCCAGTTTCCGCGCTGCCCCGGGGATCAATATCTACGACGGCGGCAAGTTCCTTTTTCCAGGGACATCCAAGGGAAACTTTGGGGGCCATACGGGGGTATGGAGCCGTATGATAACGAACCGCTTTATTGCGGACATAGCCCGCGCCTTACCCGGACACGCATTAATCGGCGGCAGCGGTTTGGAAAAATGGGACCAGATAATTGAATGTATCATGTTCGGCGCCCAATCGGTGCAGATATGCACTTCCGTACTGCACAAGGGTTTCAGCATTATTCCCCCGATCGTAAAGGGGATCTCAGATTTTATGGATCGGCAGGGATATGAAACCCTTGAGTCCATACGCGGACTTTCGTTGAACTATATTACTGAACCAAGTCAGATGGAGTATAGCGATGTTGCCGCGGTAATAGATACCGGGGTATGTACGGGCTGTAAACTCTGTACCAGGATGCCCACCTGTATAGCCATTGATTACAACGAAAAAGTTAAGAAGTGTGAAGTGACCCGTGAAAAATGCCTTGGCTGTGGTTTATGCGCGGGGGTGTGTCCGAACAACGCGATCTCAATGAAAATAGCATAGTTTATTATAAAGCGAGGTGTATCTTGAATATCACTGAAAAGATTTTGGCAAAAGCCGCGGGGCTTAGCAAAGTGGCGCCGGATCAGATTGTTGATGTGGCGGTGGATTATGCTTTTACCCATGAAAAACTTGGTCCCCTGTTTTTTGATAAATTCCGGGAACTGGGATTAAAAATATGGAATAAGGAGAGGGCAATACTATTTGCAGATCACGGCAATCCTCCAAGCAAGGTGATGGATGCGGACTTGATCGTCAAGACCGGAAAATTCGCCGAAGACTACGGGCTTACTTTTTATAATGGCGAAGGAATCTGCCATCAGATTATGCCGGAAAAGGGGTATGTGGCGCCCGGGGAGCTTATCGTGGGAACCGATTCCCATACCACAACCTACGGAGCCCTGGGGGCCTTTTCCACCGGCCTCGGGTCCACCGAAATGGCTTGGGTATTCAGCAAGGGCAGAATTTGGATGAAGGTTCCCCACAGTTTTCTGTTCAGGGTAAGCGGGGAACTTGGCCTGGGGGTTTCAGGCAAGGATCTCGCCCTGCATATCATGAGTCTCCTAGGGGCGGATGGTGGCAACTACTACGCACTGGAATATACGGGCAGCGCCGTAAAAAAAATGAGCGTTGACAGCCGTATGACCCTCTGTAATATGGCGGTTGAGGCGGGCGCCAAAAGCGGCATCATTGAGGCGGATGAGAAAGTGGTGGAGTACCTTAAAGGCCGGGTCAACCGGGAATACGAAATGGTAAAATCCGATCCCGATTCGGTTTATGACAAGGTATTTGATATAGACGGCGGCGCCCTGCAGCCTACCGTATCCCTTCCGGGCAGTTCCGCTAATTCTGTACCCGTAACAGATACCCTTGGCGTCCCTTTTACCCGGGCTCTCCTGGGTACTTGTACCAATGGCCGTATGGAAGATTTCCGTATTGCCGCAAAAATTCTGAAGGGGCATACGATAGATCCCAGGGTACGTCTCCAGGTTATACCCGGTTCACGGACTATATTCCGCCGGTGCATAGATGAAGGCATCACCCAGATTTTCCTGGATGCCGGAGCTATCTGGTGCAACCCAAACTGCGGACCCTGCGCCGGAGGTCATTACGGACTCCTGGGCAAAGGGGAGGTATGCGTAAGCTCGTCAAACCGGAATATGACCGGACGTATGGGTGACAGCGCCGCAAAAATATATTTAGCGTCTCCGGCAACGGTAGCGGCGTCAGCTATTAACGGGAAGATCACGGATCCCCGCGATTATTTATGAGGTGAAAAATGCAGATAAACGATAAAGTCTTTGAGGTATATCCTGAAAATATTTCCGCCGAACTGATAGCCCATACCCGGCATGTAACCGCCGTAACACCCGAGGGGCTTTCGGCGGCCTGTATGAAGGACGTTGATCCGGATTTCCATAAAAAAATGGAAACCGGAAAAATACTGGTGGCAGGAAAAAATTTCGGCTGCAACTCCAGCCGCGAATGGGCGCCTGCGGCGCTTCTGTATTCGGGGGTAAAACTGATCATCGCGCCGAGTTTTTCCCGCATCTTCTACCGCAACGCCATAAATATCGGGCTGCCGATCCTGGAGTGCCGGAATATCGGCGCCTTTAAACCCGGAGACAGCCTGGAGGTAAATTTATCCACCGGCAGCATAAAAAATGTTACATCGGGGAAAACGGAGCAGGGGACCGTACTGCCCCCATTCCTGCTGGATATCATGACCGCCGGGGGATTGATGGAAAAACTTAAGGTAGAAGCATAGGAACATTTTATGGAACAAAAAAAAGTAGATATTCTGCGGCAGATGACGGAGAATTTTGACGTTCAGGCGGTTTTGGTTTATAGCTGTGCATGGCGTAAGGAGAATTTCAGATATCTTACGGGTATTAATTTTTACGGTCCCAATGCGTTGGTTTTGTATATTCGGGACACCGGGGATGTCTATATCCTGCTATCCTCCCAATACGACGAAAAACGTACCCGGGAAGGCATTGAGGGGATAAAGGAAATTCTGCCCGTCAATGACGGCGGCCTTGCCCTGGCCCGGGTGTTGGAAACCAATAAAATAAAAAGTATCGGTGTTGCCGATGGCGGTCTTTTTCCGGCAAAATTTGCCGCCGCGATCCGTGATGCGGGAACATCGATGAGAAGCGCCGAAGGGTATATCGAAAAGATCCGTTACCGCAAAACCCCGGAGGAAGTAGAAAAACTGCGTGCCGCGGTTCACTTGGCGGATCGGGCTTTCCCGGTCTTTGTGGACGGAATCAGCCGGGGCCTGAACGAGTTTCAGATTGTCGCGGAAGTGGAATACGCCCTTAAAAAAATGGGCGCCGAAGACAACTTTATGCTGATCTCCACGGGACAACAGGAAGTGTACGGTATGACCCCGCCTATGAACCGTGTTGCGAAACCGGGAGACCTGGTACTGACTGAACTTACTCCCCAGTTTGACGGCTGGTGGTGCCAGATCTGCCGCACCGTGGTAAAGGGTGAACCCAATGACGTTCAAAAACGGGTCTTCGATATATTCATGGAAGCTGAAGACGCCGGGCTTGCCCTGACAAAACCCGGTATAAACATTAATGATGTAGCAAAAGCCGAAAACGATGTGTTTCGTAAATACGGCTACGGAGATTACATCACATCCCAGTATACCCGGGTCCGCGGGCACGGCCACGGTATGCATCTGGACGAAGCTCCAACGGTTAACGAAGGGGTGGATCTCATCATAGAAGAGGGGATGGTGATCGTCATACATCCCAATACCTACAATCCCGAAACCGGATACATGGTTATGGGTGATCCTGTGGTGGTGACCAAAGACGGAAACCGGATGCTTTCAACAACGGAGCGCAAGCTCTTTTCGGCAAAATAAAGGAAGGAAGATAGGATGAAACGCGGATTTGTGGAGCGGAACAGTTCTTTGGTGCCCGATGAATTGCTGGTCTCCCGCAGAAAAAAATTGGCGGAAAAATTCGGCGCCTTCGGCGTTGAAGCCGCCATCGTGTACGGCGACGTGGCGGATGCGGATGAACTGCATTATTTTGTAAACCTCGCTCCCTATTGGGGTAGCGCAACCAGCATAATCAACAGGGATGGTAAGCAGGCCCTGGTTACAGGGATGACCGCCAGGGTTAATTTCTGGGTTGCCATGATGAGCGGCATGGACAAAGAAGATGTGACCGGCGCCGGGCCGAATGTAAATAAGGCCCTGGTAAAATATCTAAGGGAGCATTTTCCCGAAGGGGCCTCCATAGGTATTGTGGGGGATTATTTTCCCGCTGATATGCTGAACGCCCTTGAGGCAGGGGGATATAAAGGGGTATGGATGACCGCCGCCGCCAGGGAAATAAGCTCTGCCCAGGATGCCGGCTTTAGGGAAACCCTTTTAGAGGGCATAGACTTGATGAGTAAAGCGGTGTCAAAAGCTTTGGAAGGCGCGAAAATCGACGGGCGGACCATGCGGATCATCGCTGCGGATGCGGAATACGCCTGCCGTACCGCGGGGGCAATGGATGCGGTTCTGCTCGCCGGGGACGCCGGGCTGAAATTTTTCAAAGCCCCCGACAATATTTCCCCTGGGGCCTGGACGCTGTTTGTTTTACTCCAGTATCTGGGCGAATGGCTTGTCATTACACGTAACACCGATCCCGCCCTGAACAGGGAAGCCTTTGCGCGGCGGGACGCTTACCTGCGGGAACTCCGCCCGGGGAAGAGAACGGCGGTTTCCGGTGAAGAGGATTGGCAGATTGAGTTATGCCCCATGGTACGTTCCGACCACGCGGCCTATATTGCCGCCGGCGAGCTTAACTTTGCCCCAGGACAGATCATCAGTATCCGGGTCTCAAACAGCGAAAAGGGAATAATGATCGAGGATATGGCGCTGTTGGGGGAGAGCGGAAGCCAACTGCTGACAAAAATATAAAATGCTCTGTCATCAAACCTCCGACGTAGCGGTCAATTGAACGTTGTTCAATCGAGATTTGAGACAGAGTGGTCTTATTTTATTCTTTTTCAAGGCGGAAATCAAGATGAAAAAGATGAACGCGAAAATTCTGTTTTTGACGATGTTTCTAGTGGGGGCAGTCTTTATGGGCTGTAAAACCCCGGGGCCCGGTCGAGGTGCCCCGGATATGGCTGGTTTCCCGCATTTGGCAAAGCTGCAGGTAAGGGATCTTCTTGGTGTTTCGTCATTGGAACCTCCTTTCGCCCCGCACATTTTTGAATATAAAATGTTTGCGCCGGAATGGAATACCGGAGTGCTTTTTGAAACTACGCCGCCTGCCGGTTATAACGTAGATTTTGCATCCAGTCGCGCCGGCGACGCCGAACCTATCCCTGACACGACCAGACTCAAAAACGGCACCTCCGATCCTGCAAATGCTTACGGCACTGGTCCCAACTATTTAGCTGATTGGCCTCAGACAACAATCGCAATGAAAGCAAGCTCTGCCTATGAGGCGGTAATGACTATCACCGTAACTGACGCGTCTGACGCGGCTAAAACGCAGGATTATGTTATTACCGTCAAAACTGCCGATGGTACTCCTTATACCGACAAGTTCGTTTCCCATCAAAGTGCTAATGGTTATAAAGCCACCGGCGGATGGACCGGACACCCCTTGGATACTGGAAGGCCACATGATGGATATCTCAATGGGTTTATACTTCCTGTTGCCATTTACGTTCCTGACAATTTAACAACCGACGACTATGGTAAGATTCCTGTAATAACCTACCTCCACGGAGCAGGGGGCCACAATGGTAATATTGGTATCGGCTTAAACGGCGGACTTTGGGTAAAGGATGCCGTAGAAAGAGACAAAAAAGCTATCGTTGTCATACCTCAGGCAAGATATAGCGGTGATGGCGTTAATAGTGTTACTGAATTTATACCTTGGTCAGTTGCTAGTGATGTGAATCCCCGAAATCCGGATAGCCGTGACAATTACTTTAGTTTCCGGACCGGCAATGCTCACGGCAACGGTTTTAACGGCCTTCTTAAAAAGAATTGTTCATACTGTAAGACCGGCGGCATCTACCCCGACGCCGGTATCGGCGATGAAGACTACTGTGTACATAAGCTTGCCCGGCCGGGACTGGCTGTCAAGGAGCTTTTGGATAAATTAACAGCCGGACCGGTAACAATGGAAGATGGTACAGTATATAATGTAAGCCGGTATATTGATCCTAAAAGAATGCACATTACCGGTACTTCCGCCGGCGGCCAGGGCGTCGTGGCAATGGCCGGTGAATATCCTGGTTTCTGGGCTTCAGCCCTGCCTGGTTGCCCCCTCGTAAGGATTCGGGTAGATGAGGCTAATCAGAGCGGAATGGACGATATGGCCTGGTGGTTTTTCCATGGTGAGCATGACGACGTTTCTGTGGGGAATAGCCAGGCTTCCGCCGACATACTGAGATTTGCGCGCTATCCGATTCGGGGAGAAACTAAAACGACTAAAGATGTCCGCTTGACGATTTATGACCGGAACTTTTTCTTTATCGAGAATCACCATAGCGTCGGGGCGCCCGGATACGGGAATGTTGAACTTCGCGATTGGGTCTTTAACCAGGTGAGACACTAATGTAGACAACTCTCATATTACCATAGGGGTTTTGCGGGTGCGAAGAAAAATATAAAAATGTCATGCGGAAGGCTTTGCTTTCCGGATGTTTAATTTTTGGATGTGTCCGTTATATTTTGAATAGCAAGTGAGGAAAAGAAAATGTCAATGAACATGATCGAAAAAATTCTGGCTAAGGCCAGCGGGAAGGATTCGGTAAGTCCCGGCGATGTGGTTGTCGCAAATGTGGATACCCAAATTCTGCATGATTTAAGCGGGTACATCACTGCCAATGTATTTGAGCGGGAAGTAAAACGCAAAATGAAATACCCTGATCGTACAGCCCTGGTTTTCGATCATCATTTTTCGCCACCCACGGAGGACCGCGCCAAGGTGCTGGAACGGAGCCGTGAATTTGTAAAGACCCACGGCTGCCGGCTCTACGACTGCGGTTCCGGAAACATCCACCACGTGGCGGTCCGCCGCGGCATGGTCCGGCCCGGAACAGTGGTGGTTGGCAGCGACAGCCATACCCCGGTGCATGGAACCCTGGGCTGTTTTGCCGCCGGCCTGGGAAACAATTCCCATGCCGCCACCGTAATGCCCTTCGGCAAAGCGTGGTTCATGGTACCCAATACCATCAAAGTAGAAATGAGCGGCAAGCTGAAACACGGGGTGTTTCCCCGGGACGCGGCCCTGTGGCTTACCGGCCAGATAGGGGAGGGCGGCGCGGTTTACAAGGCCCTGCACTTCACCGGCCCTTTTATACAGGAACTTGAAGTTTGGGACCGCTGGCTCTTCCCGCTGATTACCATTGATATCGGCGGCAAATGTTCCTTTATTGATCCCGACGAAAAGACTATTAAATTCGTTAAAGAAATTACCGGCCAGAGCTTTGATGTCTTTACTTCCGATCCGGATTCTGTGTATGAGGATGTGTGGAAGTACGATGTGAGCGATCTGGAACCCCAGGTAGCGGCGTCTCCAACCTTGGGAAACCTCCAGCCGGTAAACGGCGGATTTGCGGGGAAACCCATACAGTGGGCGGAACTGGGAGGACATGGCGGCGGCCGTATTGAGGATTTCCGGGAGGCGGCAAAGATACTCAAGGGCCGTAAAATTGCCAAGGGGGTAAAATTCAACGCCGTTCCTTCAAGCAGGGAAATATTCAGCCAAGCGCTGGATGAAGGGTTGGTGAAGATATTTTTTGACGCCGGCGCCACTTGGTTCCCCCCAAGCGCGGGTTCCAACCAGGCGATAAACATGGGGGCCATGACGGAAAACGAAGCTATGATCTCCGCCTAGGCCCGCAATTTTCCCGGCCGTAACGGCAGTCCCAAGGCGATAATGTATCTGGCTTCGGCGTCAACAGTGGCGGCAAGCGCCCTGAAGGGTTCCATAGCGGACCCCCGTGAATTCTTATAATAGAGTTGTTCAGAAACTTCAGTTTCTGAACAACTTCCACTAAAATATGTCTGGGGGTATCGTTATGGATATTTTTAGAGGCCGATGCTGGAAATTCGGCGACAATGTTCCTACGGATCAAATAGTGCGGGCGGAACGGGTGCTGCTGACCATTGATGAAATGAAAAAATACGTATTGGAAAACTACAACCCCGATTTTGCGAAGCACGTACAGCCCGGTGATATTCTGATTGCGGGAAAACATTTCGGCCAGTCCTCGGGACGGGCGGTGGCCCCAAAAGCTATTAAGGCAACCGGAGTGAGTATTGTTATTGTTGAGTACGCGGCCCGGCTGTTTTACCGGAACGCCTTTGAGGTAGGGCTGCCACTTCTGGAATGTCCCGGAATCAGCGATGCTGTTTCTGAGGGGGATATTGTAGAGGCAAGCCTTCTGACCGGGGTGGTGAAAAACATAACCACCGGTAAGACTATCCAGGCAAAGCCCATCGCTCCGTTCTTAATGGAGATGATCCAGGCAGGAGGTCTTATCGCTATGGCTCCAAAATTAGAAACACTATAATTGCAAGGTTGGTATTGATATGAAAGTCCATGGCCGCTGTTGGAAATTCGGGGATAACATCCCCACAGATCAGATTGTACGGGTGGATAGGGCCCTCGGTACGATGGAAGAGATGGCAAAGCACGTGCTGGAAAACTATAACCCCGATTTTGCCAGGGAAGTTAAACCCGGGGATATACTGGTGGCGGGGAAACACTTCGGCCAGTCCTCGGGACGGGCGGTGGCCCCAAAGGCTATTAAGGCAACCGGAGTGAGTATTGTTATTGTCGAGTACGCGGCCCGGCTGTTTTACCGGAACGCCTTTGAGGTAGGGCTGCCCCTTCTGGAATGTCCGGGCATATGTGGCGGGGTGGATGACGGTGATATCCTTTCGGCGGATATTGAAACCGGGGTGGTGGTTAATGAAACCAAGGGTATCCGGTTCCAGGCAAAACCGGCGGCGCCCTTTTTAATGGAGATGCTCAAGGCGGGGGGGCTCATCGAAATGGCTCCACGTTTAGCCGATAAGGAATAAACGCCATTATCAGCCTTGCTCTTTTTTATGGATTAGGAATTGCGGGGTGGCTGCTCTTTAAAAAAATAAAAATTCCCGCCCCGGCGATCCTTGGTTCGCTGGTATTTTTGGGGGCGGCCGGTGTTTTTGGCATTACGTTTACCCTGCCGCCACTGCTCAGACCCATACTTTCGGTAATCCTGGGCATCATACTGGGGCTTCGTTTTAACCTTAAAAACAAAGGTATATTAAAGGAGATCCTGCTGGTTTCCCTCTGGCTTTCAGGGCTAACCGTTCTGGCGGCCCTGGCCTTGTCCGCCCTGAAAGTAGACCCGGTAACGGCACTGTTTGCGGCCACCCCCGGCGGGCTTACCGAGATGACCCTGGTATCTATGTCTTTTAAGACAGACCCCTTTGCGGTAGCCCTGTTACAGATGTCCCGGATGATGCTTACGGTGATCCTCATACCGTTTTTGAGCCGTATGGTAAAGGGAAAACTCCCCCGCCCAGGTATCGGGGATACGGCGAATACGGAAAAACACAGAAGCCGCCCTCTGATCAAAATTGACTGGGTAGTATTAGCGATCCTGAGCGTCCTTTCGGCATGGCTCCTGGGGATGATCCATGTTCCCGCATCAAACATGATAGGCCCCATGCTTACCGTGGGAGCATATACCTATATCCGGCGTCTTAAGGCCCGGATAAACGGCATTTTTCAAAATATTGTCCAGGTAGGTGTCGGGGGTATGGTGGGGCTTACGGTGACCCGGGAAAGCATCCTCAGCTTACCTTCGTATATCCTGCCTATTGTTTGTTTGAATATCATCATTGTAGGCGGATGCTTCATCCTGGCCTATATCCTCTGTAAAATCAGCCGTTGGGATATGACAACCTGTTTAATCGCCACTGCCCCGGGGGGACTTTCGCCCATGATCCTGCTGGCCATAGAAATGGGCGCCGATGCCGACCGGGTAGTGGTATTCCAGGTACTCCGAATGGTTTTGGTATTGCTCCTTACCCCCATGATTGGCCGTTTGATAATTTAGGCGGTGGATTCCCCAGCTACTCATAGTAGAGCGAATTTAGTTCCCTCCGGGCTACGGCTTGGGCAAAGGAGGGGCCCAGGCTGGCCAGGGAGTTGAGGAGCCGGATTCCGGTTTCGCTTAGGGGAGGGCCGGAAAAACGGCAGAGGGAACCTATAGCGGCGGCAACTGCGGCCATGATCCGCTCGTCCCGGCTTGGGCCCAGGGGGAAGATCAGGGCGGTAAAGGCGGCGAACGCGGCGCCGTCGGGATCGACCCCGATATAGCCGATGGCTTCCGCGGCGGCGGCTTTAACCAGCGGGTCCGGGTCGGTGCGGCAGAGGTTCGCCAGGAAAGCTACGGTTTCCCGGGAGCCGATATAGGACAGGAGCCGGGCCGCTTCCACCCGGTAATTAACATGAACCAGGGGATGAAGCCGGGACTGATTCATTGGGGCTTCCGCTACACTTCCGGATACTTCCATCAGATAGGCGGTGTAGTCCCGCTCACGGACCCCCACTTGGCCGCGGCCTATGGCAGCGGAGATGAGTTCGAGCCGTTCCTTTATTACCGCCGGTTCATACCGGTTATAGTCCCCTGCCCAGGGGGAGGGCCGGGGATCGCCGCTGCTATAGCTGCCTTCCGCCGAGGGCCCGTAGAGGGACTGTTTCCGGGTTTTGACGGTTTCCTCCATGTGATATGCATAGAGGACCCAGTCATTACCGCCGGAGTAGAGTATTCCTTCATCGGAGAAACTTGGGGGGACCGCTGCTCCCTGGACCCGTATGGTCCAGAGTTGTTTCCCGTCACTTCCATAGGCGGTGGCGCCGTTTCTGGTAAGGGTATAGATTCCCCGCTCATCGTAGATCAGGGTGGTGTTTGCGGCGGTTTCCGCGGCAGCCTGCGAACTGCCGGAGCGGCTGTCCGCGGACCAAAGGATGCGTCCTTCCGCCACGGAAAAGAGGAGCACCTTTCCGCTTGCCAGGCTTACTCCGATTGTCTCTTCCCGGTTTACCGCCGCCAGGGGGGCGGAAGGCAGGCTGGGAAAACTTGCGGCAAAGGCGCTGTCCCCGTCGTTGTACCAGCGTATGGATTCAGCCTGCCCGTTTTGGTATAGCACAAGCACGGTCAGTTCATTCCCGTCAAATACCGGCGGTAGTTTTGCCGCGGCGATTTTGGCGGCCCGGTCCTGTTCTCCCGCCTCAAGCGCGGCGATCCGGGCGGCTTCGGCAGTTCTCTTTGCTGTTGCCTCGGCGGCGCCGTCCCCGGAGGCGGCCGCGGATTTCGCGGCGGCTTTTTCGGCGGCATCCTTCGCCCGGGCGGCTGCAGAAGCGGCCTCGACTGCGGCTTTCGCCGCTTCTTCCGCGGTGGCTTTTACGCTGTCCGCGGCGGCCTTGGAAGCTCCGGGGGCCAGCAGGCGCGCGGCGGCGGTATCCAAGGGAACCAGGGCAGCGGGAACTTCCTTTAGCTTCCAGGTACTAGCCTTTCCATAAGGACCCAGGATCAGTATCTCGCCGTCATTTTTTACCGTGAGAAGCCCTCCTAATTTATCCGGCTGGGGCTTTAGGGCCAGGGAACCGTTCAGGGGTTTAGACCAGAGAAGGAAACCCGAAACGGTATAGCAGGCGATTCGGGCGGCGGTGGGGGCGAAGATGCGGCCGTCCCATCCTACCATGACCGGCGCGGTGATGGGCCCCCCCAGGTTGATTCGCCATAATTCCCGGCCCGAGCGGTTTATGGCGATCAAGAGCCCGTTGGTCCGGCAAACATAACTAGTCCCCTCGGGGGAACGGGTGATGTAGGGGATTAAGCGGCCCCGGGCGTTGAAACGCCAAAGATGGGTCCCCTGGCGGCTATAGGCTTCCACGGTCCCCCCATCGCAGATCGCCACCACCGATTCCGCCTGGGCCGCGGGGATACCGATCACCGCGCCCCCCAGGGCATGCCGCCAGATCGGGGAAAGTCCGGTTTGCTCTGCGCCGAGTTTCGGAATAGGGGATAAAAACCCGATGAACGCGCAGAAAAGAAAGGACCATGTTTTCGAGTTCATACTTACTATTATCGTTACTTTAGCGCTTGAACACTACTAGACTTTCAATATGGGCAGTCTGGGGGTAAAAATCGTAGCCCCTAAGCCGGTCCAGGCGGTAACCCCCGGCGATAAGCTCCCCGCTGTCCCTGGCCAGAGTAGCGGGATCGCAGGACACATAGGCAAGAATGGGGGGACCCTTTTCGGCCAGGGCTTTTCGCAGGGCAGGGGAAAGTCCCTGCCGGGGCGGGTCCGCCACCATAAACCCGTAGCTGTTTTCTATAAAACAGCCCTTTACCCAAAGATCCCCGGTCTGGGCAAAGAGCCGGGTCTCCATACCACGGGTGTTTTCCCGGGCCAGGGCTATGGCGCCGGGATTCTCTTCCACCAAATCGATCCGGGGGAATTTTTCCCCAAGGAAAGCCGCGAAGGTTCCCACCCCGCAGTACAGATCCGCCATGGGGAGTTCCGTATCCGCCTCCGCGGCGGCCTGGAGCAAGCCGGAGATTAGTTCTTCCAGCATGACGCCGTTACTTTGGAAAAACACCCCCGCGTCCATACGGATTTCTTTTCCACGCAGTAATACCGCGCCTTGGCGCGTATTTTTGCAGGGAACCTTAGTCCTGCGGATACCTCCTTCGCTTAAAAGAGTATCTCCCCGCGCATAGAGGGTAAACCGGTCCCGGCCGGGGGGCGGCAGGGCTGAAGCTTCCCGGAGAACCGCCCGGAGTCCCGGATCGGAGACAGGGCAGTCCCTGACGGGGATAATCTCGCCGCTTTTGCGGGCCTTAAAGCCAAGGATTGCCCCGCTCGAGGACGCTCCGGAACCCTGGGGGACGCGGTGCAGCTGTATCCGGTTCCGGTATTCCCAAGGCGGGGAGGGGGTAACCGGTATCGCCCCGGACAGCGGAACGCCCCCCAGCCGGGTAAAGGCGTCCCGGAGTATGCCGGCCTTTTCCGCGATCTGGGACCGGTAGTTCAGGTGCTGGAGAGAACAGCCGCCGCAATTCCCGTAAAGAGGGCAGGGGGGTGTTGTACGTAGCGGGGAGGCTTCCACCAGTTCCACCAGTTCAGCCCGGGCCCAGCGGCGGCTTTCCATGACGACGCGGCCGGTTACCGTATCTCCCGGGGCGCTCAGGTCCATAAAAATACGCTTGCCCTGAACATTCAGAATACCGGCGCCGCCGGTGGTAATACGCCCCACCGGGGCGGTAAAAATTTCGCCTATCGCCATTATAACGATTATACCACGGGGATTAGGGCGGTGGTATATACGGTTTTAATTGGTTATACTGGATATATGACTGAAAAGACTGAGCAGACTAATTCCTGGATAACCGGTAACGATGGAACCCGCCTTTTCCTAAGGCGCTGGATACCCGGCTGCCCGGCGAATTCGGCCTTGCTTATCGTTCACGGGATGGCGGAACATTCCCTGCGGTATGAAGGATTTGCCCGGCGCCTGGCCGGGGAGGGCTTTGAGGTATGGGCGGCGGACGCCCGGGGACACGGTATGACCGCGGACCAGCGGGTGAATGATCCCGGTAAGGGCGGCCTTCCGGGGCATTGCGCGGATCGGGACGGCTTTTCCCGGGTTACGGCGGATGTCGATACCCTGGTGGACGCCGTTAAAGAAGCCCACCCGAATGCGCCCCTGTTCATCCTGGGCCATTCCTGGGGTTCCTTTGTGACCCAAGCCTATATCGAAGCCCACGGGGACCGCCTTGCGGGGTGCCTGCTCTCGGGAACCCGGGGCCCCGGAGACCTAAAAATCGTGTTCGGCGCGCCGTTGATGAGCCTTATCGCCATGCTCCGGGGAAGCCGCCGGCCTTCCCCCCTGGCCGCCGCCTTGGCGGACGGCGCCTACAATAAATGCTTCCGCCCCAACAGGACTCCTTACGACTGGCTCTCTCGGGACGAAGCGCAGATCGACGCCTTTACGGCGGATCCCCTCTGCGGAAACCGGTGTTCCGCGGGATTCTACCGGGACCTCACCCGGGGGCTTAGGGAGATACACCGGCCGCGGAATATAGATCGTATCCCCCGGTCCCTGCCCATATACGTTTTTAGCGGCAACGCCGATCCGGTGGGGGAGATGGGGAAGAGCCCCCTCGCCCTGGTAAATGCCTACCGTTCCATGGGAATCCAGGATCTGGAATATGCCCTCTATCCGGAAGCCCGTCATGAACTGCTGAATGAAACCAACCGGGAGGAAGTGATAGGCAATATCCTTCGCTGGCTTACCCGCCATCTGCCGGCCCGCGAAGATGCCGTGATTTAAATTACCGGGAAGAGGCGGCCGCCTGCCGGGATTGGTTTCTTTTTGCCCTTTCGCCGCATCCGCTTCTCCGCTCCGGTTATCATACGTTACCACTATTATTCCACTTTAAAGCGGGAAACTTCCCTGACCAGAATATTGATGTTTTCCTTGTTCTGCCCGCTGATCTCGTTTACCCGGTTCACCGCCACGTTGATCTGATCCGCTCCCGTGGCCATCTCGTTCATCCCGCTGGTTATCTCCTGCGTCGCCATTTCAAGGTTCTTCCCCTCGGTGATTACTTCCTTGCTGCCCTCAAACATCTCTCCGGACCCGGCTTTCACCATCCGCGTTATATCGTTGAGCTGCCCAATCACCTCCAGTATCTGCCGGCTCCCCACGCTCTGTTCCTCCATGGCGTTCCGGATGTTTTCCGTCTGTTCCGATACCGTCTTGACACCCCCGTCTATTGTCTCAAACTTGCTTAACACACTGTCCGTGGACTTCGTTATCTTGTCGATAGATTCCTTGATCTTCTTCAACACCATCCCTATCGTCTTTGACTGTTCCCCGCTGCTCTCCGCCAGCTTGCGTATCTCGTCGGCAACTACCGCGAATCCCTTCCCCGCCTCCCCGGCGTGGGCCGCCTCTATCGCCGCGTTCATCGAAAGCAGGTTTGTCTGGCTCGCGATGTTTTCCATCACCCCGTTTATTTCCATAAGGCCCTCGGACTCCCGGGCGATTTCCTGAATATCGGTCACGACCTCCTGGATACCCGTCCGGCCTACATCGCTCGCCTCCAAAAGATTCTGCACGCTCTCGGCGTTTTTCGACAGGGTTTGGGTGACGGAATTGATGTTGGCGATCATTTCCTCGATGGCACTGGAAGACTTGGTGACGCTGGCGGTCTGGTTTTCCACCTGGTTGTTGAGCTTGTCGATGTTGACGGTGATCTGCTCCATGGTGGAGTTGGTTTCCGTGACCGAGGCGGACTGGTTGAGTACCCGGCTCTTGATGCTCTTGATATTGGCGGTGATCTGATTGACCGCCGAAGCGGTTTCGGTCATGTTAGTAACCAGTTCGTTCCCGATATCAAAAAGGGCGGCGGACTGCTGTTTGATTATTATCACCAGATTCTTGATCTTTTCCAGGGTCTGGTTAAAATACAGGGCCAGGTCGCCGACTTCGTCCTTGGATTTAAGGGTGATGGACTTGGTCAGGTCCCCTTCCCCTTCGGAGATATCCTTGAGGGTGAGGGCCACTTTGACAATGGGTTTGGTAATTCTAGTAACCGCAATAAAGATGATGATCGCCGATCCCAGAACGGTCGAAATGGCCATGATGATGGTGAAGGTTTTCATGGCCTGTACATCCCTCAATACGGTTGAAAGGGGTACGGTGGTGAGGATCGTCCAGGGGGTGGCGACCTCCCCTATGGTGAAGGGATAACTCTGGACGATCCGGTCATGGTAATCAAAGGAAACGGGTTCTCCTGATATAAGGGATTTTTCAATGAGGCTTACGCCGGCGGGACCGAAATTTTCCCTTCCCTCTTCCCGAAAATCCTGGCCTACCCGTTCGGGTATATGGTGGGCCAAAATAAGACCATTATAGGCATAAAGCCCCGCGGTTCCCACATCAAAGGGCCGGATTCTATCGATAATTTCGGTAGAATAGGAGAGGTTGATGTTAATCCCCACCACTCCAACCACGGCGCCGTTCTGTTCCGCGATGATAGGGGTGCATAAGGAAACGGAAAAGATCTGCTTTCCGTCGACTGTCCTGGATATGGGATCGCTCAAAACGTCCTCGGCCGGCATATTGGCAAGGATGTCTTTATAATTATAATAGGGATGCAGCTCAATCGCTCCCGATTCCCGGGTATACCAGGAAATATAGTTGCCCGTTTCATCGGTCCCCGGCGTATTGGCCATCTCCGCGTCCTTGCCGTCGATTATCCCGGGCTTCCACACCGTATAGATTCCCACCAGTTGGGGGGTGGATCTCAGGATATGAAACATATTTTCATTGTACCGCAGCCGGCGGTTTTCGGGATTGACGCTTTCAAAGCTGCTCATGATTTGAGACAGAATCCTGGCGATATCCAGGTAGTTTTCGTAATGATTTTCCAGATCCCGGGCGTAAAGTCCGGTCATGTTTTTCATATTTTCCCGGGCGGCAACGGTCTGAAGGGTACCGGCCCGGTTTAAAAGCACCACAGATATGACCGCAATAATGACAACCATCATTATAATAATTATTCCGGTTAGTTTTATCTTAAGTTTCATGGCAGTTCTCCCTAAATAAGAGTGTAATTTGCCGGGGAGAATTACCGGGAGATAATATTTAAAATCCATGGATCTTTTTTTAATAAAAGAGGCGCCGGGAGATTTTTTTTAAAAATACCCACATTTTGAGAAAAATTCGACTTGTCCCGCCGCCCGGCCGCAAAATTGCGGTTTTTAACCAATGCGGGCTAAAGGCAGGAGCCCAAACCTTAGCTTTTTATATGGGTTATAATTTCCTGAACAACCCGATTTGCTTCGGCATAAGCCACCTGGCAAGTTCCCGCCTGGCGATGGCCGCCGCCGCCGTATTTTAGCAGGCAGGAGCCCACATCCACCGTGGTGGTTCTGTTCAGGATACTGTACCCAACGGTGATAACACAATTGACTTTATTTCTGCCGTCGATGACCCAAACGGAAATATTCTGTTCGGGGAAAAGGGTATAAACGAGGAACCGGTTCCCCGCGTGAATAGGATTAATATCCCGTAAATCGGTAACAATCACATTGCCGTCGATCCGGGTATATTTTTTAAGCATATCCAGAAAAAGGGGTTCCTGCTGAAAGTAAATATCCAGCCGTTCTTTTACATCGGTGAGGGCCAGCAGTTCCTCAATGGTTTTATCCACGCAGGCTATGGCCAGCTTTTTCATCAAATCGTAGTTACTGATGGTAAAATTCCTGAACCGGCCAAGCCCGGTGCGGGGATCCATGATAAATCCCAGCAAAATCCAGTCCTGGGGATGAACTATCTCGTCTTTCGTAAGATCGCCGGAATCCATCTTATCAACATATTTAAGCATATCGGCAAACCGGCCGAGTTTTGCGTCGCCGCCATAGTAGTCATAGATAACCCGGGCGCAGCTCGGGGCAATCCGGGAATCACCCTCAAATTTAATCCCCTTTTCCAGCCGCTCCGTTTCACTGGAATGATGATCAAACCAGAGCTTACAGCCCTTGACATAGGGAATATTGGCAAGAATATCATTATCCGTTGCCTCCACTAACCCATCCTGTATGTCTTTCGGGTGAACAAATTTCCACTCATCCACCATGCCCAGGTATCCCAAAAGCGCCCCGCAGGCCAGACCGTCAAAATCCGAACGAGTTAATAATCTCATGTGAAAATCTCCTTTAGCCCCTATTAAATATCGGCAAGAATTATTATACTGTATATTATGTATTTTATGAAACTAACTATTAAAAAACTATGTGTTTGTCTTGCGGTTTTTGTCTTTATTTCCTGCGCCTCCGATACTAAAGCCAAAATTGAAAGTTATGGCGGACTGGGACAGCCCACTGATCCGGTTCCCTTTATGAGCGCCGCCCGGACCGGAACCCTCCCCAACGGTCTTCGGTATTATATCCTGGAGAATCAAAAACCCGAAAACCGGGTGTATCTTACCCTGGCGGTAAACGCGGGATCGGTTCTTGAAGAGGAAAATGAACGGGGCCTGGCCCACTTTGTGGAACACATGGCCTTTAACGGAACCACCCGTTTCCCCGAATCGGAACTGATCAACTACCTCCGATCCCTGGGAATGCGTTTTGGCCCGGAGGTGAATGCCTATACCTCCTTTGACCAAACCGTTTTCGGCATTGAGGTGCCCACGGAACTTGACGGGATGGGGATAAAACGGATCCCCGCCAAGGCCCTGGAGGTGATTGACGACTGGACCCGGGCCATTACCTTTGCCCCGGCGGATGTGGATGACGAGCGGCTGGTCATTATGGAAGAATACCGGAGCAGCCTGGGGGCCGTGGAACGGATTCAGCAAAAGTTGATCCCCATAATTTTCGAGGGTTCTCCCTATGCGGAGCGGCTCCCCATTGGGCTCCCGGAAATAATACAGGGCGCTCCCCCGGGACGGCTGGAAAATTTCTATAAAACCTGGTACCGCCCGGATAATATGGCGATCATCCTGGTAGGGGATTTTGACGGGACCAAGGTTGAGGCGGAATTATCCGCCTGTTTTACCGCCCCGGCGCCGGCAGCTCCCTTGAATCATCCCTATTATGATCTGCCTCCCCCAAAAAAGGGGAATTTCTCAGCGGCTGTCATCACCGACCCGGAATTGCCCTTTACCCGGATAGATCTGTACTACAAGCGGACCCCCCAGGCCCTACAGGGGGACCTCGCCTCCTACCGGCAGGGGGTCATCGACAACCTGATCAGCCGGATGCTTTCCCTCCGGTTTGACGAGGCGGCAACCAAGCCTGAAACCTCCTATATATGGGCCGGGGCGGGGAACCAGCGTTACGGGAAGTCCTCCCGGTATTATATCATGGCCGCCCAGGCTAAAACCGGGAGCGTCGAAGCCGCCCTCCGGGAACTCCTGCGGGAAAAGGAATCCATGGTCCGTTACGGCTTTACCGAAGTCGAAATAGACCGGGTCAAGCGGTCCCTGGTCTCTGATTTGGAACAAATGGTTTCCGAGCGGGACCGGCAAGAATCGAATGAGTATGTATGGGATTTTACCAATCATTTCCTGAACGGACAGAACGCGGCGGATATAACCTGGGAATCGGAGGCGGTTAAAAAACTGCTCCCCGGCATCGGGGTCAAGGATATCCAGCGGACGGTACGGGATTACTTTGCCGCCAACGACCTCCGGGCCTTCCTGGTCAGCCCGGAAGCGGATGCCGCTTCGCTCCCCACGGAGAAACAGATCCGGACGCTGGTGGCTGAAAGCCGGCGGGCAAAAATAGCCCCCCCGGAGGCAGCGGTCTTTACCGATGAACTTATCGGCGAAGACCCCAGGCCGGGGACCATCAATTCCGAATCAAGGGACCCCAGCGGGGCCATTATCTGGGAACTGAGTAACGGCGCAAAGGTCATCCTCAGGGAAACCCGGAACCGGAACAACGAGATTGTCCTCTACGGGGTAGCCCCGGGGGGTACCACCAGTGTCCCGAAAGCGGAGTATATATCCGCAAGCCTGGCGGCGGAAATGATGGAAGCCTCAGGGATCGGTCCGTATTCCCGGCCGGAGCTGATAAAAAAACTCGCCGATAAGCAGGTGTCCGTCTCTTTTTGGACCTCCAGCTATCTTCGGGGCCTCCAGGGTTCCGCCACCATTGGGGATATCAAAACCCTTTTTGAAATGATCTATTTGGGCTTTACCGATCCCCGGATCGACCCCGCAGCGGTAACGGCCATGCTGGATCAGTACCGGACTTCCCTGGCCCAACGGAACGAAGACCCGGATTCGGTCTTTACCGATGAGATAATCCGGATCATTTACGGCAATAATCCCTGGTTTAAACCGATGGAACTGGCGGACCTCTCCCGGGTGGACCGGGAACTGGCGGCGAAATTCCTCAAAGAAAGCCTCAATCCCGCGGACTATACCTTTGTGTTCACCGGGAACATTGATGTTGCGGCCATGCGGACCTATACGGAAACCTATCTGGCTTCGATCCCCCCAGGGGAGATCTCCCGGAAAACCTGGACAGATCCGGGGATTATCCGCCCCGGTAAAACCGAACGGCTGATTTATAAGGGAAAGGAGGAACGGAGCCTCGTGTTCCTGGGCTGGTACGCGCCGGCCCCCTATTCCGAGGCCGCCGGAACCGCCGCGGGGGTACTCAGCGAATACCTGGACATCCTCTTGACCGAAGAAATCCGGGAAAAGCTCGGCGGGGTTTACTCGGTTTCGGTGAGTTCCACTCTGACGCCCTTCCCCGCCGGGGAGCTTGACCTGCAGGTTTATTTTGCCTGCGACCCAAAACGGGCGGTGGAACTTTCCGCGGCCATTGAAGACCTCTTTAAGGGGCTTGCCGCGGGGACCGTAAACGGGGATATCCTGAATAAATCCCGGGAGGCGATGAAAAAAAACTGGGAAATCTCCATGGAGAGTAACAGCTTTATCGCCCGGAATTACGCCAATTTTTCGGCCTTCCTGAATTTGCCCTTCTCCCGGCTGGACCTGCGTCCCGAATTATACGACGCCGTGAACGCCGCGGATCTGCAGCAAACCATGACCCGAATTTTACAGCAAGGCCCGGTCCGGGGGATCCTTTATCCCGAGGCTTGGCATTAATGAGCGGCTAATCCGTTAAGGGAACCCGGACCCCGGCGGGGTTCGAGGTTCCCTTAAACTTACAAGTAATTTTAGATAACATCACAAGGACTCCCATGGTAAAGGACAAAAAGCTTTATACAACCTTGGCGCAAATTGCCCTTCCCCTGGCAATGCAAAATTTGATCACCTACGGAATAGGGCTGGCGGATAATTTTATGGTGGGTTCCCTGGGGGATCTTTCCCTTTCCGGGGTGTTCCTCTCCAATCAGGTACAATGGCTGCTTTTTATGTTCTGCACCGGTTTGGGGGCGGCCATGGTGGTTTTAGCGGCCCAATATTTGGGCAAAAAGGATATTAAAAACGCCAAGGTCGTTATCGCCATTACCCTTAAAATCGCCCTGGGTCTTGGGATCGCCGCCACCCTCCTGGTGTTTTTGTTTCCCGCAAGGATCTTAAATTTATTCACCCGGGATGAAAAGGTTATCGCCGAGGGGATGCGGTACATCGGCATTGTGTGTTTTTCCTATGTTTTTTTCAGCGTTAACAGCGTACTCCTCGCCTCCATGCGTTGTGTGCAAAACACCAAAATCGGTTTTTTGAGTTCCCTTACCGGGTTTTTTGTCAATGTTTTTCTCAACTGGGTCCTGATCTTCGGCAATCTGGGAATGCCCTCCCTGGGAGTGTCCGGGGCGGCCATAGCCACCCTCATCGCCCGGATCATCGAATTTTGCGTTACCTTCTGCCATGTCCGCTTTATCGATAAAAACCTCTTCTTCCGGCTAAGGGACCTGGCCTTGCGGAACCGGGAAATATTAAGCGACTTTTTTAGATATGGTATACCGGTCATTTTGGGGGATATTATCTGGGGCATCGCGGGAAGCACCCAGGTCGCCATCCTGGGCCGTTTAGGGACCGAAGTTCTGGCGGCCAATACCATCGCCGCCAATTTGTTCCAGTTTTTCAGCGTGATGGTCTACGGCATCGCCAACGCCTCGGGGGTCATCATCGGCAGAACCGTCGGTTCCGGGGATTACCAAAAGGTCAAAGATTACTCCAAGACCTTACAGCGTATCTTTTTGGGATTCGGCATCCTGACCGGACTGCTGATCTTTTTTACCAAAGACCTTATTCTGGCGGCGGGGTTCCCGAACATCTCTGCCGAAGCCCATGTCTATGCCCTGCAATTCCTCATCGTGTTTTCAATCACGATTGTAGGCACCTCATATCAGATGTCGGTCCTTACCGGCATCGTCCGGGCCGGCGGCGCCACCAGCTTTGTCCTCATCAACGACCTCATCCATGTGTGGCTCATCGTCATCCCCTCGGCCCTGTTGTCGGCCTTTGTTTTCCACTTTCCCCCGGTGGTGGTTTTTTTCTGCCTCAAATGCGACCAGATCCTCAAATGTATTGTGGCGGTCATAAAACTGAACCGCTGGAACTGGATGCGGAAGTTGACGCGGTAACCGCGGCTGCCCGAGCTACCGCTTCACCGGCCGCAGGACGCCCTTTATGGTCAGGATCGGATCCTCAAATTTTACTTCCAGGGTTCCGTCCCAGTTGAACATGGCCATCATGTCGCCGTAGTCGTTCTGAATGGGGCTGGTCTTAGCGTCATTACCTTGGGCGACGAGCTGCCCCGAGGGGACGCCGGGATCCCACACTTTTTTCCAGTCTATGGAAGCGGCGGTCATATCCCGGGAAAAGTCCCTGGATATGACCTGGGCATCATAGCCCTCGATATAGCCGACGGAGCGCATCACATAGTTTCCCCGGGGAAAGCTGATGTTGCCGTTCCTGTCGGTTTGAATCCGGTAGGCAACGCCCCGGTGGACATACTCCATGGTGATGACGGAGCCTTCCTTGTACACATGAAGGCTATCGTCGGTACGCAGCGTATCCGGCCCCAGGGGGAAGAGCAGCAAGCCCCGGAAACCGGTGGAGATGGTCGCCCTGCCCATGATGTCCGTCTGAATCGGGGCAAAAAGGGAGGTGGACTTCTGTTTGGATGCGCCTGATACCGCGTCAAAGGCATCTTTATCCGCCGCTATATACCGTATGGCCGACTGGTAGGACAAATAGTTTCCTTCGTTTCTTCCGGAAGTATTATACCGGTAATCAACGGTAAGATCCTGGGCGGAGAGCAACCCGCCGCCCACCGCCAAAAACACAAACAAAACCAATTTTCGCATAACTAACCCCATTGCGCCGATTTTATACTTTAAAGGAACCGATGGTTTCTTCCATTATTTGAATGTTCCGGTGAGTGTCCTTGGCTAGATCCAAGACCGCTTCGGCGGCCTCGTTTACCTCCCGGGCGCCGTCTCCCATACCGATGATCCCCTGCTGAATGGCCCTGACAATGCCGGTGAGTGCATCCATCTCCTGTTTGACATCCTCCATGTGGCCGGTCATATCCGTCGAGGTGGTCTGCACCCGGTCAGAGGCGGCGTTGATCAGTTCCAGGGCCTTCTGTATGTCCCCTGATGCGCCAAGCTGGGCATCCATGGCCGTATCAATACGCTGGATAAAGGAATCGGTGGCGTTGATCTGCTCCGATACCAGCCGGAAAGCCTCCTGGGACTTGGCGGAGATATGTACCGTATCCTCAACCGATTTTGCGATACCCGTCAGCTCCTGCTTTATCGTCTTGGATTGAGTCTGGGCGTTCTCGGCCAAGCCCCGGATCTCCTCGGCCACCACCGCAAAGCCCCGCCCGGCGGCGCCCGCGTGGGCAGCCTCAATCGAGGCGTTCATGGCCAGCAGGTTGGTACTGCTGGCTATCTGGGCGATAACCCGGTTTGCCCCCACCAGGGACTGGGACTGGGAAAGAATAGTCCGGATCTGGTTGTCCACCGCCTCCAATTGCCCCTTCCCCGAATCGGCTACCGTAACCAGGGAATGGAACTGATTTTTCATCTCCTGGATTGCGGTCTGTACCGCGTTGATCGTTTTCGCCATTTCTTCCACCGACGTGGAAGACGCGGCAACGGCCTGGTTCTGATCCGCTATCAGGGCGTTAAGCCCGTCCAGGGCGCCGGCGGCGTTCCGCAGAACCTCGTTGGTCCGTTCCAGGGACTGGGCCTGGCCTTCGGTCTGTCCCTTGATACCCAGGGCGGCGTCCATGATCCGGGCATTCGCTTTGACCGATTTCTCGGACCGGTCTCCCAGGTTTTTCCCGATTTCCTGTAAGGAATTCTGGGCGTCCTTGAGCTGGATCATAAGGCCCCGCAGAGAAGCGATAAAACCGTTGATGCTTCGGGTAATAACGCCAATCTCATCCTTCTGCTTCACCGGTATCTGGTAGGTAAAATCCGCTTCCTTGGAACTTAAATTTTCGGACACCGACGCGGTAACGGAAGCGGTGGATTTGAGGGGGGTAATGACGATAAAGCGGAGAAGCAGGAAAAAAACAACCAGCAGGATCGCGATACCCCCAAACATCAGGGGAACCACCACCCGGTTGATAAGGGCCACCGTCTCTTGAACTTCGGTCATGGGAAGGCTCATGGAAACGATCCCCACCCGGGAATCGGAAAAATCCTTGAGGGGAAAGTGAATCCCATAGTATTCGATCCCTCCGGCAGTATAATTCCCCCGGTAGGTTTCCCCCAGGCCCAGGACCGTATCAATCATCATATCATGATCCGATGAAAGGCTGCCGGTAAAAGTGGTAATCCATTCCTTTCTCCCGGCCGAAACAGAAGACATCCCCGCGGAACTGCTCCGGTGCAGGGACCCCTGGTAGATGTCTATTTCGCACTGGGTCAGTTTCTGAAGCTCATCCGCAAATTCCGGCGACTGAATGCTGTATTCGATAAATCCGTAACCCCCAAGGCTTCCGTTTTCAATAACCGGAATGGCGGAGATGAGTTCCAGGGAATTATCAAGGGAATACATCCGGGTAATACAATCCTTATCCTCGGTGTAGGAAACAATGGTCCTGACATAGCGGGCCCCTTCGGAACCGCCGCTGTTGATGAGAAGGTACCCGTCCTGGTCCGCCAGGGCAATGCCGTCAACATCCAGGGCGTCCGCCAGTGCGTCAAACCGGGCCTGAAACAACGCGGGGTCCGCGCCGCCGTTAAGCTCCGCGATGATCCCTTCGTCCCCGGCAAACAGGGCAAACCACCGGGCTTTTTTTTCCAGCAGATCCCGCTGCTCCTCGATAAGGTGGTAAACAAGATTATCCTTGCGGTTAATGCCGTCCTTAAAAGAATCGGAAGAGGTAGAGGAGGTGAGGAGATTAATCGTGAACATAAGAACTATGCCGAAAAGAACAAAACAAATAAAAATCGGCATAAGCAGCTTAACGCCAATAGAATTTATCCGTACTTTCATCTCTCGTCCTGGATGATAATTTACCATACAACAAGCAAGGGTAACAAGCGGCCAGGGCAACGTCATTTAGTTTTTGATTGTTAAATTTGAAAAAAATCAGGGAATTAAAGCCATGGAACCCGGTTTAACGTTTTTTGGCCGGGTTTACGAATCCTTGTTCGTATTGGGCGTGGTCCTGCGCCGTTATGGGCATCCAAACGAGGCTTAATACTGCCGCGCAAGGGATAGAAGCGGAATACGTTTTGGCCGGCAGCGCCGGCCAAAACGTATTGGAGCGGATAGCCCGGTCCGGCGTCCGCGTTGCGGATGCCGGATGCGCCCAAATTCCAAAGCAAATCCCGCCGGTATATCGTGCCGGTCCGCTATTCGGTCTTAATCGTTCCCCGGCTTGGGGGGAAGATAAGGTTGAGGATGATCCCCACCAGCGTAGCCAGGGCAACCCCGGCAAGTTCAAACTGAAGGCCCCCGGTTA
>JAITBG010000073.1 GCA_031283725.1 Treponema sp. | reverse complement strand
AGAAAATAAGCGTTATTACAGGCGCGTCCAGCGGTATGGGCGCAGCGATAGCTTTGGTTCTTGGCCAGGAATATCATCTTCTGATTACCAGCAGCAGCGAAAAAAAACTGGAAGATACCCTGGAAAGTTTACGGGGAAAAGGCATTGCCGCAGACGGCGTGGTATGCGATGTGTCTCAGCGGGATCATGTGCAGAGCTTGGCGAAAGAAGCGGAGGCGCTGGGAGAAATAGCCAATGTGGTGAACTGCGCCGGAGTCGCGCCGGCCCGATCGGCCGCGGAAAAGGTCTTTGCCATTAACGCCATGGGAACCGTTTACCTGACGGAAGCGTTTTTCCCGATCATGAAATCCGGCTCCGTGCTGATCAATTTTTCTTCCACCGCGCCTGATAGTGTGCCGGGAATTCCCATCCCCACAGAAACGCTGCGGATGGACCCGCTCAAGCCGGAATTTCTGGAAACCAATCTTGAACTGCTGCGCAAACTCGGTGAGAAAGGAGGGGGCATGGCGTATATACATTCCAAATGGTTTGTCAAGGATTATTCCGCCCGCAGCGCGGCCCGTTTTGGAAAAAAGGGCGTCAGGATCATCTCGATCAGCCCCGGCAATATTTTAACGCCCATGTATTACAACGACGCTAAAGCCACCAGCGACAGTATGCTGCCCAAAACGCCCCTTGGACGGCACGGCCGCCCCGAGGAAGTGGCGGACGTGACAGCGTTCCTGGTGAGCGGCAAAGCGAGCTTTATTACCGGCGTGAACATTCAGATCGACGGCGGCCTAGTTGCGGGAATCACCCTACCCCAATTACCTTAATCGGTGAAGCCCTGCGCTGCCGGTGTATGGAAGCGCGCAGGGCGTGGTGCGGGACTGCAAAGCGGAATTTCTAAACGGAGCCCCCTAACTAAGTCCGGCGATCAAAGCCCTTCCTTTCCCGTATAATTGACAACGGGGAGCGGGCCAGCGCAAGCGGAATGTATACGGAATTCCCTGCTGTAGTAGGCCCGCGAAATGGGACCGCGGAAGCAGGCTCTATATGCGCATTCCGCTTGCGCTGCCCGTTCCCCCGGTTTTGCCGCTAAGCGCGAAGAAAAGGGATCTGCGAGGGGTACTTGTCAAAGATTTGATTTCTTGCTATACCGTATCCAGTTTACTAAAATGACTTAAAATAGGGGTTTACAATGAGTGTACGAGCTACAGAACGGCTTATCGGAGATGTGGTTGTGGTGACGGGGCTTCCCAATAGTCCCAAGATGGTTGTGCAGGCGGTCAATATTGACGCCAAACAGGTTACAGCGGTTTGGTTTTCCGATGACCATAAGGGTCAGCAGGGGGTATTCCCCGCCGCGGCGATTGACCGCTTTGAAGTTCCCGTCCCTGCGGCGAAAAACTCCGGTTCAGGAGCCAAAAAAACGAAATCCGCAGCGAAAGGGAAGAAATAGAAAAAAACCCTGTTCTGTCTTATTATGATTGCTCAATAAGACAGAACATTAGTATCTAATCTCCAGCTTTCTTTTTCCATCGTAGGGCAGAACCTTTCCGTACTTTATCTTGACTTTAATACCCAGCTTTTCCGACAGTTCCCGTTCGTCCGCGCTGCCGCCTTCCAAGGTTAAAAAAAGGACATCCCTATCCAGGGCCGCCCTATAGCCGCCGATATCCGGCAGGGTGAAGATCATGTCATCCAGTGTATGTATGTTTAGGCGGTTTTTAAGGTATTCCCGCCTCCCGCGGATTTTGCCCAGCCGGGGAAGGGCGCTGCCGCATCCACAGGGTTCGGCGAGGATGCTTCCGATGTCCCCGGTACGGTAGCGGAGGAGGGGCATGGCTTCGCTGTTAAGGCTGGTGAGGACTATCTCTCCATCTTTGCCCGGGGGAATTTCCTCGCCGCTTACCGGGTCGATGATCTCCACAATATAATCATCCAGCCGTATATGGTGGCCCCCTTGGGCATTGCACTGAACCGCCAGCCCGTAGCAGGTTTCTGTCATACCGTAGTGGGTGAAGACCCTGCAGCCCCATTCTTTCGTAAGGACCTTCGTAATACTGTCCGGCACATAATCCGCGGAGAGAAGCACCGTCTCCGGACGCAGATAAGGGGCGCGGCGGCAGAGCCAAAAGAGTTCCGCCGGGAGCCCCACGTAACACTGGGCGCCCGCCGCCGCTTGCAGCAAGGTTTCCAGCGCCGCCTCCGTTCCTCGTAGTATGCCTTGTATTACACAGTTGACGCCGTTATGGGCCAGCCCTCGCCGGAGCAGATCCGCCACGCTTCCCGGAGTATCGTTGGAGAGCATGACCACGCAGGTTCCCCCTTCCCGTACCAGGGGACGCATGCCCCGGGAGAAGAAGGAGACCGTCCGCTCCATATCCCCTTCGGTGAACCAAATCCGCTTGGGTACGCCGGTACTGCCGGAACTTTGCAGGGTACGTATACGGGCCACATCCCCCAGGGGTACGCAGAGTATACGCTCACCCTGCGCGGCAATGGTGTCCGCATCCGTAAACCGCCCCCTGTATTCCCCGTAAAACGGGCTGTTTGCCCCGGCCCGGCGTACCGCTTCTTCCCGCTTTTCTCGCCGGTATTTTTCGAGGCTTTCCTGGGTAAACTGTTCTTTTTCCAAGACCGCCAAAAAATAGCCTCCTCTGAAGCCCTGGGGCAAGCTGACGTTACAATTACTGTTATATCCGCCCTCAAACAAGAGGCCCGCCCAGAAGGACAGTAGTTCTGCGCTGTGGTCTTCAAAGCAGGAAACCCGGAACCCTGCGCGGGCGAAGGCGGCAACCTGGGTTTCCCATTTTTCGACTCGCCAGGGGAGGCCGGAAAATTCTGCCGCCGTATCCGGAGCGTACAGATCCGCTATGTATAAGAGGCCCTCCGGCTTGAGTACCCTTGCGGCTTCGGCTAATGCGGCGTCAGGGCCGGGGATCACCGAAAGGCTGCACTCAAGGAGAACCGCGTCGAAGGAAGCGGTCTCGAAGGGCAGGGCCTCCGCCCGTCCGGCAATCAGCCGCCCTCCGGCGCCGGGTTTCGGGTCTATGCCCCAGGCTTCCACTCCGTCTTTCCCGTTAAGAAAGCCCACGGTCTGCCCGCCCCCGCAGCCTATGTCCAGTACCCTGGCGTTGGCGCTCAGGGCACAAAGGCTCAGGAGCCGTTTTGTCAAAGTAAGTTCTCCCGGTCTCATCCCGCATCCTTTGGGTTTTTACAAAGCCCGTAAAACGGCAGTGGGCTTGTTAAGAAACTTGAGGTTTCCGAACAAGTTTAGTATTATAGCGCCGATGGCAGTAAAACTCTATATTCAGCGGCACGGCTTACCGTGTTTCGCGGATTCGGTGAAACGGTATGTGGGGCGTACGGATTTGCCTCTTTCCCCCGAGGGTATGGCCCAGGCTGAGCAGGGGGCGGCCCGGCTCATGGATAGGGGTATAGGGATGGCCTATACGAGTCCCCTTTCGCGGTGCAGGGAATTTGCGGAAATAATTGCGGATAAGCTGGGGCTGCCGGCGGCGATTGAGCTTCCGGGACTCCTGGAAATCAATATGGGGAACTGGGAGTACCGGCCTGTAGGGGAAATAAAAGATACCCGCCCGGAAGACTATAAGGCCAGGGGGCTTGACCTGGCCGGTTTTGTTCCCGAGGGAGGGGAGTCTTTCCGTGAATGTCAGATACGGGCGGTTAAGACCATTGGCGATATAGCCGCCGCGGGACAGGACGCCGTGGTTATCACCCATGCCGGTTTTATACGGTCCCTTCTCTGTTACGCGGAAAACCACGATCTGAATGATTTGTTTTACTATGATGTTCCCTACGGCGGGATTTTTATGCTGGACTACGGGGATGAGCTTTTCAAATCCATCAGGGTCAGCCGTTTGTAATCTTCCATGGTATCCGCATCAAATACCGTCCCCGGATCGCCTGAATCCAGGGCCTTTTTAGGACCGTCATAAGCTTCAATGGCTCCCCGCAGGCCCCCCGCGCCGGTATAGCCGATTATTTTTACTGCGGCTTCCGAGCCTATGAGAACCGGATGGCCGGGCCGGCCGTTAAAAAACGGAGTAACGATGCGCCGGGTAAAATCTCCCGCCCCGGTGCCCGCCCTTCCCTGTATACATTCCGCAAGGCGGCGGACCGTAGCGGCGCTGAAGAGGGGCGTGTCAACCGGGGTAAAGAATATGGCCCCGGATCGCCGGGCTAAGAACGTAAGCCCCAGGGAAGCGGAGCGAAACATATCGGTGGATGCATAATCGCCATTGCGTATGAAGGTAAGGCCGCGGGCGCTTAAAGCCTGTTCAATGCGGTCCGCGTTATGCCCGGTAACTACGGCAATAGTTTGAACCCCCGCTTCCCGCAGTGTTCCTACTATCCGCTCAATAATAGTGCTGTTTCCAAGGGGCAGTAGCGGCTTGAAGTCGCCCATCCTGCTGGACAGGCCCGCCGCCGCAATGACCGCGCCGAATTCATGTCGCGCCATGATCCTAGTACCTTCTTATAGAGGCTAAAGACACTGATATACAACCACGAACCATCACGAACTTCTCGTTTGAAATTCCCGGGTTTGTTCGCGGAGTTCGAGTAGGTGGGCCATAGGTCCGGCGTGGTTTAATTCCTTTAGGCATATCCGGCCATCTAGTGTATACAGGATACTAGGGCTGTTCCCTTCTGAGCGCCCGTTCCAGGATCATTTCCCCGGCTATGCTGACGGCGATCTCCGCCGGTGTTTCAGACTTTATCCGGAGCCCTATGGGAGCGTGGACCTTGTCCAATATCTCCTTGCTAAAGCCTATTTGTGAAAGCTGTTTTTTAAGGGCAGTAACTTTAGCTTTACTGCCAATGAGCCCTACATAGGCGCATTTATTCCGCAGAATCTGTTCTTCCACCACGGCGTCAAAGTTGTGGGTTACAATTACTACGTAGTCATTGGGGGTAATTTGTATGCTGTCCCCGATTTTACTGAAATCCCCGGTTACCAGCCCGTAGGCGGTAGGAAAAAGTTCACGGGTAACGTACTCCGCCCGGCTGTCAAAAATCACGCAGCGGAAGCCCACGCCGGTAAGCACCGGTTCCAGGGCCTGGGCCACATGACCGCCCCCAAAAATGAACACCTTGCCGGCAAAATTGACGGGCTCGCTGTAAATGCGCCGCTCCCCGATGTCCTCCAGGATCGGTATACGTCTGGTAAGCCGTTTGATATCACTGTCCGGAAGGTTCAGGTCCGGAGCAGGGCTTTCAGTACTGTAGAGGGTCATAACCCAGGAAGAAAGGAGGGTTATGTCCGTGATGAGCCAGAGATTTTCATCCCGGTCCAGCCGGTCAAGACATTCCCTGAACAGATTTATGGTCTTTTCGTCCCCGCCCCGGATGAACTGGAAATAGACATCCACATCGCCGCCGCAGATCATCCCCAGATCTTCCTGGTCGTTATGGCGGAGCCGGTAGGTTTTGCGGCGGGATTTCTGTTGTTCAAGTAATTCCAGGGCCAGTTCCAGGGATTTGAATTCCACCGCCCCGCCCCCGATGGTACCGCAGAGTCTGCCGCCCTTACCTACCAGCATACGGGCCCCGGCGCTTCTTGGACTTGAACCGCTTTCGTTAATAATCGTGGTAAGCACCAGATCCTCGCCGTGGGAAAGCTTTTCTACCATCATTGCGCATAATTCTTTGAACGCCATAGTACCGTCTCCGATTTACAATTATACTACACCCCGGTGTAATCTTCCGCCCCCGGCGGATGTCAGGTTATACGCGCAGAAGGGCATCAGGAACCCTCCGGGGCTGACTATATTGATATAACAACGGGAAAGCCGTTGGAGGTCCACCGTCCACGCATCCTGAAAGGCCATGCCGGAAATCTCAAGGGTTTCCTTTTCCTGCTGTTCTTCCAGAACAACGAACGTATTCAGGGATTCCAAGTTGAAACCTTTCAAGGCCGGGGATGATCCTGCGGGTCTCGCCGGAGCCAGGGTTTTTACCGCCGACCATTGGCGGGCAACGGTACGGCGGGCAGTATCGCTTGTGGATGAACCGCTGTTCCCGCGGCAGCACCCCGAGTTGCCGGTGCTTTTACGGAGCTCCCAGCTGTTCCCCCGAACCCGGTACGTGGCATGAAAAGAACACTGGGGATGTTCCGCCCCGCCGGGGAGGAAATCCGCCGTCTTTATGCGTCCACAGCTTTGCTCTTCCGCCAGGGTGAGCATCCTGCTCAGGGTGACACGGTCCGCCACGGGGTCTCCAAAATAACGGCCGAAAAAACTCATGGGCTGGAAATGGACCCCCCGCACGGTGGGCATGTTGGCTGCGGCAAAATCGATGATTTCCCCAATCTCAGTATCGTTAACGCCCCGGCGTACCGTGGGAGTGAGTACCACCCCAAGGCCGGCTTTGGCGCAGTTCTCTAGGGCCAGTTTTTTTTCCGCAACTATATTCCGCCCCCGAATGGTTGTGCAGGCTTCAGCTTTAAGGGAATCGAACTGGAGAAACACCGTATTGAGACCCGCTTTTGCCAGGGCCTGTAAATAAAGCGGCTCCCGGGCAATGCGCAGACCGTTTGTGTTGAGTTGAAAAAAGCTAAAGCCCTTTCCCTTTCCTATACGGATAATCTCCGGCAGATCGTTCCGCAGGGCAGGCTCCCCGCCGGAAAGCTGTATGTTGAAAGGGCCTCCCTGGGCTAAGATACGGTCATACCAGTAGGCTATTGTCTCCAGCGGGGGATCATCCGCAGATGGATTACCGCCATCGGCGTCTGCGGTGCTTCCGGAGGAGGCGAAACACACAGGGCACCGCAAATCGCAGCGCCGGGTAAGCTCCAGGAGCACGCAGCAACTTGCCTGCAGGTGGTTTTCGCAGAGCCCGCAGTCGTAGGGGCAGCCCCGTTCCGCTTTACGGGCGGGATTAACCGGCGTCTGCGCGGGGTTTTGCTGTTTTCGCCAGGCAAGAAAGTTTTCCGTTCCCTCCCAGACCGGGGTTTCAAATTGACCGTGCTCAGGACAGGTTTTCACCAGTAATACTGTTTCACCCCTGGTAAAATATTCGGCGTCGATTCTGTTGAGGCAGACCGGGCAGACGCTCTTTGTCTCCGCAAGAACCCTGCCGGGGTCAAGAACCCTATCGGGTTGGGTCGATACCATGGGCTTCGAGGATTTCCACAATTTTGGCAAAGCACTTCTCCATCATAATAGGGCAAAAACGCTGTATCTGCCCCTGATCGTTTTCGACCAAATCCAGGCAGTCCAGGGCGCCGAATTGATCTTTAAACCAGCTTACAAATTCATTTACCGGGGCTCGATAGGTTTCCGGTTCGCTCTCACCTTCGTTGCGGGGAAAATAGCTGGACAGGGTACAGGCCGCTCCGGTCAGGGTTCCGCAGGTCTTAGCCGAAAACATACCCATGGCAAGGCCGCCCATGGCGCGGATAACCATGGGATCATGTATGTCCCGCAGTTCCAGTGATAACCACATCATCACCTGGCTGCAATGGTAGCCATTCTGCAGGGCTTCGCTTATTTTATCGCTTAAAACCGGCATTATAATCCTCCAGGATTTTTTATTTATCTTCCAGGGATCTCTCCACATGGAGCATGCGTCCAACGGCAAGTTCTTCGGGAATATATATATAACCGCATTTTGGACAGGCAGGGAGTTCCACCGGAAAGGTGGATGTCATATAGCCCAGGGTTACCGGATGGAGTTTCAACGGCACACCGCATTTGGCGCAGCGTATCTCCCCTGTCCAGGTAAGGGCGGTGTCATAGGGCTTTCTCTTTTCATCAGCCATTACCGCTTTCTCCCCTCTGTTCAATCGCCGGGCCCGAGATTACGGCGCTCATCCGGTGGCTATAGGCGTTATATATATGGAAGCGCCCGTTTTCCACCGCATACTCGACCCAGAAGGTGACATTCGCCGGCCGGTGACTGGCGAGAAAGTGACCGGTCTTTTGATCGACGAGCTTAGTTTGATCCGTCTCCGCCCGGCCTATGGCGGCCCGGATATCGCTGTGGAGTATGTGGGTCTCCTCAATTTTACGCTCCAGTTCTTCATCAATGATCAAGTCAATCAAAGGCGCCTCCTTAACTTCTTCTCCCCACAGTTTTTGTAACAGCTCCTGTTTGAACTTTGCGCGATTCTCCTGGCGAAGCGACCAAGTGAGGGGCTTCCATGCCTTTGCAGGAGAGGACGGCTGCGCCGTCAGCTCCGGCGGGTACAGTATTTCTAACAGATGCCGGGTATCCCGCCCTTTGGCGCGGAAGCGATCCCGGCAGTTGACGCAATACGTTAACAGCGTCGCATCCCTGTCCTCCGCCGCCTGGGTCGAAGTTCCCCGCGCAAGCTGTTCCAGGGCAACACCGGTATGGCCCTCCGCCGACCGGGCATTTGCGAATGGCATGAGCCCCCCGTATCCGCAGCAGGGGTCCTGTTCGCCGGGTGCGCCTTCCCGGATCGTAATGCCGGCTTCGGCGGCTAAATCACGCACGCGGTTTTTTATCACATCATTATGCCGCGCCCCGCAGGCGTGATGTAATACCATCACAGGGGATGTTCCTGATTTTTCCTTTAACCTGGGCAGCCCTGTTTCGGCAAGAACCTCAAACAAACTCCGGGTTTTTATTTCCATACGATTTAAGGTGGAACTGCAGGTAGGACAGGCGGCTATGATCTCAGGGCATCCAAGCTCTTTCCAGTGATCGGTTAATTGTTTTTTTACCGCATCGAACTGCGCGTTGTTTCCGCTCCAGTAAGCCATGACGCCGCAGCAACCTAATAGCAATCCTACGCCGCCGTCTATACGCTTTGATAAATCGGCGTAAATCCTGCCGGCCAGTTCCGGCTCCGAGGCGGGAAGCTGGCAGCCGGGGAAGAAGAGCGAGGCAGAGCTGCCATGTCCCGCTTGATGGCGGGCGAGGAAAAATGACCCGGACATACTGTATTTCATATCCAATAGGGCGAATTCGTGGGTCGACGGGGGCATCTTCCCGGAGTGAACCATTTGCCGGCGGGCGGCGAGAAATACCTCCGCCATATCAAGGCCGTTTGGGCAGACGGCCCCGCATTGGCCGCAGAGGGCGCAGGTGTTGATCATGCCGTTGGCATCGTGGTTTCCCATGGCGATGGAAAGGTTGTTATATACCATCCGTATATAACGCCGGGGATTCAGTTTGTATTGCTGCATAAAGCCGCATTTTTTCACACACTCGTTACACTCGCAGCGTATACAACGCCCCGCCTCGGCGGAAGCCCCGGCCTGATCATAGCCGCCGCTTCCCGCCTTTACAGGAACCACCGTAGTAATACTGTCAATGTTTGTGTAGAGCTTTGTTTCGTAACTCCCCTCGCGTTCCCGCCCGGCATCCACCGAGACACCCTGAAAGATGCGGTCTATGGTTGTGGCGGCGCTTATGCCGTCGAAAAGATCGCAGATGGATGAATCTTCTCCCCCGGCCCGGTTGTTGCGCCGCCCCGCAAGAAGGTTTTTTCGGCTTGTGAGCAAGGTTGATCCATCGGCCTTTTTGTCCAGGGGAGAGGTGCAGCTTACAAACACCATGTCGTATCCCGCATTGAAGAGAACAGCCGCGTCATCAATGGAAGCGACAGGAATACTGCGTCCGTACTCCACTGCCACGGACATCCCCAGCAAAACGGCAATTTCACCTTCCAGTACCTTGGCAGGAAGGGTCTTTTCGTCCAATTCAAGCAGCCGGCCCCCCAAACGGTCCGCGGCTTCAAATATCGTTACATGGTAACCCTTACGGGCAAGACCGTTTGCCGCGGCCATGCCACGCAGCCCGCCTCCGACAACGGCAACCTGTCCTGTCTTTTTGGGAAGCAAAAAGGGCGCCTTGGAAAGAACGCCGGAATTCCGCGCAAGGAATCGCTCGAGCGCCCCGGTTTCAACCGCTCCGCCCCGTTCAGAGCGTTTACAGGGCAGGCGGCAGGGAGCGTTACAGGTACGGGCGATAAGCGGCGCCAGGGGAATAGCCTTGGCGTAGAGCTGCCAGGCTTCGGCGTTTTTTCCGGTTTGGATAAGGGAAGCGAAAGTCCGGACATCCAGGTGCAGGGGGCAAGCTGCCTGACAAGCCGGGGGCTCCTCCGCCGCACACAGGGATTCCACCTCGCGGAGCAGATTTTGATCCAAAAATGTCTCAACGGTTACTCGTATGGGCATGACTTTCCTTTATTATATAGTAACATATACTGGACTTATCCCGCAAACGATTTGACCTCTCCCCCGCGCCTCTCTGCAACCCTTGAGGGAGGTTCATCCCGGCGATGAACTCAAACCCTGGGCGTAAGGATGATGCCGCCTCAAACCACCGTCAGTCCTCCCTCCCGTAAAATCTTCCATGCCTTCTGTGCCGCGTCCTTGCCCAGTACGCTCCGGAGCCTTTCGTAAAACGGCACCGCACTAAGGCCGCCGCTGCGGGCGGCATCTTCCAGCAGCAACGCTATTGCAGCCGCTTTTTCCCGGTCCTGTCCAATCCGCAACTGCCGGTCCCCCAGCCGCCACCGCCAGAAGAGGGCCGCCCCCCGGCTCGTATTTTGTACTATCGGTTTTGAGCCCAGGAAAAGCACAACCCTTACCCCGCCGGCGGGTTTCTCTGCCCGGCTATGGTCCCGGTTCCGGGCGTATGCGTCCAGGAGCCCCTCTACCAAATCCGCCGGCACCCTGGGTTTAGGAACCCTAAAGGGAAAGCCCAGTTCCACCGGCCCGGCGGTATCCCCGGTCATCCATTTAGCCAGGAGCTGGTCCAGGGGCAGGGTGAATTTATCAAACCCTTCCTCCCCCTCAAAGGACAGATCGTTCAGGGCGAATGTCCCTTCGCCACCCTTTATGATAAGGCCGGTATGTTTGCCCCGTTTCCATTCGGCGTAAATCCGGGAATGCCGGGTCAAGACAAACTTATGCCAAAAGGCGGAATCCAGGAGACCCGCCTCAAAAAACTGGCGCAATATTTCTGCGGAGTCGATGATCTCCCGGTCATCCTGATCCCAATAACCGTAGATGAGGTAGGCATGGATCAGGATGCCCGCTTCCTTAAAAGCGGCGCAGGCATTAACCACATCTGTCAGGCCTATTCCCTTGCCGATGCGTGTAAAGCCCTTTGGCGCTGCCACTTCGATCCCGGCGGAAACCCCCACCAACCCCCCGGCGGCAAGAATAGCCGCGGCGTCGGGGGTAAAGTCTTTTTCAAAGCGGACGTTCCCCCAGAATATCAGCGGCTGCCGTGACTGCCCGGCTTCCCGGTTCAGCAGGGCAAGGCGGAGCAGCGAATCCGGCGGGGCCGCTTCGTCCACCAGGTGTATCCCCCGGATGCCGGTTTTTTCCGCCTGGTCCTGCAGGTGCCGGAAAAAAGCTTCCGGTTCCAGCGGTTCGAAGCATCGGATGTAATCAAGCTGCACATCACAAAAGGCGCAGGCGTGCCAGTAACAGCCGTGGGCCAGGTAAGCCTTGAGCCAGCGGCCGTCGGACCAGAGCCGGTGCATGGGGTTCAGATCGTCCACCGGGCGGATGTAACGGGAAAAGTCCAGGCCCCGGTAATCGGGGAAGACGGTCCGGACCGATTCACGGTCGATCTCAGAGAAGCGGTCGGAGGTATTGCCTCCGGTAGAAACACTATCAATTCCCCCGCCGGTTACAACGCGGTTATCAATCCGTGACCGGTATTTGGTTTTGTATACCGGCGTGTCCCCGGTATGTTCCAGGATGGCCGCCAGGGAACCGTAGCCCCGGTCAAAGGACAGGTAATCAAAGTAGTCGAAGAATTTCGGTTCTTCCATAAAACGAAGTTCCGTGTTCACATAACCGCCTCCGGCGATGGTAATAACCCTGTTGCCGTACCGGGCTTTAGCGGAGGCCGCACAGACCAGAGCCCCGGCGAGACAGCCCGGGAAGGGGATGGTGGCGCCGATTACCAGACGTTCGTCCCTATTGCCGGTCCAGCCGGGACGGTCCAGGGTATCCCAGGCGTCCTCAAGCAAGGGCCGGTAGAATTCCCGCAGGATATAGCCTCCAAGACCCTTTTCCACCACCGGAAAGTCCCGAAAACCCGCTCCGGTACGGCAGGCGGAGTAGCGGATAAGGCTGAAGGAGGGGTCCACCGTTACGGTGATAAAGTCCGCCAGGTCTGAGAGGAGCTTGCTTGCCAGGAGGGGGGCGGCGTCCGGCGGAGGATTTCCGCCCAGGGAATCCAGGCAGGCGTCGAACCGGGGTCCGCCCGGAAGAACGCCGTTCACCAGGGCCAGGAAATGACCGAATTCCCGATTATTGCCCCGGAGAAAATCGATCAGAAGGTCTATGTAAGATAGCCAGCGGTCTTCCTCGGAAAGAAAGCGATCAACATTGTAGAGAACGGTTTTGTTTTTTATGGCGGCCCTATTCATTTTCCCGGCATCCTTGAATATCCGTTCCAACCCGGCCCGGCAGAAAATCCGATCAAAAAGGGCTATGGAATGATCCCATACCATGGTTTGATGGTCCCGGGACTCAAGGAATGATTTGAGGTAGTAAGGGGCGGGATAGGGCGCGTTGAACTGCACCAGGGGCGGCTGGACCAGGCGTATTATCAAAACCCCTCCTTTAGCCGGAAGCTGGGGCAGTGACACCCGGTGGCGCGGTAAACCTCAACGGAGGGAAAATTCCGGCACTTAATGCCAAACACCGTACAGGATCGGGGGAAGGCGGGTTCCCAGGTAACCTTGAAATAGGCGCATTTGAGGCAGTCCGGGGCGGATGATCGCTTTGAATCGCCGGTCATGACAGGGTATTGAAAAACCGGTCTTCACGTTTACCCATGGCGATAGGCTTATAAGGCATCCTATCGCTTTTTCCTTTGCTCATACGGCGAATCTTACCATGACTTAGGCGGGTTGTGTCTACAAAAAAAAGGGCAGCCTATATTTTTGAGCAGAACGGGACCCCGTTTGGGTTAAAAGGGATTCCGTTTACCGTGGTTTTAGCGGTATTGAGAAAACAGTGGGGAAAGAATTGGCGGTTTTGATAAACCGAAAGGAAATTCGGCGTTAGGTACTTACCGCGCCGTCCACGGCGGCCGGCTTTGCCGAAAGCATGGAATTATGGCAGCCCTTCCGGATACCTTGTGCAAGTGCGCTATGGTTAGATTTAACGTAGCGCAATTCGCGTACTTGACATATATCCGTCTTTTTCCCATTATCACGGGATATGGTGGAAGAAGTCTGGATGGATCGGTCTTTCCTCGAGAGTTTAACCACAAATGAATTGATAAAACTTGCGGACACCCAGGGGATTGATATACCCCCCGGACTGGACCGGACCATTGTTATAGAAGAAATATTAGAAACCATAGGTGATGCGGCGGAAAACGCCGATAGAAAGAACCCCCTTCCCCTGGCGGAGAAACATCAGGGCACAACGGTCCCCCTTCCTAAGCAGTACAATATCAATTATATAGAAGTGTTAATCCGGGATCCCCTCTGGGCCTTTGCATTCTGGGAGATAAATACCCACGATAGGGAAATCTACGAACGTGCCCCGGATTTTGGCGGGTATTATCTCAGGGTGGTGTCAAGCGATGGGAGTGTGAACAAAGACAGCTCCTTTACCGTTCAGGTAGGAATCGGAGATTCCGCCTGGTACCTGGGGTTTCCCCCCTCCGGAGGGAGCTTCAAGGTGGAGCTTTGCGTTATGCGGAAGGACGAACCGGTTGTTTTGGCGGTTTCCAGATCTTTTAAGCTGCCTAAGCTGCTCGAACTATTGGAAAACAGGGATTCAGCGGGGGCGAAAAATTCCGCCGGGACCAAAGGCATGAGAGCTTCGGTCTCCGGTTCCCCAGAGGGTAGTCCCTTACTCCGCCTGTCGGGGGTTGATGATTATAAAATACTTCGCAATACCATTCGTTCATCCCGTCTTCCGAAACACAACGGCTGTAGCGCCGCCGGCGCCCAGGAGTAACCGTCAATGAATACCAGCCCAGCCATTTCTGTGGTACTGGCCCTTCATAAACCCTTCATCCGGCATCCTGAATTGGAGCAGAGCCAGGAACGCTGTTTTTTCGAGGCCCTTTCCGAAACCTGCTTGCCACTGCTGGAGGTCTTTGATCGCCTGGATATGGAGCATATCCCTTTCAAGATTGCCCTTTCCCTGTCTCCAATCTTCTGTCAGATGCTGCGGGATGAATACCTGTTGGAGAGTTACCTGAAATATGTGGACCGGCAGATCGAATTCGGTATCCGGGAGCTGGATAGGACCGCCGGGAGCGGAAGCCCGCAGGATGACGAAATACACCGCCTGGCCTTATGGTTTTACAATCAGGCGGTGGATAAACGGATTCTCTTTACGGAACGCTACGAGGGAAATATCCTCCGGGTCTTTGATCATTACCAGCGGAAAGGCCGCGTGGAACTGTTAACCACTGCCGCGACCCACGCTTTCCTGCCCCTCTACACCGGCTATCCCGAGGCGATTCAGGCCCAGCTTGAGATTGCCATTGCTTCCCACCGGATTCTTTTCGGCAGGAATCCCTACGGATTCTGGCTTCCGGAACTTGGCTGGTCGGCGGAACTTGACCGGTACCTGCGCTCGTATAATTTCAGTTATACCATCGTGGATACCCACGGCCTCATCCTTGGGGATAATCTGGAATCCCAGGGGAGTTTCTACCCCGCGAAAACACCCGCCGGGGTATTCGTTCTGGCCAGGGATTTTTACGCGTCCCAGGAATTGGAGGAGTCCACGCTTCCTTGTCATAGGGATCCCCTGTACCGGGATTATCACCGGGACGTGGGGTATGAGCTACCCGCGAAATTGATGGGCCCCTTCCTTGAAGCCAACGGCGCCCGGAAAGCGACCGGGTATAAATACTGGGCATCCGGAAGTAAAGCGGATAGCAAACAAATCTACGATCCCCAAAAAGCCGCGGCAAGAGCCAAAGCTGCCGCGTCGTCCTTCCTGGACGCCCGTATCTCCCGGCTCAAAGCCGCCGCGGAATACCTGGACGGCTGCCCCATAAGCCTCTGCGCATACGACGCCGATATTTTCGGCCGTTTCTGGTATGAGGGGCCGGTGTTTATCGAAACCCTGTACAGGGAAGGGGCGCGCCGTGAGCTTCAGTTTATGAACCCCGCGGAATACCTCTATAAGCAGGATGCCCGCGGCTTCCGGACCGTCATGCCGGAATTTTCATCCTGGGGGGTCAACGGCTACGGGGAAATGTGGCTGGACGCATCCAACGACTGGCTCTACCGCCATGCCCTGCGTTCCCTGGATCGGATGATAGAACTGGCGGAACGGTTCCCCGACGACACAGGGCTCAAGGAGCGGGCTTTGAACCAAGCCGCCCGGGAAATACTCTTGGTTCAGGCCTCCGACTGGCCGAAGATGCTCTACAAACAGGAAAGCACCGCCTATGTCCGGAACCAGGTGGAAACGTCGCTGCGGAATTTTACCACCATCTATGAATCCCTGGGGAGTAATTACATCAGCACCGAATGGCTTACCGGCCTGGAACGGCGCCATAATATTTTTCCCACCATAAATTACCGGGTTTTCCGGCGCAAACGCTAATTATCCGTTTAAAAAAGCAGGAGAGCACTACATGGAAAAAACAGCCTACCCTTCCGGGACACGAAAAACTATCGGAAGGATCACCCTCATCGCCCTTTTTGCGGCCCTCATTGCGGCGGGGACCTTTGTATCGATCCCCCTGCCGTTCTCTCCGGTACCGGCGGTACTGCAAAACCTCTTTACCGTCCTTGCGGGGCTGTGCCTGGGTCCCGTCTGTGGAAGCCTTGCGGTACTCCTGTACCTTTTGGCCGGCGCCCTGGGCGCTCCGGTATTTGCCGGGGCTACCGGAGGCTTCACCCGTTTTCTCGGCCCCACCGGGGGCTACCTCCTGGGGTACCTTCTTACCGCCCTTGTCTCAGGGCTTATCGCCGGCCGGCCCCGGAGTGAAAAGCCGGTCCCTTTCCGGAGGCTCATCCCGGCGGTGGTATTGGGGCTTCTTTCCCAGTACATTCCCGGCCTGTTCTGGCTTAAACAGTATACGAACCTCAGCTGGATCGAGGTTTTTATCGCGGGGGCTCTCCCCTTCTTCCTTGGGGATGCCTTAAAGGGAATCGCTGCGGTAAACATCACCCTCAGGCTGCGCCGGATTATCCCGGAGCTCATCCCGTAAATGCCCCGGAACAGCCCTCTTTTCTCCATCTCTAATCTGGTAAAGACCTTTTCACCCGGGAAGGGAACCACGGTTTCCGCGCTTTCCGGGGTAAACATGGAAATCCGGGAGGGTGAATTGCTCCTTATTGCCGGGGCAAACGGTTCGGGGAAAACCGTACTGATGCTGATCCTGGCGGGGCTCATGGATCCCGACGAAGGGGAGTTGCTGTTCCGGGGGCAGCCCCTCGGCGGGGCCATAGGAGAACTGCGGCGTCACCTCGGCTTGGTTTTTCAGGACCCCGATGCCCAGACGGTGGGGGAAACCGTGGCGGAAGATATCGCCTTTGGACCCAAAAACCTGGGGCTTTCCAAACCCGCGGTTATGGAACGGGTACAAAACGCCCTGGAAGCCCTGGGCTTGGAACACAAGCGGGACTGGCCCCCCAGAAACCTTTCGGGGGGTGAAAAGCGGCGCCTGGCGGTGGCGGGTGTTCTGGCCATGGGCTGCGGGACGATCATCATGGACGAGCCCTTTGCTAACCTCGACTGGCCCGGGGTTGTCCAGGTGCTGGAAATAATCCGGCAGCTTAAAAACGAGGGCAAAACGGTGATCCTCCTCACCCACGAACTGGAAAAAGTCTTGGCCTTCGCGGACCGGCTGATTATCCTTGACCGGGGGATCATCCGGGAGGATGGAAAGCCCGCGGATGTTCTGGACCGGCTCAAGGACAGCTATGGGGTCCGGGACCCCCGGAGAAACTACGGCGCCGTGGAGGACTGTACGTGGCTCTAAGGCAGCGGCCCATTCCCTACGCATACCGGCCCGGGAGGAGCCTCCTCCACCGGCTCCCCGGGGGATGGAAACTCCTAGCCCTGTTCCTGATATCCACCCTGGCCTTTGTCTTCGGCTTCCCCGCTTTGGGAGCGGGGACCTTCCTGGTTATTGCCGGCGCCTTGGCCGCGGGGATAGGCCCCTGGGAACTGCTCCGGGGCATCAGGCCCCTGCTGCTGATGGTACTTCTTCTAGGGCTTTGCCGGTCCTTCAAAGCGGAAGATCCGGTTTCCTTCAACCATGAGGGCCTCCTGGAGAGCCTTCGTTTTGGGTGGGGGATTATCCTCGCCTTTAGCGCGGCATCCCTGTTTTTTTCGGTAACCACCATGACGGAAATCAAGGACTCCCTGGACCGTCTGCGTCTCAAACACCTGAGCCTGGGAATTTCCCTCATGCTTGGCTTTCTCCCCCGTTTTTTCGCGGCCTGGGAAAACGCGGAACTCGCCTACCGGGCCCGGTGCGGGAAAAAGGGCCTAACCCAGCTTCGTACCCTGATCCCCCTGGTAATCGAAAGAATGATAGTAAGCGCCGGGGAAACCGCCGCCGCCCTGGAATCCCGTGGCTGCCTGCTTTGATCTGATTACCCCCCCTGCCTATAGCGTAGTTGTTTCACCCTATACCCCATACGGGGCGGTTTCTACCTCATTCGCCGTAACCCTTGACCCGGAAGCCGCGGCTTTTGCCTCGGAAGCCGCGGCTTTTACCCCGGAAGCCACGGCTTTTGACCCGGAAGCCATGGCTTTTGACCCGGAAGCCACGGCTTTTTGACTCGAAAGCCACGGCTTTTGACTCGAAAGCCACGGCTTTTGACCTGAAAGCCACGGCTTCTGACCTGAAAGCCGCGGCTTCTGACCCTGCCGTTCAAACGCCCGGCCCGGCCTTATCACACTATACAAGGAGCGTCCTACTGGTTCAAATTATATGAAAGCCCGCGGTATCGGCAGCTTTCTTGAAAAACTTCATCATACGACCGCCCTGTCTTTCCGTAAAAAATACCTGTCCGTAAAAATTACCTTGAAAACCCCGGCGGCTTATGTTATCGTATAGGTAATTTATTTTGAGAGGTGTTGTATGGCGTATAAGATCAGTGACGCGTGTGTAAACTGCGGGTCCTGCGAGAGTGAATGTCCCTCGGAGGCTATCTCCGAAAAAGACAACGCACGCTGGATCGATCCCGACAAGTGTGTGGATTGCGGTTCCTGCGCCGCATCCTGCCCTACCGAAGCAATTGCGGCTGAATAAGCGGGGATTCCGGTATAAAAGGCAAGGGGTAACCCTTGCCTTTTTTTTCTTCTTCTCCACCCTGTCGTTACCGGCTCAAGAGCCGCCGCCTTTTCCGGTGATTTCCCGGTTGGATACGGCGGATACGGCCTTTCGGCAATACCTTTCCGATGTGGAGACAGCCCGGCTGCGGATTCACAACCGTGAACGTACCGGTGAAAGGGCGCAGGCTCTGGCGGAGGCGCTTACGGTGTATGCCTATAGCCCCGGCAGCCATGATGACGCCTTCACGTTGGCGGCCCGCTGCAATATCCCCATTGCGGCGCTGGCTACCCTCAACCGGCTGCCCCACCCGGACGGCTTTACCGGGGCGGCCTTCCTGCTCCTTCCATCTATGCCGGGCATCTTTATACCCGAAACGCCTGAATCGGATTTGGAACTGCTGGTATTTTCCGGAAGAACCGAACAGGAAGGAATCCCAATCACCATAACCCGGAACTCCCTGAGCGAACGCTTCATCTTTATCCCCGGGGCGGATTTTTCCCCCACCGAGCGCGCCTTCTTTCTGAACATCGGTTTCCGTTACCCCCTGCGGACTTACCGCATGAGCAGCCCCTTTGGTCCCCGGATAAACCCCGTTACGGGAAGCTTCCGGGTCCATCAGGGGCTGGATTTGGCGGCCCCCGAGGGAACCGAGGTATACGCCACCCGGGACGGGGAGGTCGTTGAAATGGGCACGGACCTCATTTACGGCAACTATATCATTATCCGGCATGGGGAAACCTGGTCCAGCCTCTACGGGCATCTGTCAAAATTCGAAATAGCCTTGCAAAGCCGCGTCCGATCCGGTAATCTTATAGGCAGAGTTGGTTCAACCGGTCAGTCAACAGGACCTCACCTGCACTTTGAATTGCGGCAAAATGGGAAAGCTCAGGATCCCGGGAGATTGTTATTTACAAAATGATTCACCCTTGGCGGGCCTTTCTGTACCTTTTTCTCTTCACTTTTTCTCTTGGGGCTGAACCCCTGCATATATCAAATGCCGGAAATCTCCTGGTGTCCCTGGACAAACCCGAGGGCAATTCCATAAACCTTTCGTATATCAATTCGGTGGTAATTTCTCTGGACCAGGAGATCCGCTTCTTAAAGGGGATAGAGCTGGAACTCATCGTCCCCCAGGCCTATATGGCCCACCGGGGAAGCCTTGCCCTGGGGATGTACGCGGATCTTGACCGGGTGCCCGAGGCCGGGGCGGGGGATCTGGAGGCGCGGCAAATCAGCATGGAACCTATCCCGAATAAAATCCAGATTATTTATCAGATACCCATCCGAAACAGCCACGGGCTGCGGACCAGTCCCTATGCGTCACTCCCCGCCGGAATAGTGCCTCCGGAATCCTTCCCCATCCTTTTCAGAATCCTGCCGCTTATCAAGGATTTAAGCGAAGAAATCAAAACCATGCCCTTCCGGTTCACCGTTAAACCCATACTCAGTGACGAGGGGGCGGTACGGATTGTCACCCGGATTCCCGAACAACTCTCCCGGCGGCCTTTTACGGTGCTCATCGACGATGAGGTGGTGGAACAGCCCGAACAGGCCCGGCTTTTAAGGGAAGGGGAACACCGTTTGCTGATTATTTCAAACGACTACCGGAATGAAAACCGCCGTTTTCTCATAGAACGTGGAAAGATCCTGGACCTCACCATTACCCTTAAGGACACGGTCCCGCTGATTTTCTTCGAGGCCCCGAAGAACATCCGGATATTCCTTGACAACGAACCGGTAGGCGCCGGTCTTCAGCCCATAACAACCGAACCCGGACTCCATGAGGTACGCTTCCAGATGAGCGATTATTCCGTAGTTAAGCGCCTGACCATACAACGGGGAAAAACCTACCGGGTTGCCTTAGCGGTGGATGTTTTTATTTCCGAGATCGACTAACCTCTTTGTTCCCAATTATGGTACGTAGATTGCGTATGGATTCTACAGAACCGGCTGATATACGACGGTGAATAAAATAACGTTTAAGTCCTGATGGGAAGAACCGATATTAAAAGTGTCGGACCTATAGTTCCCCTCCCAAATCACTATATTTCCGACATGCCTCAAAGGCAGGGCCGGCGATCTTCGCCGGCCTTTTTTTATCTGAATTTTGCCGCAAAACGCCGGAGGATGGGCGGAATGCGGGGCACAGTTCTCGACGCACCCTACCCTGCCGCCAAGCCTATTCATCCTAAAACTAAAGCCCCTGTTATGTAATAGAGTTGTTCAGAAACTTCAGCTTCTGAACAACAACCACTTAAAAATATATTAGGCTAAAAAATCTTCTTCAGCGCGGCTTCAACCAAGGGCGGTACATACGCCGAGAGGCCCTTGTGAAATGAAGCCAGTTCCTTTATCGCGGAGGAGCTTACCAGGGCATACCGGGGGTCAGTGGTCATGAACAGGGTCTCCATATCCGGGTCCAGGGTTTTATTCCAGAGGGAAAGGTCAAATTCGTAGGAAAAATCATTCACGCCCCGGATGCCCCGGACCAGTATCTTGACGCTCCGGGCCTTCATAAAATCCACCGTAAGCGCCCCGGAACTTTCAACGGTAACATTTTTCCAGGGTTTCACCAGCTCCGAAACCATGACCATCCGCTCCTCTAGGGTAAACAGGCCCTTTTTTTGGGGATTTTCCGCCAATACCACCGCCAATTCATCAAAAATAGAGGCAGCCCGTTCTATTATATTAAGATGGCCATACGTAGGGGGATCAAAAGATCCGGGAAATGCGGCTTTCAGCATGGTAACCCTATTTTATGTCTTTTTTTTTCAACTTTCTAGTCTTTTACAAAAAATTATAGTATGATATGAATGAGGTTGCCATGAAAGCTTTATTTATTACCTTTCTTTTATTAGGCGCTTTTTCGTGTACCAGTGAACCGGGTCCCCAGCCCGAAATGGTAGTCCAGGAACCTGAACCGCCGAGACAGGAAGCTCCGGCGGCACCTATAGTGGAGGAGGGGACAAATTTTGATCTCACCAGCATCACCCAGGAGGAGTTTAATTCCACCAAGGAGGAGATGCAGGCGCTCATTGAGGAAATTAACCAGGTTATCCGGGCAAAGGACTATAACAAATGGCTTAGTTATCTGGCGGAGGATTTTATCGGGGTTATCAATTCCCAGAACTATTTGATTGAACTCTCCCAGACTTCCGAGGGGTTAAAAAGCCGGAATATTGTCCTTAAAACGCCGGAGGATTATTTTACCCATGTGGTTGTTCCCTCCCGGGGAAACGTCAGGGTTGACCCCCGTCTTGACGATATTGAATTTTTAAGTCATAACCGGGTAAAGGCTTTTACTATAAATGCCCGGAAACAACGTTTACGGCTTTTTGAATTTGTGAGAATTGGAAATAACTGGAAAATAGCCTGGCCTTCTTCCCCCGTCACCGATGAAACTTCCGGGGTGAGTTAGCATTTTCGCTCTCTAGGTACCGCGAGCCGGGATAGTTTGGAGGGATTTAAATTAGGAGGAGTTGTTTGATGATAACTCGAAACCATGTATTGGCGGCGGTAGTTGCAGGTCTTCTTACGGTATCCCTGGTTAGTGCACAGGAAATGTCCGTAGAGGAATCGTATCTCGAGGAATCTATTGAAAATATGATTATCCGGGAGCAAAGCCAGGCTGATGGACGGGATATGAAGCTTGTTGCCTTGGAATATATTGCCGAGGCGATTAATCATGGCAATACCAGTGATGATGTACGGAACGCCCTGGAGTACCTTTCCCTGGAAGGGATTACAAATCAGACCCGGGAAAACGGCAGGCTGATAAACAACTTCCCCGACGTCCGGGCTCGGGCGGCGACCTACCTGGGGGAAATCGGCACCCCGGAGGCGAAGAATACCCTCCTAAAGATCATGCTGGCGGAAAGCGAACCGATGGTACTTACCGAAGCGGTTAAGTCCCTGGCAAAGATCGGCCTCAACGAGAATGAGGAGACGGCGAACATCATTTCCTGGGTAGTAACCCGTTTTGACGGGCTTAACCCGGATAACCTTCTGGCTCTTTCCGCCCTGGACGCCTATGAAATTCTGGCAAAGAAAAACGGCGGTCTGAAGGACCCCTCGGCGATAAGAACCATACTCCGTATTGCAGACGGCCATTATATTAAACCGGTTCAGGATCGGGCACGGCAGTTGATTTTTGAGTTGCGGCAGTATGGGAATAACGGGAACAGCGGTAGGTAAGCTGAATACCCTGACAGGAGCGCATAGGATATGGCCAGTGCATCAACCGGAACGGCGAACCATTTTTTGGAAAAGTACGGGGACCGGACCATTACATGCACCCCCTATGCGCTCTCAAAGTTAGGAGTGGAAAAAAATAAATGCTTCTTCAAAATTGAAGAGTACAGTATCCTCTGTATCCCTTTTCAGTTTGGTTTTAAGCGCTCTCTTTTTCTCGCCACTATTTCCCCGCAGGAGTTGATCTTTTTTCAGAAATATGTGAACACCATCGTCGGCCTTTCCATTTCCTTTGCCCCCCTTAACCGGGCGCCGGCGAAGTTTTTACTCCGCTGTACCCTGATTTCTTTGGGACAGATGAAGGGCCGGGAAAATGTGGGGCTCTTTGTGGCCGATTTTAAAACCAACCCGGAGGAATTAACCATACTTCTAGGGGGGTTTCTGGAAACCCAGGATCGGCTACAGGCCCGGTATGAAGAATACGGACGTATGCTGGTAAAAATGACATCCCCTGTTGCCAAGCAGCTAGGGTATAATCTGGAATCGGTGATCACCGAACCGGGAAAGGAGATGCGGAAAATACAGATCCTCAGTCTGACATCCAAAAGCATTGAGCACATGGAAGCCGAAGGGACTCCGGTACGCCTTCCCGGGACTCCGGTGGCCTATGAAATTATGTTAAAGAGAACCCGCCTGCTCCTGACCGGAACCGTGGCCTCCGCCAATGTCCTTCCCCAGGGCCTGGTCAGGACCGTATCAAACCTCACCTATTCACCGGAACTGGTAGAAATAATAGACGACTACTGGTATACTGTAGGAAATCCGGTGAAGATTGCCAGATAATTCACTCTCGGAGTTACCAATGTCGGATATTATTGAACCTCGGGTTTTAAAAGGTTTTCGGGATTTTTTGCCCTCCGCGGAAATTGAACGCCGCTCATTATTGGAAAAAGTCGAGGAATCCTTTCGTTCCTTTGGCTTTGTTCCTATCGATACCCCCGCGCTGGAGTACGCGGAAATACTTACGGGAAAGGGGGGTGGTGAAACGGAGAAGCAGATCTACCGCTTTACCGACAACGGGGGGCGCGACGTGGCGCTCCGTTTCGACCTAACCGTCCCCTTCGCCCGTTTCATTGCGGAACACCGCGCCGAACTTTCCCTGCCCTTTAAACGCTACCATATCGCCAAGGTCTGGCGGGGGGAAAACACCCAGCGGGGCAGGTACCGGGAATTTACCCAGTGCGATTTTGACACCGTGGGCAGTGACACCGCCGCCGCGGATTTCGAGATACTTCTGATGATCCGCCACACCCTTAAACACATAAACGCCGGGGATATAACCATCCGGGTCAACCACCGCGGGCTCTTTAACCGCTTTCTGGACAAAATTGGCGTTTCAGACAAATCCGTAGAAATACTGCGCACCGTGGATAAGCTTGCCAAAGTTGGCCGGGATGCCACGGGGGAAAGCCTGGAAGCCCTGGCGGGAAAAGAAAGGGCCCGGAGTATCCTGAACTACATAGAAGGCCGGGGCAGTTTTGAAGAAACCCTCTCGGCTCTCACCGCTGCCGCCGGCGGTCCCTGCGCCGAATCGGAACGGCTTACCTTGATCCGCCGCTTCATGATCGATACGGGAAGCGCCGATACTTTCGTCCTGGACCCGTCGATTACCCGGGGCCTGGACTACTACACCGGCATAGTCTACGAGACCTTCCTCAATGCGCTTCCCGACATCGGCTCGGTCTGTTCAGGCGGCCGTTACGATGACCTGGCGGGGCTCTATTCAAAGGAAAAACTTTCCGGAGTGGGTACCTCCATAGGGCTGGACCGGCTTATCGCCGCGCTGGAAAGCCTGGGGGAGATCAGGGAGCGCGGGAGCTATGCGCAGGCTGCGGTGGCCTGCATCCGGGAAGCGGACGGCGGAATCATCCAGGGGATCGGACAGAAGCTCCGGGAAGCGGGGATCAACTGCGAAGTGTTCCTGGACGAAAAAAAGCTTACCCAGCAATATATTGCAGCGGAGAAAAAGGGCATCCCCTGGATGATCATACCAAGCGATAGTAATGCTGCGGGGAACAGCCTTACCCTGCGGAATCTTTCGACCCGGGAAAACCGGGAGGGGCTTACCATGGACAGCGTAATAGAACTGCTCAAAAAAGGAGATATACCATGAACCGCCAATTCCGCAGGGCCCTTTTCGGCATCCTTCTCTCATCGTTCCTGTGGGCGCCCCTCTTTGCCCAGAGCCTCGTCCCGGTGGAAACCCTGGAGCAGTTGGACGGAGAGACGGCAAAACTGGGAACCGCTATTACACAAAAACTCTTAACCCTGGGGAGCGGCCTCTGGGTCCGGTTCGGGGAATTTTCCTTTGAAGGGACCGGCACCAGCCTGGGAACCTATTTCTCGAACCAGCTCGCCGCGGCGCTGGTCAATTCGGGCGGCGGCTATACGGTCATCACCGGGCCTGTTGCGGGAAGTGCCGGCGAAAACGGCTATACCCTGAGCGGGGAAATCCTGCGGATGGGCGACGCTATACGGGTATACGTCAGGCTCATCCGCTCCCAGGATGTGTCCCTGAGCGCCGTCTGGAATACCGATTTCGTGCTGACCTCATTCTTAGAGGATCTCACCGAGATTTCATCATCCTCCGGCAGCATGGTCCGCCGGGACAGCTACGAAACGGACAGCAGAGACGCGCCTGTACCGGCGGTTATCGGCACATGGATATCCCGGACTATCCATGAAGGTGATGAGGATTGGTTTCAAATTACCGTCGAACATGCGGGGTTGCTGATCCTAGAGACCGGCAGCAGTTCTTTTGACCCGGTGATGGCGCTCTACGATGAATCGGGGTACGACCAGCTTGACGAAGACGATGATGGCGGCGGTGATTCCAATCCCCGAATTGAGGTCGAGGCTGAAGCCGGGCAGGTCTTTCTCGCCAGGATCCGGGGGTATGATTCAGGCCAAATTGGGGAATTCCGTTTCCGGGCCGGCTTTGAAGCGGCGGTGGAGGATACCACGGAGCCTAACGATTCTATTGAACAGGCCGCCCCCTTGACGCTGGGTTCAGGGCCGGTGAACGGTTCATTCCGGAACAGAGATGATGTGGACTTCTACAAGCTGGAAATCCCCGAACCCGGCGGCCGCCTCATTATTTATACCGAAAGCAGAATTGATACCCTGTTAAGCCTTTACGACAGCGCCGGTGAACTACTCGACGAGGATGACGACGGCGGCAGCGGCGGCAACGCCCGTATTTCCCTGGACGTGAACGCCGGAACGGTCTACATTAAAGCCCGGGGTTACGATGGGTCACGGGGCAACTATTCGTTGCACTTTGAATACTGAGCTAATTTCAAAATTGGTTGTTTTAAATTAGCCTCTTGGAAAAACCGGCCAAAAGCTCCGTTCCCCTAAGCCCAGGTTTCCATGGCTTTTTTGAAAGCCTCCCCGGCAGTGCGGATTACCGTTTCATCTACGCAGTAGGCGAAGCGGACCCAGCCGGGTTTGCCGAAGCCGCTGCCGGGAACCCCCAGAATCAGGTGTTGCTTGAGGTGGTCCACAAAGGCGCCGTCATCACCCACAGTATTACTACCGCCTTTCTTCGGCGGGACCTGGCAAAATAAGTAAAAAGCGCCCTGGGGTTCCGCATAGGGGATACCGGCCTTGTCAAGAACTTCCTTAAAAGCGTCCCGACGGCGGGCGTACACCCTAACATCCACCGACTCCTCCGTAAGCTCCGCCACGATGCGCTGCATCAGGGCCGGGGCGTTGATATAGCCTAAAATACGGGTGGCGTAGATCAGACCGTTCAGGAGATCCTCCTCATCCTGGATGCCGGGGTTTACCGCAATATAACCGATCCGCTCCCCCGGCAGGGAAAGGCTCTTGGAGTAGGACGTAACGCTGATAGAATTCCGGTAGACCGAAAGCAGCGGCGGGGTTCCGCCGGGAATATAGACGATTTCCCGGTAAGGCTCGTCTGCCACCAGGAAGGGCCAGCGGCCGGTTTTTTTACCATGGGCTTCCAGGATTTCCGCCAGGGCATGCAGCGTTGCCGCGGGGTAGACCCGGCCCGTGGGGTTGTGGGGGGAGTTGATCAGCACTGCCGCGGTTTTTTCGTTCAGTCTATTACGAATACCGTCTAAGTCGAGGTTGAAATCCGGCAGGGAATCCACCTCCCGCAGAACTCCCCCGTGGTTGGCTGTATACCCTTTATACTCCATAAAATAGGGCCGGGACGTCAGCACCTCGTCCCCGCTGTTGAGGATGGTCTTGAACACTACGTTGAGCCCCCCCGCAGCGCCCACGGCCAGGATAATGTGAGAACCCTCCAGCATAACCCCCTGCTCCCGGGAGGCCTTTTTCGCCAGAGCTTCCCGTACCGCCGGAAAGCCCGGGTTGGACATATAGCCATGCACCCCCTTGGACCTGCCCGCCGCATCATCCTGGGCGAAACGCAAAAACACCTGGTGGAACGCCGGGGGCGGCTCAATATCGGGATTCCCCAGAGAAAAATCAAAGACCTTATCGGCCCCGTACCGTTTTCTCAAGAGGTTCCCCTCCTCAAACATCTTGCGTATCATAGAAGATGAACTTAAAGCGTCTTTTACGCCTTTCGCTATAGCCATAGGTTTCTCCCTGTTCTGGCAATGATAATCCATAACTATTGGATGATTCAAGTTCAACCTGTATAGTTATATCATACTTTTTATACATTAGGAGGATTGTATGAGGCCAAATAAAAAGGCATCTGATATGACCCGAGCGGAATTAGGCGCTTATATTGATCAGTCCGTTCTGAAGCCTGAATTCACCCAAGGAGAAATACGGAAATATATCCAGGAAGGGATTGATTACCAGTGTAAAACCGTATGTATCAACCCCGCATCCATCCTTATCGCCAGGGAACTCTGCGCCAATACCAAGGTAGGGCTTTGTGTGGTCTGTGATTTTCCCTTTGGGCTGAGCACCACCGAATCCAAGGTAACCCAGGCGAAATTGATAGTAAAGAACGGCGGCGTTGAGGATCTGGACATGGTTTGCAACTATGGCTGGATTAGAAGCGGCCTTTGGGACAAAGTGGGCATGGAAATAGAGGCGGTTGCAAATGTTTGCCATAAACACGGCGTCATCCTCAAGGCCATTTTCGAAACCGACTCCCTAACCCTGGCGGAAGTCGCCAAAGCTACGGAGGTCGCCTGCATCGCCAAAGCCGACTTTGTAAAATCTTCCACCGGATTTTATACGGGGGGTGAAAATAAAGGAGCCGCCCCTGAGGTAATCAGGACCATGATCGACGCCGCAAAGGGCCGCGTCAAAGTAAAAGGCTCAGGCGGAATTCGGGATCGGGCCCGTTTTTTTGAACTTATAGACATGGGAATAGACCGGATGGGCATTGGTTACCGTTCAACGCCGGTTGTACTTGGCATATCTGGATAGATTTTTAACATTCTAACGTCTATCCCGGTTTCCCGCAGTTTTAGTCCCAGCTTTTCAATTTCGCAGTTTCCCTTAATATATGGGGGAAATGAACAACCGGAGGGTGAACGCGCCAGAGAATAGAACCGCAAACACCAGCGAATACAGTCCTTTCGATATTTACATATATCGTAACCGCATTACAATTAAACGGTTTAAGAAACCTCGAAACACGCATCCGATTTCGTATTCCGGGGTTTGTTTTTCTCCTTATCCGGGGCACTGATTGGGTAGTTTGTTGTTAAGACCTCCACCTTGT
>JAITBG010000130.1 GCA_031283725.1 Treponema sp. | reverse complement strand
CCGGGCGGTTCAGGCGCTCATGGATCTGAACCGCCGGAAGGTTCTCATACGGCAGTAGTCCCTTGCCGCTGCTGCCCTTGTGCATATCTACCAGGGTAAGATTTTTTATTTTGAGGCATCCGTCCTTTCGGTAACATTTTATTTTGAGGCATTACGGCGGCTGAACGGTCAACGACCGCCTCCCGCGAAGGGATATACTCTTTTTCCGCTGAATTTTTGGGAAAGCCTCTTTATTCCTGAAGTAGAGCGCGGATGTCTTGAATTGGAATTTCCGGAACAGGCAGTCTATTTTCTCCGGCGGGAAGAGGTCTTTCCACGACAGAAAGAGGTCTTTCCGCGATAAAAAGAGGTCTTTCTATGACGGAAATTTCACCTTCTGCGGCAAGGAGTAGGCTTTTTGAACCGGGGAAGAGCGGGAATAGGTAACAGGGAGCAAGGGGCAGAAAACAGGTAACAAGTAGCAGGGTTTCCGTACATTGTGGGCGCATGGCTCCGCCTCCTATGGACCCTTTACACGGCTCGGGAACGCACCGTCAAAATTACTGTCCCACAAGCTCCGACAGAGGTATCGGTTTAGGCGAACCTACCTCGCCTTCAACCTTGGCTAGCTCTTCCATAAGCTCCCGGCCCCGTCTGGAGAGTTTGGCGGGAATTTGCACTACCACTTTAATATAGAGGTTGCCCCGCCGTCCGCCGTTAGGGACACCCTCGTCCCGAATCCGCAGGAGTCTGCCGTTCTGGATTCCCGGGGGAATCTTAACCTTTATGGTTTTATTATCCAGGGTGGATACTTGTATATCCGCCCCCAGGCTGGCCTGGGTTACGGAGATAAGCACCGCGCAGTAGAGGTCCTCGTTCTGACGTTCAAAATACTCGTGGGGCTTGACCCGGATAAACACGTAGAGATCTCCCGGGGGGCCGCCTCCGGGGCCGGCATCTCCCTGCCGGGGGATCACCACCCGGCGGCCGTTTTCCACCCCCGGCGGAATAGTAACCATGATCTTTTGCCGTTTTTTCTGAGTTCCGGTACCGCCGCATTCTTTGCAGGGGTGCTCAATAATATACCCCTCCCCGCCGCAGGACGGGCAGGTACTGGCTACCGAAAAGAAACCCTGGCTGTGACGAACCTGGCCCGAACCCTGGCAGGTGGAGCAAACCTTTTTCCCCGTTCCGTTCGCCGCTCCGGACCCTTTACAGGAAGGACAACTTTCATTTCGGGAATACTGGATCTCAACTTTGGAGCCGAAGACCGCATCTTTAAAAGGTATTTCAATATCGTAGCGAAGATTGGCGCCCTGTCTGGCGCCGCTGTGTCCGCCGCCGCGAAAGCGGGAACCTCCGCTGCCCCCGAAAAAGGAATCGAAGATTCCGGAAAAATCCCCAAAGATATCCTCAAACCCGCGGAAGGTTTGGGAAAAGTCCTGACTGCTTCCCATGCCCTCAACACCGGCATGGCCGAACTGGTCGTATGCAGAACGCTTCTGATCGTCCGAGAGGACCTCGTAAGCTTCGGATGCTTCCTTAAACTTTTCCTCCGCTTCTTTATTACCAGGGTTTTTATCTGGGTGGTATTGTATGGCAAGTTTCCGGTAGGCTTTTTTTATATCGTCCTTGGAAGCGCCTTTTTGAACCCCCAGGATTTCGTAATAATCACGTTTAGCCACATCATTACCCTTTAATCATCAGAAATTAGGAAATAACCGCAGGGGGCACAGAGGACAAAACGCAGAAATCACAGAGAAGAAAGAAAAATTCATTAGACTTGTTCGGAAACCTCAAGTTTTCGAACAAGTCCATGGATCTTCTTCTGTGATCTCTGCGCATCCTCCGTGGTTTCTATTCCCTTTTCATTCTATTTGTTGTCGTCCACTACTTCGTAATCCGCATCTTCTGCGCTTTTGGTATTACTGCCGGCAGCGGAAGAATCGCCGCTGCCGGGATCCGCCGAGGGGCCGGCTTCGGGGCCCGCGCCCGGTCCGGCTGCGTCCTGAGCTCCCTGTTGGGCAGCCTGCTGCTTGTAGAGTTCCTCGGCGATCTTATAAGAGACCTGCTTTAAGGCTTCAGTTTTATCCCTGATGGTCTGGATGTCCCCGCCCTCCAAGGCGCGGCGCAGTTCGGCAATGGCTTCCTCGGTTTTGGATTTATCCTCGGCGCTTATCTTATCTCCCAGGTCCTTGATGTTCTTTTCGGTACTGTAGATCATAGTGTCAGCTTCGTTGTGGACTTCCGCCTTTTCCCGTTCCTTCTTGTCTTCCTCGGCGTGGAGTTCCGCTTCCTTAACCATGCGTTCAATATCCTGTTCGTTCAGGCCCGAAGAACTTTCGATACGGATCTTCTGTTCTTTACCGGTACCCAGGTCTTTGGCGGATACGTGCACTATACCGTTGGCGTCAATATCGAAGGCCACCTCAATCTGGGGAACCCCGCGGGGCGCCGGGGGTATACCTACTAGGTCAAAACGGCCCAAGGTGCGGTTCTGGTTGGCCATTTCCCGCTCACCCTGGAGTACGTTGATAGAAACCGCATTTTGTCCGTCCGCGGCGGTGGAGAAGATCTGGCTCTTCCGGGTAGGGATGGTGGTGTTCCGGGGGATAAGTTTGGTCATGACTCCGCCCAGGGTTTCAATGCCCAGGGAAAGGGGCGTTACGTCCAGGAGGAGTATGTCCTTTACATCGCCTCCCAGGATACCGCCCTGGATAGCGGCGCCAATGGCTACCGCTTCGTCGGGGTTGACCCCCTTATTCGGCTCCTTTTTAAACAGGTCCTTTACAATCTGCTGTACCGCGGGGATCCGGGTGGAGCCTCCCACCAGGATTACCTCGTCAATCTGATCCGCATTGAGCCCCGCATCGGCCAGGGCTTTCTTACAGGGTTCCTTGGAACGTTCCAACAGGTCCGATACCATCTGCTCAAACTTGGCCCTGGTGAGAGACTTCTGGAGATGCTTGGGTCCTGTCTGATCCGCACTAATAAAGGGAAGGTTCACTTCGGTACCCTGCATGGCGGAAAGCTCTATCTTGGCTTTTTCCGCCGCTTCTCGGAACCGCTGCAAGGCCATACGGTCCTTGGAAAGATCGATACCCGTATCCTGCTTGAATTCCGTGATAAGCCATTCCATAATGCGGCGGTCAAAATCGTCGCCCCCTAAGTGGGTATCGCCGTTGGTGGATTTTACTTCAAAAACCCCTTCTCCCAGTTCCAGGATGGAAATGTCGAAGGTCCCACCCCCCAGGTCATAAACAGCGATGGTTTTTTCCTTCTTCTGATCCTTATTGAACCCAAAGGCCAGGGATGCCGCGGTAGGTTCGTTGATGATCCGCTTAACATCAAGCCCGGCGATCTTCCCCGCATCCTTGGTGGCTTGGCGCTGGGCGTCGTTAAAGTAGGCCGGTACGGTGATAACCGCCTCGGTAACCGTCTCCCCCAGATAGTCCTCGGCGGTCTTTTTCATTTTTTGCAGTACGAAGGCGGAAATTTCCTGGGGGGAGTACTTTTTTCCGTCCACATTCACCCGGACATCGTCCCCCTGCTCCACTACCTTGTAGGGAACCAGGTTCATTTCATTTGATACCTCAGAATACCGGCGGCCCATGAACCTTTTTATGGAATACACGGTATTTTCGGGGTTGGTGATCATTTGGTTTTTTGCGGGCTGACCTACCACCCGGTCGCCCTTGCTAGTAAACCCAACAATAGAGGGGGTTGTCCTTCCCCCTTCTGCATTCTGGATAACCACCGGCTCACCGCCCTCAAGGACAGCAACGCACGAATTGGTGGTACCCAAATCAATACCAATAATTTTACCCATTATATCGGCTCCTTTTCTATAATATACTCAATTTTCTTGCCGAGGAGCTTCCTCGGGCATTAAAACTTTCACTTTAGCGCTTCGTACCACCCGGTCTTTAAGGGTATAGCCCTTAAGGAAATCCTCCTGAACAACAGGTTCAGGCGTTTCCGGGGATTTTTCCATCATAATAGCCTCGTGCCGGTTCGGATCAAAGACCTCCCCGGCGGAGTCAAAGCGCTTTAACCCCCACTTGTTTTCCAGTTGGGTAACAAGCCGTTTTTCTATCAGGGTGATACCTTCATAAAAGCTGTCAAATTCTTTTGATGTGGAAACCATGTTTTCCGCGGATTTGATGGCCCGGTCAAAATCGTCGATGATCGGAATGAGGTCTAAAAGCAGGCTCTGGTTGGCAAATTCTATGGCATCCTGCTTTTCCCGGTTCATCCGCTTACGGAAATTTTCAAAGTCCGCGGCTTTCCGCAGATATAAATCGTTGGCTTCCTTAAGCTTTTCTTCCAGTTCGGCGATCTTTTCTTCCGGGCTTAAGGGTTCCGGCTGTTCAGCGCTTTGAGTCTCCTGTTCCGCCGGCTCAACGGGCGCGGAATCTGGCTGATCCATGCCCGCCGGAGACTCCGTATCGGCCTCCACCTGATCCGGATTTGTGTTTTGGCTCGCTTCGGAAGATTCCGCCTCCGGGCTTATCTCCGCCTTTTGCTCATTATCATGGGGATGATGCTTTGACATGAAAACTTCCTGAGTATTAAATTTTATCTAGGCATGTTAAAATAGTAACTAAATAGAGCCTCTTGGGTCAAGAAAATTCCTGATTTATTCATAAAAAACGGGAAACCTCGCGGAGTGCTTAAAATTACCAGCAAGAGAAATAGGCAGAATCCGGTTTGAATATAAAATGATAAATATATTGATACGTATAATTATATATAATACAATGAATTAAATATGTTTTAAAAAAAATTGATATGAAAAGTATTGAAAATTTAAAATAATGTTGTATGTTTTTCTGAATGAAGAATACCTATGAGCATATTAGTTTTCAGCGGGTATGGGAGATAGACCAGATACTTTCCAACCGGCTGGGACAGTGCTATGCCTATATTCAGGCCATAAAAAAGACTCCAATCCGTCCCGACTACCTTGAACGGATGCTCCGGGTATCCCTGAACCGGGGCGCTCTGGCGACCACCGCAATAGAGGGAAATACCCTGTCCGAAAAGGATTTGGAGGCTATCCAGGATGGCAAAGGACTGCCCCCCAGCAAAAAATATCTCCTGCAGGAGGTAGAGAATATTCTGGCAGCTTTTAACACTATTTTTGAAGACCTGATGGAAAATTCCCTCAAGGGGCGTATCACACCGGAGTTGATAAAACGCTTTCATGCAATGGTTGGCAAAGATATCGGTGAACCCTTTCAGGCCAGTCCCGGAGTTTTTCGTACCAGTAATGTAGTAGTCGGCAACATATACCGTCCGCCGTCTTTTCCCCAGGTTGATGACCTAATTAAAAAACTTTGTGAATGGCTTAGGAAACAGTTTCATTACAGCGCAGATCTGCGTTTTGAAGACGCTGTCATTGAGGCAGTCGTTGCCCATATATATATCGCATGGATACATCCCTTTGGGGATGGTAACGGCAGAATCGCCCGCCTATTGGAGTTTTATCTCTTGGTACGGGCGGGGGTACCCCAGATCGCCTCCCATATTCTTTCAAATCACTACAACGAAACCCGTAGTGAGTATTACCGCCAACTGCAGATTACAACGGCAACAGGGATACTTACAAATTTTTTACAGTATGCCCTGGAGGGATTCCGGGATGGCCTTGAGGGGGTTCTAGAGATCATCCATAGCGATCAGATAGATCTGACCTGGTCTAACTATGTCCATGACAGGATCGATTCACTTGCGGATGAAAAAAACGATAAAGTCCTGGAACGGATGCGGCAGCTTGCTTATTATATTCCTGATAAGCAATTCTTGACCAAGGATGAAATTCGCAGCTTCCATCCCAAAATTGTGGGGCATTACCGGAAGCTTTCCGATTTAACCCTGCGGAGAGACTTGGAAACCCTGCTTGATCTTGGTTTGCTTACCCGGGAAAAGCAGAAGTACCGGACCCGGAAAGAGTTGTTGCAGATGTTTTTGTCCGCGTCGGCTGCTGAAATCCATCGAAGCTATTAAAGAACAAGAAAATTCCACAGAAAATTCTTTTTCTGGACAAAAAAGCAAAGGTAAAATACACTCTGAATTATGAGAAAGTATATTCTTGCGTTGGATCAAGGGACCACCAGTTCCCGGGCTATTCTTTTTGACCATGATCAAAACCTGGTGGGCACTGCCCAGATGGAATTTGCCCAAAAATATCCCAAAAGCGGCTGGGTTGAACAGGACCCTCTGGAAATTTATTCTTCCCAGTATGCGGTGATGATGGAGGTGATTACCCAGAACGACATATCCGTCAAGGATATCGCCGCCATCGGCATTACCAACCAGCGGGAAACCGCCATACTTTGGGATAAGCAGACGGGGCGGCCTATTTATAACGCCATCGTATGGCAGTGCCGGCGGACATCGGAGATTGTGGATGCCATGGTGGCCGATGGGTTATCGGATCATATCAGAAAAACAACCGGGCTGGTGCCGGACGCCTATTTTTCGGGAACCAAGATCAAATGGATTTTGGATCATGTGCCCGGGGCACGGGAACGGGCCAGGAAGGGAGAAATCCTTTTTGGTACCGTGGACACCTGGCTCATTTGGAAACTGACCAACGGAGAAGTCCATGTGACCGATTATACCAATGCCTGCCGTACCATGATCTACGATATCCATACCCTGGATTGGGATGAAAAGCTCCTCCAATGGCTGGATATTCCCCGGCAAATGCTACCGAAGGTTTGCCCTTCCAGCGACGTTTATGGGAAGGTAAATATTCAGGGAACGGAGATTCCCATAGCCGGTGACGCCGGGGATCAGCAGGCAGCCCTCTTTGGCCAATGCTGTTTTGAGAAGGGGGCTGCAAAAAACACCTATGGTACCGGGTGTTTCCTCCTGATGAATACCGGGACCGAGTCCTGTGAAAGCAAAAACGGCCTTATATCAACCATTGCCGCAACCCTTCCCGGGAGAGTTCAGTATGTCCTGGAGGGCAGTGTTTTTGTCGGGGGGGCTCTCATCCAGTGGCTCCGGGACGAGATGCGGCTAATCACCGACAGCGGCGACTGCGAATATCACGCCGGCAAGGTGCCTGATACCGGAGGGGTATACTTGGTGCCGGCCTTTACCGGCCTGGGCGCCCCCTATTGGGATATGTACGCCAGGGGCTGCATCATCGGGATCACCCGGGGAACAAAACAGGACCATATCATCCGGGCGGCGGAGGAAGCCATTGCCTACCAATGCTACGACCTCCTTTTCGCTATGGAAAAGGATATGGGCGTAAAAATACCGGAACTCCGGGTAGACGGCGGCGCAAGCCGGGACAGATTCCTTATGCAGTTCCAGGCTGATATTTCCGGGGTATTGATACGCCGTCCGGAAATTCGGGAAACCACCGCTCTGGGGGCCGCCTATCTTGCGGGAATCGCCGTGGGCTTCTGGAAAGGCCTGGAGGAAGTCGGCGCCCGGTGGAAGTGTGATATGACCTTTACCCCGGAAATGGGCAGCGAAAAACAGGCCGCTCTTCTTGCGGGCTGGCATAAGGCGGTAGGCCGGAGCCAGGGCTGGGCGGCCTCGTAACGGCTAAAAGAAAAAATGGAAGACATACTGATCTGCCAGGACCAGTATGCCTAAGATAGCCACATAGAGGGCGAAGCCCCGGAGGGACCGGGCCTTGACAAATTTTAGCATGAACTGTATCGCGAAAAAACCGGTTGCCGCGGCAGCCAAAGTTCCGGCAACCATGGGCTTTATGCCTATGCTGAGGGTAATCTCTCCCCGGACAAGATCCTTTAACTGAAGAACCAAAGCGCCGAGAATTGCCGGAATGGAGAGGAGGAAGGCGAACCGGGCGGCAAAGTCCCGGTTCAACCTGCGGGAAAGGGCTCCGGAAAGGGTCAGCCCGGACCGGGAAACCCCGGGAATAATGGCAATCGCCTGACATACACCTATAACCAGCGCATCAAACCAGCCCATAGCCGCCTGAGGCTTAACGCTCCCTGTCCGGTAACCATATTCCGAAACCAGAAGGACTAATGCGGTAAAAAGGAAGGAAAATCCCAGAAAAGCCGCGGATTGGAAGGTTTCTTCGATAAGTTCCTTAAAAATCAACGCCACAATAACCGTAGGGATGGTTGCCAGGATGAGATACCCCGTAAGAGGCTGCACAATTCGGCGAACTATAGCCCGAATATCACCCCATAATACGATAAAAACCGCAATTAAAGTCCCCGCATGGACCATGGTATCAAAAAGCAGTACCGGTTCGGAGATACCGAAAATTTTTTGTAAAAGGACCAGGTGCCCGGAACTGCTCACGGGAAGAAATTCCGTAAGCCCCTGGACAGCGCCCAAAATAATGGCTTCAAATATATTCATTAATTTACCATAATGGATAATACTGGGCATGTGCAAGGCTGCGTCATCCGGGGCAGTCGTACCAGCCGGCGTAGTTTGTTCAATTATTGAACAACTTTTGAGATGGGATTATTGTAATTTTATTTTAGGTATGTTATCCTAAAAAAGGACAGCGGCCGATAAAACCGGCGGCAAATCCGGCAAGCCTGTTTCGGCGGCGGCTGGGTTCTCCAGTGGCGGTGTATGCCCGTCGGCAAAATTATGCCCGGACGGAAGCTTTGGTGCGCCCAATTCATCAACACGAACCCCGGTGGTGACAAGAATGACCGTAATATTAAAAATAATACCTAAAATACCCGCCCTTTTGGTTATAATGGGTATATGGTTTCTCTCTTCCCAGAGCATACTCCCCAGTCCAAAAGGCATATTGGGCTTTGATAAACTCCAGCACCTAATCGCCTACCTGGTCCTGGCGCTAACAATATCTTTTTGGTTTTCCCCGGCCCAGCGTGAATTCCACCGGCTGCGGACCATGTTGCTGCTTGTTTTTATCTGTTCCTTTTACGGGGTAATTGACGAAATACATCAGTATTTTGTACCCGGCCGTGACTGCAACGTATGGGACTGGATAGCGGATACCCTCGGCACTTTCCTCGGGGCCGGCGCGGCGTTACTGGCTGACCGGTATGTGTTCAGCAAAACCGGGCCCGTATCATGAAAGGTATAATCCTCGCCGGCGGCGCCGGGAGCCGGCTGTACCCCATCACCCGTGCGGTGTCCAAACAGATCCTCCCGCTCTACGACAAGCCGATGATCTACTATCCCCTGTCAGTGCTGATGCTTTCCGGCATCCGGGAAGTACTGATCATCTCTACCTCTCGTGACCTGCCGGTATTTCGGGAACTCTTTGGGGACGGAGGCTGGCTGGGGATGCGCTTCGCGTATAAAGTGCAGGAAAGCCCTCGCGGCCTTGCGGATGCCTTTATAGTGGGGGCGGAGTTTATCGGCAGCGATAACTGCGCCCTGGTGCTGGGGGACAACATATTCTACGGCCGGGGTTTCAGCGCTACGCTGCGGCAGGCCGTATCGAAGGTGGAACAGCAGCAGGGCGGGGCCATCTTCGGGTACTACGTAAAGGACCCCACGGCCTATGGGGTAGTAGCGTTTGACGGCCGGGGGAAGGCGACCTCCATCGAGGAGAAACCAATCCGGCCAAAGTCTCACTATGCCGTGCCGGGGCTCTACTTTTACGACAACGAAGTGGTGTCTATAGCCCGGAATGTACAGCCCTCCGCCCGTGGCGAGATAGAGATTGCCGCCGTAAACAACGCGTACCTTGAACAAGGCCGACTGTCGGTGGAGGTCCTTGGCCGGGGCATGGCCTGGCTTGATACGGGTACGTATGACGGCCTCCTTGAGGCATCGAACTTTATCGCGACCATACAGAAGCGGCAGGGGATGTACGTATCTTGCATTGAAGAGATTGCGTACCGTAGCGGGTGGATAACCCGGGAAGCGGTACTCCGGCTCGCCGCAGCGTACAAGACGGAATATGGCGAGTACCTGCGGTACCTCGCGGAGGAAACGGAGTGCCGATAACGGTAACCGCCTGCTCCATAGCGGGGTTGTATGAAATACAACCGAAGGTGTTTGCCGATGGGCGGGGCTATTTTTTCGAGTGCTATTCCGAGCGGGATTTCCGGGAAGCGGGGCTGGGCATGGCCTTTGTGCAGGACAACCAGTCCCGGTCGGTGAAGGGGGTGCTGCGGGGCCTGCACTTCCAGAAGCGCCATCCCCAAGGGAAACTGGTGCGGGTGATTGAAGGCGAAGTTTTTGACGTGGCGGTGGATATCCGGCCTGATTCTCCGGCCCGGGGTAAGTGGCACGGGATAGTGTTAAGCGGCGAAAAGCAGAACCAGTTTTATATCCCCCCAGGTTTTGCCCACGGGTTTCTGGTACTCAGTGATACGGCGGTGTTTGCCTACAAGTGTACGGAGTTCTATTATCCTGAAGACGAGGGCGGTATTATCTGGAATGATCCGGCCATCGGGATACGCTGGCCGGATATGGGGATAGCGTATCTCTTGTCGGATAAGGACAAGGCGCTTCCGGGGTTTTCTGCATGATATGGCTAATCGGCAATAAGGGAATGCTGGGGACGGAACTGTCCCTGGCTTTGGATCAGCGAGGGCTGGCCCATACCGGGACCGACAGGGAAGTGGACATCACCGATCCGGCGGCGCTCCATCGTTTTGTGGAACAGCAGGCTAAGAGCACCCCTCTTTCCTGGATCATCAACTGCGCGGCCTATACGGCGGTGGACAAGGCCGAGGACGACCGGGACACCTGCCGCCGCCTGAATGTCGACGGCCCCGGGAATATCGCCTGCGCCGCCGGGAAGATCGGCGCTAGGGTGCTGCACATTTCCACCGACTATGTGTTTAACGGGAAGGGGACGCGGCCCTACAGAGAGGATGATCCCACGGACCCCATCGGGATGTACGGGCTCAGCAAACGAGACGGGGAAGCGGCGGTCTTTGCCCACAGCAATGCTGCGTACATTATCCGGTCAGCGTGGATGTACGGACGGTACGGGAATAACTTTGTGTCCACCATGCTCCGCCTGATGGCCGGGCGGGACACCGTGCGGGTGGTGAACAACCAGCGCGGCAGCCCCACCTGGGCGAATGACCTGGCCAACATCGCGGCGGACCTGATCCTGCGCTCAGATCGTGGCGATCTTCCCTATGGGATCTACCATTACACGAACGGGGGGGACATCACCTGGTTTGAGTTTGCAAAGGAAATCTATGTCCAGGGCCGTGCGTTAGGGCTTCTCCTTCGGGACTGCGCGGTAATACCCTGTACCAGTGCGGAGTACCCGGCAAAGGTGGCCCGCCCGGCGTACTCGGTGCTTGATAAGAGCAAGATACAGCGGGCGTTAGGAATGCCTCTTTCGCCGTGGGATACGAGCCTGAGGAAGTATTTGGAAACATGCGTACGTTAAAGAACATTTTGGTTACGGGCGGCGCGGGGTTTATCGGCTGTAACTTCATCCGGCTGCTCCTGGAAAAAACGCCGGAGTTTACCGGGCGGATCGTCAATCTGGATGCCCTGACCTACGCGGGAAACTCCGCCAGCCTTCGTGACATTGAGCGGCGCTTTGGCGGCGCCCGGTACCTTTTTGAGCGCGGCGATATATGTGACCGTGCCTTCGTAGAAACCCTGTTCCGGAAATATGATATTGATACGGTGGTCCACTTTGCCGCCGAAAGCCATGTGGATCGCTCCATCCTGGGGCCCGAAGCCTTCGTAAAAACCAATGTGCTGGGAACGTTCACCCTGCTGGAAGCGGCGCGCGCCGCCTGGAAGACCGGTGGCATGCGGCAGGACGTAGTATTCCACCATGTCAGCACCGATGAAGTGTATGGCTCCTTGGGTGAAACGGGATATTTTACTGAGACAACCCCCTACGATCCCCGGTCCCCCTATTCGGCGAGCAAGGCGTCAAGCGATCACCTGGTGATGGCATATTTCCATACCTACGGGCTGCCCATAACCATGTCCAACTGTTCGAACAACTACGGCCCCTACCAGTTTCCGGAGAAACTCATCCCCCTGATGATCCTCAACATGCGGGAAGGGAAGCCGTTGCCGGTGTACGGGGACGGGAAGAACATCCGGGACTGGGTGTATGTGGAGGACCACAATAACGCGGTCTGGACCATCATGCGGAAGGGCGTGACCGGAGAGAAGTATAACATAGGCGGTGAAAATGAATGGGAAAACATCACGCTCCTGCAGTCGCTGATAGCTATCGTGTCGGAAAAAGCGAAGCTGGACCCGGCGAAGGTCCGCGGGACGATAAGCTACGTGAAGGACCGCCCAGGCCATGACCGCCGTTATGCCATGGACTGTACCAAGATAAAACGCGGTCTGGCCTGGCGGCAAGGGGTAAGCTTTGAAGAAGGGCTGGAGCGGACCGTGGACTGGTACTTGGAAAACAACGCGTGGGTGGACGGCATTAGAAGCGGCGAATACCAGAGTTGGGTCGAGAAGAACTATGGGGACCGGGGATGATTATGCCGCTACGGATATATAGCCATGAAGCATAACATCGACAGGATACTTGGCGAAGTTTGCCGGGATCTCCCCGCGGCGGAACGGAACCAGGGGGAGGCGTTCTACAATCAGGGGAACTGTACCCTCCTGTCCTGGTCGCCCCTGTCCGCAGAATTTGCCCTAAGCGCCGGTGATGGAAATGCGGATAAAGACGATGCGGTATACAGCCTTTTGTTTGAAGGACAGGAGGAAACGGAAAAGATACTTCCGGGGAAAAACGGCAAGCGGGGAAACTGGGACCGGTATACTTTAGCCTGTCTTTTGAGGTATGCGGAAGAACTTAAAAAGCCGGGCCTGAAAGAACAGAACGAGTATATAAAGATATACCCGGGAGGGCATGATCAAGCGAGTCCTGGATGAGCGGCGGGAAAAGGCGGCGAAGGCCACATACCGGATACAGTGGGCTTCCAATATTTACGGCGATCATATCCTGACCAATGAGAAGGGAACGCGGTACACCGTATTTCTCCGAGACTTTGAAAACGAAACCGGCTACAGCGACAGCGCCGATGGGGCGTATAACAAACTCGGTACCACCAAGCATATCATGTACGCCTTTGCCCGGCTCAAGGCTGACAAGGCCCTGTATAACAAACTGGATAAAACTTTTCCGTTCATCGAAATATTCTGTAACCCTTTAAATGATTACAAGATAAGCTGGTACTACCCCGGTGAAATGCCTCCTGATGAAAAGGCGCTGATTCAAAAGTATTTTAAAAAGAAATCTTTTATTGATGAGGCCAGGGTGCAATCTTTTCTGGCTTTTATCGAAAGCGCCGGGGCCTATGAAACCATCCGTGTACGTCCGGAGGTGCGGGAAAAGGTTGGGCGCCGGTACGAAGAACTTATGCTGCTGGATCTGCGGGAAAAGGCAAAGCCGGCACAGCAGCCCGGCCCGAAGCGGGGCAAAGGCAAAGCTTCTCCGCCTGATTTTTCCTGTATCAAGGCAGAGCTTTTTCCCTATCAAATCGAGGGCATCAATTTTGCCCTGTACCGCCGGGCCGCGATTATCGCCGATGAAATGGGCCTGGGAAAAACCCTGGAGGCCATCGGAACCGCGGTCTTAAAGAAGCAGGTTTTTGGATTCAGGAAGACCCTGGTGGTGTGTCCTGCGACGCTGAAATCCCAATGGAAAAAAGAGATTGAAAAATTCACCCATGAGAAGGCGCTGATCCTTTCGGGCTTCCCTGCGGACCGGGAAAAGCAATACCTCCTGGGGGATTATTTTTTCTTTATCGTCAACTACGAAACGGTTCTGCGGGACAGCCAGGCCATTAACCGGGCGGATTTTGATTTCCTCATTTTGGATGAGGCCCAGAAAATCAAAAACTACGAAACCAAAACCGCTTCGGCAGTGAAGTGGCTCAAGGCTAAACACACTCTGGTTATTACCGGCACCCCCATTGAGAACCGCCTCATCGACATCTATTCGATTATCAATACCATAGACCCCCATTTTTTGGGGCCCCTCTGGGAATTTTCCTATCAGCATTGCCTTTTTGATCCCGTAAAGATCAACAAGATCAACGGTTATTATAACCTCCAGGGCTTAAACGTCCGGCTGGAAGATATTTTGATCCGCCGGGAAAAGCGGATGGTGTTGAACCAGCTTCCGGCGGTACAGCAGAAGGATGTGCCGGTGGCGCTTTCGCCCTTGCAGCAGGAATATCATGCCGGTTATATGAAGGGCATCGCCCAGATTATCCGGAAAAAATACCTGACCCCCTATGATCTGCAGCGGCTTAACTTGCTCCTCTCCAGCGCCCGGATGGTCTGCGATTCAACCTATTTGGTTGATGAACACACCCGGGATTCCCCTAAATTGCTGGAACTGGAAGACATTCTGTTTGAGAAGCTGGACATCAAAAACCAGATGCGGAAGGTGATTGTTTTTTCCGAATGGA
>JAITBG010000049.1 GCA_031283725.1 Treponema sp. | reverse complement strand
CCTGCTCCAGCGCCGAAAAAAACGATAATCACTATGCAGAACAATTGGAATTCTTCGCCCCATATTATAGGTTTCCTGATGAAGTAGCGCATAACAACACCAAAAAAAGTGTACAATATTAGCACGGCCAGCACTGTGCCAGAAATAATAAAATCCAGATTTCCGAGTATCTGACGCCATCTTTTATTCATGGAATCTCCTTAAAAATAACATCCCTTTGTTTGTCAGAAAGGGGCTGTCAGGAATTTTACCCTACAGCCCCCCCTCCCCCTCCCCCTCCCACGGCAGACCCATGCGGGAAACCGGGGATAGGGGAAAATCTAATTTACCGCTTTTGCCTTGGATACCGTGTCATATAGACCCGGCGACCATCTGGAAGTAAAATCCGGCAGGCTGTAAAACTGTTTGGCCTGATTCTGGAACGGGATTATATCTACTTCAATAATCTCCACCCCATCGGCCTTGAATTTGGCGAGGGTTTCGGCTGTAAGGTTATCCTGAAGCTTGTTGTTAAAGAGCCCTGCCTCATCTCCGGTCTGGGTCAGGATATTCTGCTGTTCCGGGGTGAGGCTGTTAAAGAAGGTAGTTCCGCAAAGCCAGGTGGTAAAATTCTTTACGTGGGCATCCAGGGTGAGGTATTTGGCAACCTCGTGGAATTTGCCGTTATACAGAACCGGCAGGGGATTTTCCAGTCCGTCAACTACCCCCTGCTGCAAGGCGGTATAAACATCCCCCAGCGGCAGCGGGGTGGGGGTGGCGCCCATCACCTCCAGGCCCTTCACCTGGATAAGATTATTGGGAACCCGGATTTTTAAGCCTTTGAAATCACTCACTTGGCGGATTGGTCGTTTGACCAGGGTATGCCGGTCACCATATATCCAGTTTGCCGTCAGGATCTTGAGGCCCTTGCTTTCCAGAATTTTCAACTGAGATTTCCACCAGTCGCTCTTGGTCAGCTTCCAGGCTTCGTCCCAACTGGCAAAAAGATAGGGACCGAAGGTGATCCCCAGATCCGGTACGCCCCGGTCAGCGTAGAAGGCGCCGTCGGCAAGGGTGATCACATTCATCCCCGCCAGCATCTGATCGATGATCTCGTTTTTGGAACCCAACTGGCTGGAGGGGAATATGTCCACCTTCATAGAACCCTTTGACCGTTCCTCGATCAGCCGTTTCCATTCATGGATCGCCAAATCAACGGGTTCCCCGGGGTTATTTTCGTACCCAATTTGAATAACCACGGGTTTCCCTGTTTCTGCCTTACCATCCTGGGCATCTCCTGTTGCCCAAACAGACCCGACCGCTATAAGGGCGGCCAAGACAAACAATACCAGAATACGCTTTTTCATAAATTTCTCCTAAAAACTATTGATTAAAACTCAAGGACAACCTTGAGCATAGAAGCCGCGTTTTTGTCAAAATCTGCAAAAGCCTGAACACCGTCGATAAAGGAATAGCTATTGGTGATTATGCCGGCCAGAGGGATAGAATCAGCTTTTACCCGGTCGATTAAATCGAGAAAGTCCTTTTTTAGGGCATTTCGGGAACCGAAAACGTGTAATTCTTTTTTCTGCAACAGGGTAAAATTAAAATCCAGGTTCTTTTTCCCTACCCCGATCAACACCACTCTGCCGCCGAAGGCCGCGGCGTCAATACAGTTTTGAAAGGTGGAAGGAAGCCCCACCGCCTCAATGGCTACGTCAAACCCGTCTCCACCGGTAGCTTTCTCGAGTCCCGCTTCAAATGCGCCGGGACCGGTATTCACAAAGGTTCCGGTCAGGCCGAAACGCTCTGCCAAGATGAGCTTTTGCGGAGAAATATCGGTCATCCACACCCGGGTGCCCCGGGTTTTTGCGGCCAAGGCTGCCAGTACGCCAATGGTCCCCGCCCCCACGATCAAGACCCGTTCCCCCTGTTGGATATCCGCGTGCCCAACGCCGTGGTAGCTGATACAAAAAGGTTCAATCAGGGCCAGGGTTTTGGCATCCAAGCCCTTTCCGTTATATAGCCGGTTTATGGGCATGGTAATATATTCCGAAAAGGCCCCTTCCCGCTGCACCCCCATGGTTTGATTGGTGGTACAGCAGTTGACCAGTCCCCGCCGGCAGGAATAACAGGTTCCGCAGTTAAAATAGGGGTTTCCTGTTACCAATATTCCTGGCTTCAGATCGAAATCGTTTTTTTCGATCTCAACAATTTCAGCGGAGAATTCATGACCGGGAATCCGAGGGTATGAAACATAGGTCGAAGCGCCCCGGTAAGAGTTGAGATCACTCCCGCAGATACCGCCGTACCTCATTTTAAGCAGGGCTTCTCCCTTCCCGGGCCGGGGCATATCGGTTTCCCGAATCTTTACCTTCCCCGGTTTTTCGATTATCAGGGTTTTCACAACCGCCCCCCGCTTAAACTTTTACAACTCATCCCGGTTTCTCCTAACCTAAAGGGTTATTCCATTTTTAAAGATAGCGATTTCACGATATCCGTTTAATTCATTCCGTGTTTTCTTGCGTCCCGATGCGACATCAATAATGAGTTCCAGAAGATCGGAACATAAAGCTTCCATACCGGCATCAAAAAGAGCGCCCGCGTCAAAATCGATCCAGTTTTTCTTTTTCTCTGACAAGGCGGTATTACTGGAAATTTTAACCGTCGGAACCGGCGCGCCCAAGGGCGTTCCCCGGCCGGTGGTAAAGAGGATAAGGTGGGCGCCCGCAGCAGTCATGGCCGTAGTGGATACCATGTCATTGCCCGGCCCTTCCAAGAGCAGTACACCTCCCTTGCCGGGAACTATCCGTTCCCCATAACGGTAAACTCCCCGGACCGGTGCCGTACCCCCTTTCTGGACGCAGCCGCAGGATTTGTCCTCCAATGTAGTAATGCCACCGGCCTTGTTTCCCGGGGAGGGATTTTCGTACACCACTTGGTTGTGGGCACGGTAATACTCCTTAAAATTCACGATAAGGTCCACGGTTTTGTCAAAGAGTTCCCTGGTTTCGCAGCGGTCCATAAGCATCTGTTCCGCGCCGAACATCTCCGGCACTTCGGTCAATATGGCGGAAGCCCCCATGCCGCACAGGGTATCGCAGAGGCGGCCCGTCAGGGCATTGGCGGTGATGCCGGAAAAGCCGTCCGAGCCGCCGCATTTGAGACCCACAACAAGCTCCGAAAGTTTTGCCGGCGACCTCCGGGCATTTCCAGCGCGGGCAGCCAGGGCGGCGAGCAACGCCTTGCCGCAGGCGATTTCGTCTTCACATTCCTGGGTAACCAGAAAGGCAATGCGTCCGGTGTCTTCGGCGTAGGATCCCAATGCTTCCTTAAAACCGCCGATGGTATTGTTTTCGCAGCCCAGGGACAGGATCAGTACCCCCCCGGCATTGGGGTGTTTGGCCAGATCCGCCAGAATGGTTTTGGTGGTCTCATGATCGCCGCCCATTTGAGAACAGCCGTAGGGATGGGTCCAGGCAGACACCCCGTCCACAACCTTGCCGCCGTACTCCCGATCCGCCCATTGGGCCAGAGTTTCCGCGGTTTTGTTCACGCAGCCCACGGTGGGAATGATCCAGATTTCGTTGCGAATGCCGATGCGTCCGTCCCTGCGGCGGAACCCGCTGATTTCAGGTATCTCCCCTGCATACGTCCAATCCCGCTCAGCCGCCGGATGGTAGTGATACTCCGGGGTTTCGGAAAGCAAAGTCCGCACATTATGGGTATGTACATGGCTGCCCCGCCTAATCCGGGCGGACGCGGCGCCGATGGGTAACCCGTATTTAATAATCCGATCCCCCCGTTCAATGTCCGCGAGGGCGATTTTATGGCCGCCGGGGATATCATCTTCCGCGGTGAGTACCGTCCCTCCGGAGGGAGAAGGCAGGCTCTCTCCTTTTTTCAGGGGAGCAAGGGCCACCGCCACATTATCGTTTTCGTTGATTCTGATTACTTTTTCTGTTTTCCCCATAACCTAAAAAAGTCCCTCAATAACACTTTTAATGCCGGAACTCCAGATAGCCGCGAGACCGGCGCTTACCGCGTCTTCAAGTCCGGGATAGGCGCGGAGGTCCTCCCCCCACCAGTCAACGGAACCCAGCACGGCGCGGGAGATCTTCCGTGCCCTTTCCCCGTCCCCTTCGGTCCCGTCATAGAGGGCGGAAAAACGTCTCAGCACCTCTTCGTCATCCTGAATCGTATAGGCCGCGCCATTTCTGCTGCCGGTCATTTCGCGGCCGGCGGGGTTCACGCCCTGATAAAAGGCGATAAGCGCGGCCAGGGAAAAGGAAAGGGCTGCCGGCGGTTTTCCTTTTTTGGCGATATACCCGGTCAGGGAGGGAAGCACCCGGGTCTTGAATTTCGACACCGAATTCAGAGTTATAGAAAGAATAAGGTGTTTAATGTAGGGATTGGCAAAACGCTCAAGCACGTCATTTGCGTATTGGGTGAGTTCGGCGGTATCCCCCTCCATGGAAGGAATAATTTCCCCAAAAATCACCTGCCGCATCATTTTGTTAATCAGCGGATCATTGACGCACTGCTCCACCGTATCAAGACCGTACAGATACGCCGCGAGGACACTGGAAGTGTGGGC
>JAITBG010000217.1 GCA_031283725.1 Treponema sp. | reverse complement strand
CCGGGGAACAAGGAACAAGTGAAGAAGACGCGGCGCGGCCGGCGGCGGGGGTAAAAAGATGCCGTCCCGGTATTGTCATACGTGTGTATGCCACATAGTATTGAACCGCGCTTTTTCCGCAGCCTGCCGGGAAAAAAATCGCTTTTTGTGCGGGAATTCGGAATAACCGCGGACGGAGGAAATAATGGGGATTATCCGTCTTCCCGTATCAGCGCCTTCATCTTCCATTCCAGGTTGACGGGGGTTGGGGTGGTAAAGGCGGTATTCTCGCTGCCCATCCCCGCTTCCGCGGACGCGGCCTTTATCGCCCGGACCGCGGCCATCAGGGCATCGCCCTTAAAGCCGTGCGGGAATATTACCGGGTCCGGGTTTACCCCGGGTCTCCCGCTATTGCTCATGGGTGCTCCTATACAGGGCGGCGTTGCCGCCGCGTCACTTGGGAAGGGTTCCCGCGGCTCCCGTAAAAAGACGCTCCGTGTTAAACCGGCAGCGTCCGTATCTCTACGCCCAGCTTTGCCGCAGCTTTTTCCTTCTTTTCTTGAGGGGGGGTTATAATGCGGCTGCCCTGCCATAAGCCCCGCCTCTTCCAAAACGGCGGGAAAGGCTTCGAGAGGGCGGAGGGGGCCGGGGCCACGGTAGGTGGTCCTTATGGACGGAAAACCGGCGGAACTCAAGCCGGAAAAGAAGCGGCCCGCAAACCGGAAAGGGAAGCGAATCTATACCGGTGAGGCCATCGGCTCCCTCAGTCTGGCCTGGGTATTTTTCTGGTACAAGTGCGGTCGGACCCAAGGTCCGCAAATCCTCGCCCCCTTGTGAGGCAGCAGATGCGGTACCTCGCCGAACGGCCCTCATTTAAAATGAGGCGTTTCGGACGCGGGGGGCTTGTTCTGACTGGGCAATACGCGGCATTGACAAAGCGGCGTGGTTTTCTACAATTAGATAATTAGTATAGTCAACAGAGAAAACGCCGATAGATACAGCAGGAATGTAAAAAGGATGGGCATTTTTATGGATGCTAAGAAAAGAACACCTTTCCCCGTGCTATGGCTTGCCGCTATCCTGGTCCTTAGCGTCATATTTATTTTTGCCTCCGTACCCCGTGCGGATGCCCAGGGTAATGACCAGGATTCCAAACGGTATACGTCCATTATTCAAAATGTTTTTGGTTTTATTCAGAAGCGGTATGTAGAAGAGGTGGATCCAAAGGTTCTTTATGAAGGCGCCATGTCAGGCATGTTCAACGCGCTGGGCGATCCCTATACCGCTTTTTTGCCGGAATCGGAAATGTCAGACCTAAACGACACTACCCAGGGAAATTTTGGCGGCGTGGGGTTGTATATTACCAAACCGACCGCGGCCAGACCCGACGGCAGGCCTCCCTATGTGGAAGTCGCCTCCCCCATGGAGGATACCCCGGGCTGGCGGGCGGGGATTAATCCGGGGGATCTTATTATCGAAATAAACGATGAATCCACGGATACGCTTTCCATGGACGAAGTCTTAAACCGTCTCCGGGGAATCCCTGGTGTGGAGGTGAAGCTCCTGATTCGCCGGGGAGAAAAGCTTGAATTTCCCGTAACCCTTACCAGGGCTATTATTGAGGTTCCCACGGTTAAGCACGCCATGATCGGGAACATAGGGTATCTCAAGCTCCTCACCTTTACCCCTATGAGCGTGGACCGAACCAGGGAAGCTCTGGAGGAATTTAAGGGGAAGAGCTATACCGGTTTTATCCTGGATCTGCGAAATAACTACGGGGGCCTCCTCAACTCCGCGGTTGGCATCAGCGATCTTTTTCTGGAAGGCGGCGTGGTGGTATCCACCAAATCCCGGATTTCCTCGGAAAACCAGGTGTTTACCGCACGCCGGGATACGGCGGTTCCGTCGAATATCCCCATCATCGTCCTGATCAATCGCGGTTCAGCCTCGGCTTCGGAGATCGTCGCGGGGGCACTGAAGGATCGAGGCCGGGCCTTTTTGATAGGGGAAAAATCCTATGGGAAGGGTTCGGTTCAGCAGGTGTATCCCTTGGACAAATCGGGATTCAGGATAACCACCGCCCGGTACTATACCCCCAGTGATGTGAACATCGATAAAATCGGCATACCCCCGGATAAGGAGGTGCTCTTTCCGGAATTTTCCGATGCGGAAGCGGGAAAATTGAATACGCTCATCACGGACAACCAAATCCCCGCCTATGTAGAAGCGAATCCCAACGCCGATGCTGAGGCGGTCAGCGCCTTTGCCCGGGAATTGAGCGACGAATACGAGCTCGATTTTTCCCTGCTCCGCCGGCTCATTCGGAACGAACAGAACCGTACTGTCATCGCCCCGGTTTACGATCTGGAGTACGATGTACAGCTTCGGGAAGCGGTGGACATTCTGCAAAACGGAAACTACGGCCAACTGATGCAGACCACCAAGACCTTGCGGGAATTGCAGAATGAAACCATCCTGGAGGATGATACCGCCCTGGCATCGTAAAAAGACGTGAAACAGTTCATCCTGTCATCCCCCCCTGATTCCAAGGGAATGGTTCGGCTTTCGGGAAATGACTTTCACTATTTGGTCCGGGTCCGGCGCTTAAAGGAGGGGGCGGTTTTTAATGCCGTTCTTCCTGACGGTAATAAAGTCCGGGTCCTGGTGCAGTCTTTGGCCGGCGGCTGCCTTACCGGGGAATGTCTTCCCCTCGCATTGATCGACGAAACATCCTTGCCGCCTATACTTTTGTTCCAGGCTTTACCCAAGGATGCCAAACTGGACCTCATCGTCCGCCAGGCTGCCGAGTGCGGCATTACCGAAATCCGCCCCTTCATTTCGGATTATTCGATACCCAGGCGCAACGGGGCCGACCGGGTGGAACGGTGGCGGCGGATTATCAAGGAAGCCCGGCAACAGAGCGGCTCTTCCACCGTTACGGAAATTACCGCCCCCTGCACAACCGGAGCCCTGCTGAATTACTGGGAAACCGTTAAAACAAAGGCTGTACGCCCCCTGGGGATCTTCTTCCATCAAGACCCTCTTGTACAGGGAGGATTTCATGATTATCTTAGTAACAGTCCCGATCTGGTTGCCCTTGCCGTAGGCCCTGAGGGAGGGTTTTCGCCGGAAGAGGTTTCTCAGTTTTTAATGACGGGATTTAAACCCCTTGTTATAGGAAATACCATCTTGAGAACCGAAACCGCTGCTCTTTATGCGGCGGCGGCGGTTCGGATCATTCTTTTGGAGAATACAGCGTGGACTCTGACAACATCCTCCCGGTAGAACGGATAAGTCTCCTAAATGTCCCTTTGGATATAGTCCCTCAAGAAGCGCTGGCCGAAAGAATCTACGAACTGCTCTCTCCGGAAAAAGACGGGCTTATAAAGGGTAAGCATATCGTCCTGCTTTCCCTCTGGGATCTACTGCGAGCCAGGGGAACGAACGAATACCGGGACTTTGTACAAAACGCCGCTATGGTCCTTCCTATTTCAAAAAGTTTAATCGGAGGCGCCCGGTTTTTAACAGGTAAAACCCCGGTACGGTATATGCCCTTCGATTTTATTATCAGTTTGTTAACTATCCTGGAGAACCGGGAGTTATCGGTCTACCTATTAGGGGCAAAGTCCCGGATTCTCAAGAAAACCGAAAAGAATATACGCCAAACCTTTCCCCGCCTCCGGATAGTCGGCCGCTTCATCGGCAACTTTAAACGCCAGGGCGAAAACACCATACTGGAGGCCATACGCAAGGCGTCCCCGTCGCTGCTGCTTATCGGCAAGGGGGTCCACGGTGGAGAACGTTGGCTCGCCAGAAATTCCGAGGTTCTCAACACCGGCCTGCGGCTCTGGTGCAGCGACATCTTTGACGTTTTCGCCGAATGCAAAAAGCGCCCCTCCCGTGCAGCCTTTGACCGGGGTGTTGAATGGTTTGGCTACTGTTTCCAACACCCCCTGTACGTTTTCCGCTTTTTCCCTTATATCTACTATAGGATGTTGCTTCTGGGTTACCGCCTGTTTAAGAAAAACTAATCCCCGGGATCCTTTTTCTTCCCTAGATTCACCGCTTTTGCGAAGATCTTCTCCAAGTACCGCCCTTCGTCAATAGTCAGCCCTGCCCGGGCGATGAGGTCCCGGAGAAAACGCTCCTGCTCTTCCCGGCCTCGCTGCTTGTAAAACCCCAGATCGGCCAGGGAATCGGTGACCGATTTGACCAGGGCGTCCTGGTGAAGCCGATCCAAGGGGACCCAGGTTCCTACCGCCGGGGCCGGGGTAGGGGTTAAGGCGCGGAAGAGATGGTATGCGTAGATTTGGACCGCATGGGAAAGGTTCAGGGACGGGAACCGTTCATCCGCCGGGATATGGGAGGCCAGGCTGCACAGACTAAGTTCTTCCGCCTCAAGACCGGTACGCTCGTTACCGAAAACCAGGGCCGCCGGGCCGGGATGGCTTTGCAAGAAGGCGGCGCATTCTTCCGGGGTCTGGGTTATTGCCTTCCGGTGACGGCCCCGGCGCCGGGTGGTCCCGATTACCAGGGACAGGTCCACCACGGCGGCGGCCAGGGTATCGAAGGTTTCCGCATCCTCCCAGACTTGTTCTGCGTGGATCGCCCGATCCCGCAGCACGGTTTCCGCCCTGCCCGGAAGCCTAAACAGCGGCATAACCAGGCGCAGCCGGGTAAGGCCCATATTCTTCATAGCCCGGCACACCGCTCCCACATTGCCCGGCTCCGAAGGTCGGCAGAGGATAATCACCAGATCCGAAAGGTGCATGAACTATTGTATCTTTTTCCCCTGCATCTGTGGAAGAACCACGAGCAAGCTCCTGGGTATGAACCCCGCTTGCGAATCAAGTCTACGAGTCCGAATTTACGGAAAAATGCAAGGCAACAGGGTCGCCCGGCAGGGCAACCGCATTATGAAGTTTTTCAAGAAAGCTGTCGATATTGCAGACTTTCATATACATTGAACCACAAAGACGCGGCCGCCCTGCGGGGAGTCAGGAACAGGCTCCCGGGAATCCAACGCAAACTCCCCGGAGTTCAACGCAGATTCCTAGGAATCCAAGGCACTCCCCGAAGGCCAAGTCATTCCTTCCTTTGTGGTTTTTTCTCTCTATAAAAGAGGTATAATGCGGTTACCCTTGTCGCCCGGCGGCGTATCTTGCTTCTGCCAGTTTACACTATGTCGGATACCCCATCCTATTTGATATAACTCACTTTCCCCGGATCAATCTCGTGAGGGTTGCCTTCATCAGCGGCATACCCCACCGCTACGGCAAGGCCGTACTCATAACCTTTGGGGAAGCCGAGTTTTTCTTTCCAGTACGACGCGGATCGGGGTCGTTAAAGATTACGCCGGGGAGGCCCAGGATGATGTTGGCAAGCCCCAATGAGGTGGCGGCAATGGCAAGATTCTCCGACATGATCCCCGCATCGATATGGGCCTTGTTTTTCACCGCCAGAAAAAAAACGGTAGAAGCGTCGTAGAAGATTTTATTCTTCCGCGATTTGATCCGCTCTCGTATCGTCTCATCGCCGTTTTTGGCAAAATAGTCAACTACGGCTTTTTCAAGCTCCAGGATGAGGGGCACATTCTGAACCACAATCAGGTTCACCGGCTGGGCGTTGCTACCGCTGGGAGCGGCCAGCGTAGCCTTCGCAAGCAGCGCCACGGTTTCATCCCCTACCTTTTGGCCGGTGTAGGCCCGGCAGGAACGCCGCATAAAAATCGCCTCAAAGGTTGAATTGGACATCGGATACTCCTTCCTATAAAAGGCAGTATATCACATGGGATTGGATGTTCACAAGGACGGCAGGGGCTCGATACACCTGGCGGTACACGACATGTTTGGGTATACCGTTCCGCAGGGGAGGGAACTTTCTCAGCCACCCTTCCCTTTACTGGATTTATATACGCTGGCTCCGAGATCACGCTTCTTGACGGTGGAATAGGATTGTTATATGCTATAATTAGTGAAAGAACTAATAATTGAAGACATGGTTTGACAAAACCGGAGCGAAATTATATGATGTATTGGAGCGTTAAAAGCCGATACTATAATGTACCGGTGAATTATGTCGACAAGTTATAGGGAGTTGATTTTGGGCGAAGGGAGCGTCATGACTAACAACGAGATCGTATCCGGATTCGACGACGAAAAGGATGAAAGCCTCAAGATAAAACTACAGAAGATATCTGAGGTTGAAGGGTGTCTTGTCCTATATCTTTCCGGCTATATCGATACGTATAATTCAAACTATTTTCAAAAACGGGTAGCCAAGGCCATAGACGCTGGTTTTATTCGTCTGATATTCCAATGCGGCGGGCTCAACTATGTTTCTTCCACCGGTATCGGTTCCTTTACCGCCTTCCTCAAGTCCGTAAAACCCAGGGGTGGGGATCTGGTATTGCTGGAAATCCAACCTAAGGTGTATGAGGTTTTCCAGTTGTTGGGGTTTTCCCAGTTTTTCAATATTAAAGATAACCTTGATGACTCAGTCAATTTCTTCCGTAGCGGCGTATCCGGGGAGCAGTTTTCGCTCTTCCCCAAGATTTTCTCCTGCCCTATTTGTTCCAAAAAACTTAAGGCGCTGAAACCCGGCCGTTTCCGGTGTTCCGAATGTAAAACCATTCTGGCTATTGATAATTCGGGACAGGTATTCCTCGGTTAAACCCGATTCATATTTCACCCTGCGGAGATCTAGTGGCAAATAATAAGATAGAACAGTACTTAATTGACCTCATGTTTTCCTATCAGGAAATTGGAAGTAATGTCTGGCTCATTGATGATGAGGAACACGGCATGGAAGGAGTGGCGGTGGCGCTCAACGAACCCCTGGTGGTTTTCAGGGTGGAAGTAATGAAAGCTCCCGCGGAAAACCGCCTTGAACTATTCACTAAACTTCTAGAGCTCAACGCCAGTGACTTAGTGCATGGCGCCTATGCCTTGGAGGGGAATAAGGTAGTGCTAATTGATACATTGGAATACGATACTATGGATTATACTGAATTCCGGGCATCCCTTGATGCTTTTAGTTTTGCCCTGGTTCAGCATTATCCGCTTCTTGCTCAATACCGATAATTTATCCGCCGGAGGTCAGATACCATGGGAATTTTTTCAAGATTAAAAACCCTCATTTCCTCAAATGTGAATGATTTAATTAATAAGGCCGAAAACCCTGAAAAAATGCTCAACCAGCTTCTGATCGATATGAATACCCAACTTATTGAATCAAAGAAAGCGGTGGCCATGGCCATAGCGGATGAAAAAAAGCTGGAACGGGAGACGGTAAATCAGGAAACCCAGGCCCAGGATTGGGAAAAAAAGGCCATGTTGGCGGTTAAGGCCGACAAGGATGATCTGGCCCGGGAGGCTCTGCTCCGTAAGCAGGAATATGAAAACGCATCGACGGAATACCGTAAACAGTGGGAAGCCCAGAAAGCGGCGGTGGATACGCTCAAGACATCCCTGAAAGAACTACAGAATAAGATTGACGAAGCCCAACGGAAAAAGAACCTTCTTATAGCCCGGGCTAAGCGGGCGGAAGCCCAGCAGAAGATACAGAGCACCATGTCCGGCATAACCGGCAACCGGAACGCCTTTGATGCCTTTGATCGCATCGCCCAGAAGGTAGCCACTATGGAAGCCCAGGCGGATGCGGCCAAGGAATTGGAGGATCTTTCCGCTAATAATGACCTGGAAAAAAAGTTTGCCGAGTTGGAAAAGTCGGATGAAACCGCGGATCTGATGCTTCTGGAATTAAAAGAAAAAATGAAGGCCATTCCGGAAAAAACCGAATAGGGTTTAATACTCCCGAGCCGTACTATGTTAAATACCTGTGGATAAATTGTTGATACTCTAGGATTAAAACGGAAGTTGTATCAGTTTTTATACACCACCTATTTTCCCGGTTGTTCCGGGTTTATAACTTGATTTTTAATTATATATAATATAAGTAATTAAATCCTTTGTTTACTATATTTAACGTTTTTTCCGTTTAGAATTACTTAAATCTTCCCCAGCCGGTCAAAAAACTTATACAAAATCATCAAGTATTCTCTGTGCATAAACTGTGCATATTTGATTCGTAAGTAGGGTTCATACCCCGCGGCTCTGCCGCGGGGATTTTTCATGTGCGCCCGGCATGGGGAGTAACTCGGCGGTGAAAGTCCGCTACGCGCTTGGTAGTAGGAAGCGTTAGCTGAACGGCAAGGGTGTCCACCGTGAGGTGGAATCTGAAGGAGT
>JAITBG010000175.1 GCA_031283725.1 Treponema sp. | reverse complement strand
TAAAGGCGAAATAACCAGCGAATCAGTTATGGCCGCCGCGATACGATAAAACGGCTGGTGTAGGTTGACTAAACGTCGAGGTGTAAAATACTCCTCCCTGCGGGATGCCTGTCTGATAGTATAACTAATCTCACAGGTTAATCCGCCTTATCCCCGGGTCAAGTTTAGCGCTCTGCGGCGGGGTTCTTCGCTTGCCTGGTAGATACGGTTGATCTGCTCTTCAAGATACAGGAGAGACCCCTTTTCAACGTTGTAAATGTAGTTGACAGGCCGGTGGCTTTCCTGACAGGCCTTGAGGATCAGATCTTCTTCCGGGGAAGTGTAAAAAGAATAGTTGGGAGGTAGGATCAACCGATCGCATTTTTTTATCATTTCGGCCAGGCTGTTATCCTCATTAAAAAAGGCAGTCAACATGGGATGATTCAGTTTGCAGAATTTGTCACAGGCATTGAGAATGATCTGCGCAAAACGCTGGCTGGCGCAGGCTATCCCAATCCGTGAATCCGCGGGTATGGCCGCGAGATCCACAGCGGTACTGACCGCAACGGTCATGACCAGCCTGGTGAGTTCGTACCCCGGCGCCATCTTGCCGGAAAGGGCCTTGAAGTGGGTTGGGGTAGTTACCACCAGATCCGCCGCGGGATCGAAGGGACCCGGCGACTTGATAATATCCTCCAGGAGGTATTGACGGAGGTCCGTATGGGCCGCCAGCCCCCGTATCTGTTCCGACATGGCGCTTAAGGCTTCGGGGCAGCAATCAACCGCCGCCACGCTTATAGAAGGACCCTGCTGTTCCCGTTCCCGCAATTTCAGATCCAGGTAAATCCGCGTATCCTTGAGAGAAAAGGAAAGTTCCTGCATACGGTCCAAAAAGGAGTCGATCACATCCATTGCCAGAGCCTTGGACCCCTGACCTCTTGTTTTCTTTGGGGCATTGATGAAGGTACCGCTTCCCCGGGTCTTTTTTATGAACCCCGTTTGTTCAAGCGTGTCGTAGGCATGTTTAATGGTGCCCTGGGAAATACCGCTTACAACCGCTAACTGACGCACCGTGGGGAGTTTATATCCCGGCGGCAGACTGCCCTCGTTTATGGCTCTAGTGATATGATTCACGATCTGGAGATAAATAGGGATATTCGATGAATTGTCAACATTTATTTGTAACATATTAACCTTTATATGATAACATTGATATATATCAATTTGCCTTTTTTTTTCTATTTAGTCAACAAAATTTTTACATCTTTTATAAAAATCTTTATTTTTTTATTATGATGTATTATACTTAATTATGCCTTATGTCGATCCTATGCAAAAAAGCCACCTCTATACCGTTTTTTTTGCGCCCCGGGGATTTGAGCGTATGGCCGATCTTGGGATGCAGGTTGCCCAACAGTACCTGAGCCCCTTTGACAAACTCATCGGCCTTGTGGGACTCGCCGGTTCAGGCAAAAGTATGATGATCAAGGGTATGTTCCCGGGACTGGAACTGGTAAACGACGACGACGGGGTGAATATCAGGCCTCTGCCCCTGCTTGATGCGGGGGAGGAGACCACCAGGTTTTACAGCGCCCATACCTACCACGTGGACATCCATTTTGAAGCGGCTTTCACCCAGATGCACGTATTGGCCCAGGCTATCCTTAATGCGCTCAATCTGGGGAAGCGGGTGGTGGTGGAACACTTTGAACAGATCTACCCCTTCCTGAACCACAACGCCCATCTTCTTATCGGCATCGGGGAAGAGGTAATCGTCACCAGGCCAACCCTCTTTGGCCCCGAACCCCAGGATATCGCAAATATCGTTTTTAAGTCCCAGCCCTTCCGGCGCATGACCCATTCCGCGGAGGATCTTTGCGAATTCGTCATGCGTAAGCACGGCCTTACGGATACCTTTATCCATTCCGATGTCCGTCATGGTTTTATTTTCAGCTTCCAGAAAAAGCCGGAACTGGAGATTGGCCTTGACGAGGTGGAAGAGGAAGTAAACCGCATGATCCTTGCGGATATCAACATTTCCTTCCTGGATGATACCCATATCCATATCGGGGACATAGCATGGCTCTGCCACGGTCCTCGTATGCATGTCCGCAGCACCGGTGAAATAAAAAAATTCAGTCTGAGCAAGGAATACCTTACCGAACCTATCACCGGACGTTTTCTTTTAGTGGGGGTCGTGGGGGATAGGGTAGATCAGACTATGAACGATTTGAACAAGATTAGCTAGGGGAGTGTGCATGCGGATTATAAAAGCGGCATTGCTAACGGAAACGGTAAAGCGGCTCTGTATAGAGGCCAACCGGAATCTGCCTTCGGACGTGCGGGAATGTATCAGGAGTTTTCGTTTAAAAGAAACCTGGCCCGTGGCTCAGGATGTGCTGGACAAGATAATAGGCAACTTTGAACTTGCGGAAAAAAAACAGGTTCCCATCTGTCAGGACACGGGGATGGTCTGCGTGTTTTTAGAGTTGGGCGCCGGTGTCCATATCGAGGGGGACCTGAACGCCGCCATTAACGAAGGGGTGCGTCAGGGCTATCAAGAAGGCTACCTCAGAAAATCTGTGGTACGGGACCCCCTTAACCGGGTAAATACCGCTGACAATACCCCCGCAATGATAACCATTGATTTTGTGAGCGGTGATACTGTTACTATTACGGTGGTCCCCAAGGGCTTTGGCAGTGAGAATATGAGCCGGATCAAGATGCTCCGTCCCTCCGATGGGGTGGAAGGGGTAATAGACTTTGTGGTTTCCGTCGTGGAAGATGCAGGTCCCAACCCCTGTCCGCCCATTGTGGTGGGGGTCGGCATAGGCGGAACCTTTGATAAGGCGGCGCTTATTGCAAAAAAAGCCCTGCTTCGCCCCCTGGGAACACCTAACGCCGATCCTTTTTACGCGGAACTGGAAAAAAAGCTGCTTGAAAAAATTAACGCCCTGGGCATAGGGCCCCAGGGCTTCGGCGGATTTACCACCGCCCTTTCTGTGGCGGTGGAAACCCTGCCCACCCATATCGCGGCCTTGCCCTGCGCGGTAAATATCAACTGTCATGTGTGCCGCCATGCCCGGGAGATACTTTGATGGAATGCCGTATTGAACTGCCCCTGACCAGGGAAAAAGCCGCTCCCCTAAAAGCGGGGGACCAGGTTTATTTAAGCGGGATTATCTATACCGCCCGGGACGCCGCCCACCAGCGGCTCATTGCCCTGTTGGACCGGAGGGAGCCGCTTCCTTTTCCCCTGGAGGATTCGCTGATCTACTATGTGGGGCCTACCCCGGCCGCTCCGGGGATGCTCATCGGCTCCGCGGGGCCTACCACCAGTTACCGCATGGACGCCTATGCTCCCCGGTTGCTCGGCCTGGGACTGCGGGGCATGATTGGCAAGGGCAAGCGTTCCCAGGAGGTGGTAGACGCCATGCAAAAAGCCGGAGCGGTTTATTTCGGGGCCATTGGCGGCGCCGGGGCCCTGCTCTCTGAATGTATCACCGAGGCGGAGGTAATCGCCTTTGAAGACCTGGGAACCGAAGCCATACGCCGCCTTAGGGTCAAAGATTTTCCCGTGGTGGTGATCATTGACAGCGGGGGCAACAACCTCTATGAACAGGGCCGCTGTTCTTACCTGGAGTCCCTCTGCGACACGCAGAGCGTCGCAGCAGGTCATCCGCAGTGGCGCGCTCCGCCGCGATAAAAAGCCCCCGCCTGGACGAACCGGAACGGGGGCGCTAGGAGAGATTAGAAATGTAAACGAATGCCGATGGGAACGCTGAAAGTGGTCACCGAATTATCGTCGTCGCCAAAGCCGCCGTCTGTGGCAGTACTGACAAAATCCACCTCTGCGCCGACGTCGAATTCGGCGTACTCAGTTACCTTGGTGATGAATTTTGAGCGTACGCCGAAGTTGTCATACTCAAGCTTGCCCGCATCGCCGAGATCGGTTGTGGAGAAAACGTTTATTATTTCGGCGTTAATGCTGAAGCGGTCGTTCAGTTCTTTGGTCGCGCCGACAGCGTTGTAGAGGGTAAATAAAGAGGAGTCTTTGCCCAAGGGTATTACCTGTTCCACGACGTTTATAATAGTCATCGGCCACCGGAATGTTTTGAACTGAGCGGCAACGAAACATTTCGCCAATTTCTCCGCTCAAGAAACGAAGGTTCTCGTTTCCAAACTTGAGGGCGGCCCAACGGTCCGATGTGGTCTATGTTTCCTGTCGTTTGTTGAAACTGAGAATTCCTGGCTATCCTATGGTGGTTCCCAGGAATTGTTCTCCCCGGAGAATCTTTTTAAGGTTTTCCAGGTTCCGCCCGGCGGTGCAGATAACCTTCAGGCCCAGTTCTGCGGCGCGGCGGCTTGCTACGGGGTCAAAGGGGACATTTTTTCCGGGGATCCACGCATCCCCTACCAAGGCGCGGAAATCCGGCCAGGAGATGGCGTCAATCGGTGTTGCCTGGGGATTTTTCTTTGGATCGTCCGTGTAGACCTGTTCGATGTTGGAGAGGTTGATCACCGTATCCGCCCGGAACCGTTCCGCCAGAAGCACTGCGTCGTTGTCCGAGGAGAAACCCGGTTTCCAGCCCGCTGCCACCAGGACCCGCCCGGTCATATCCACCGCCTGGGTGGGGTCCGTAATCACCTCCTGGGAACACCACGTACCCATAAGCGCCCTGACCAGTTGGGCGTTGAGCCTGGTGGCCATTACGCCGATCCAATCCGCCTCAGTATCCAGTGCGTTAGTACCCGTACTTGCAGAGATCTCCCGGTACGCCTTCTGATAGACCCGGGCGGGTCCGCCGCCGCCGACCACCAATATGAAACGCTGTTCCGCATCCGCATTGAGGAATTCCCGGATCAGGGAGACAAAGCCTTTAAGGAACGCTTCGTCCACCGCGCCGGGGGCTACAATAGAACCGCCTAAAGAAATAACCGTTATCATACCATGCCCCTTTTTCATTGATAATAGACCCCGTTGATGGTAACATCACTCCATAGGGATGAATAGGACTCCAGGCCTCCTACGGCTTCTTCCCAGATATTTTGTAGGGCATAATTCCTTTCCCGTACAGAAACCCGGCCCCGGGGGTCCATCTGGGAAAGGGTGGTAAAGCCCCGGGAGAAGGTTATCCGCTGGCTGTCCAGGTTACCAAAATAGTAGTTTGCCCTATCCGCCCGGAGTATAAAGGATGGGGGGACGGCTCCCGCTCCCAGGGCGACATCTACCGGTACCCAGCCGAAACCGTCTATCCAGAACTCAGCCCAGTAATGACGGCTGAACGTACGGTTCCGGTCCAGAAGGACCCCGGAAACGGGAATCGTAGGTATCCCCGCGGAGCGGGCCATGGTACAGAAGAGTAGGGTAGCCGTATAGGGGTCCGCCTTTTTTTTCTCCAGGGCTTCCAGGAGGCCTTCTGGAGACAGCGCTTCCTCCGGCGTTTCTCCCGGAAGCGGCCATTGTATACCTCCCTGGTTGAGGAGGTACTCGTAGATACGCTGGGCCCGGATATAAGGGTTTTGCTCCCTCCCTACAAGGGAGGCGGTCAATTCTTTTATCCGGGGATTATCCGCAGGGAGCCGGGAGTTCGCCGTCGTATAGGCCGCCTTAATCGGGGACGGATCGGGTGAGACGAGAGTCACCGAATTGGATCTGATAGTGGTTTCCACCGCGTAAACCTCCACCAGATAGGACAGGGTGATCCCCATATTGGTATCGCTCTGTACATCCTTTACCTGGAAGAGCGTAGTTCCCCGGTAATTTTCGATGAAGGGCTCCATAGTACGGAACAGAATCTGGGCATTTCGCTGGGAAGAGGAATTGACCGGCCGGGGAAACCAAAGGTAGAGGCTGTTCGGGCTCCCCGCTTTTTCCACCTGTATATCAACGGAGTAAGAGATGGCGTAGTTCCGTTTCTCTTTGAAGGTCTTTGTTCCCGGTTTAGCGGCAATATCGAAAAACACCGGCCGGGTATTTCCCCGGGGGGTTTGGATCGTGAGGTTTCCCCCTATAGCCCCGTCGGGGACCCTAACCCGTATCTCCCGTTCGCTCCAAAGTTCGTAACCGAACTCGGTCTCCGAAACTTCCACCGAGACCGGGCCGCTTAGACCTGCTGCGGCTGATGACGACGGCTCCGTGTTCCAGGCAAAAAAGACCCCCCCTCCTTCCCGGGATGCGCCGAAACCGTTTCCCCTGATGGTAATTGCGGAGCCTATCTGCCCAATCTGGGGCTCCACCGTAATGATACGGGGTCCTATACCGGTATATTCCCCTTGGATAGTCTGAGGCATGGTTGTCCGGTTGGAAAATAGAGCGGAGTTGCTTTTTTTGTCGTCCCGGTACACATAAACCAGCCCGGAATTTCCGAATTCGGGAATCTGTATCAAAATCCGGGTATCGCTCCATTCGATATAAGATAAAGTGGTGGGGGAAATCCCCGCTATGGTAACGTATGACTCCTCCCGGGTATCCCCGAAATTTTCCCCCAGAATAGTGAGGACCTCTCCCATCATCCCAATCCGGGGATTAATAGAGTGTATCCGGGGCTGCCGGTCGGCGCATGAAAAAAGGAATATAAATGAAAACAAGAGGGAAAATGCAAAAAAAGACCGTCTCATTCCGGTAATGCGCTCTCCGGCTCCTTCCCGGCGTTTTCCGTATAGGGACGCAATTCCAACTGGATTTCTATATAGGCTTCGTTTCTGGAACTCACCTTCCCTAAGGGGAAGAAATATATCTGCTCACCGAATTCTATGGGAATTGATTGAAACGTTGTCTGGTAATGGACTCCTTCGTTGGGCACTTTTATCCAGATCTGGCCCTGGGCAACCAGAAGACTCTGCCCATTTTCCTGCTGATAGGGGGTGAATTGGGCATAGACTACGATATTTTCTCCGATAAGCTTAAGGCTCACCGGCCTTCCCAATATGGTTACTTTTGAGTTGTTGGAATTCCAGATTTCTTCCTGGTCCCTCTCCACGATCCGGGCAACGATATTTATCACCACCGCCCGTTCCCGTAAACCGGGGATCAGGCTATCCAGGGGGGACTCTTGGCCGGAAACCGCTGCTCCGGCTGCCAAAAATAGCAAGCCCCCAATGAGTGTAAGTTTTTGTAAATGAGGATGCCGGTTCATTGGGATCTTTTACCTGCGCCGTACTCCGCCGCCCTGATTATGGCCGGTTCTCCGGAGCTCATAAAACTCCTGCTTTCGGGCAGGCGGATAATCATGATATCCGGGGAATAATCATCTCCCAGGTACTGCAAAACCCCGTCCAAATCTGATACCGGTACGATGGTCCGCATATCAAGAGCGGCCAGGGCTGAATCATCCGGAGCGGCTGCCCGGGGGGTTCTGACAAAGAAAACGCCAAACGCCAGGATCAGCGCCGCTACGGCGATAAGCAGAGGCAGGGGCACCGAAACGGAACGGCTCCAGATTCGCGCCGGGACTTTCCGCTCCAGGGCTTCGGCGTTGTTCAACTGAAGCCAGACCCGTTCCGCCGGGGCTTGTATGGAACTTCCGCGCTCCAGGGATCCGGAGAGCCGCCGGAACTGTTCTAATCGCTCCCTACAGGGGGAACAGCCCTCCAGATGGGATTCCAATTTTTCTTTCCAAGGGGACGGAAGCTCCCCGTCGTAATAAAGGGAAAGCATTTGGGGATCAGGGCACATACGAACCATCCTTCCTTAAAAGCCCGGCTAAACGCTCCCGGGCTCTAAATACCCTAACCTTGACATTGCCTTCGCTAATGCCAAGAATTTGACCAATTTTTTTATAATTGAGCTCACCATATTCTCTTAAAATTAAAACTATTCGCAAATTCTTCGGCAGTTTTTTCAATCCCCCCCGAATTTCCTCCTTAGTTTCCTTCTTTAACAATTCGCTTTCGCCGGTCTCCGGACTCCGCGTATTCTCCTGAAACGCTCTCTGATAGGCCTTGCGTTCCCTGTCCTTACGTTTTGCATAATTCAGAGACGCGTTTGTCGCCACCCTGATAAGCCAGTATTTGGCCTCCTCAGGGTTGGGGAACACAATCTTCTTCTCGTACAAACGGAAAAAAGCGTCCTGACAAAGATCCTCCGTAGCTTCTTCGCTGCCGATTATACGATACACCACTCGAAACAATATGGGGAATACGGCATCGTAAAGCTGACGGAATCCCACAACGAACTTTTGTCCAATGGCCCCACCTCCATCTGATATTGAAAACAATTTATCCCCTTGGTTGTTACATTATTCTACAGTTAAATCTGGCGCCATACGGCTCCCTTGGGACCGTCTTCCAGCAGAATCCCCCGCTCTCTCAGGGTATCCCGTATTCGATCTGCGGCGGTAAAATCTCTTGTTTTCTTCGCTTTCGCCCTTTCCGCTATGAGCGCCTCAATTTCCGCTATTTCTTCCGGGTTTCCCCGATCCATATCCAACCGCTTTTCTGCTTCTACCGCAGCCTTGGCGGCGATATTCAGCCCAAGGATACGATCCATCTCAAAAGCCGCTTCCAGGACATCCGCGCTTTCCACCGATCCGTCCCGAAGCAGCCCCCAGAGTTCCGCCAAAGCCCG
>JAITBG010000168.1 GCA_031283725.1 Treponema sp. | reverse complement strand
TCCCGGGCCAGGAGCGCCTTGTAGTTCGGCATATATTTTTCGATGTAGTCCTCAAGGGGGATAAGTATTTTCTGATCCACCCCGTACTGCTCAACTTCAATATTGCCTCGAAGGATCACATCGGCATACTCCCCCGATGCGAACATCAAATTCGTCTTGGTGGTTCACTCCGAACCGTCCACGGTGGTGGTCAGATTGGCTTTGATACCGGTCTCCGCCTCCAGGTTTTTGTAATACTCCATGGTACTGTAATCGGCGATGTCCCGCATCCACACCAGCACCTCAAGCGGTTCCGATGAGGCCGCCGCCGTCTGCCCGTTGCCGGAAGATTTTTTGCAGGATACGAAAATACCCGCAAAAACCGCCATGACCAGTAGAGCCGTAGAAACAAAACTCTTCTTCATACTATCTCTCCATAAATTCTTCATGCTATTCCTCCATAAATAAAGTTAAAAAACACCCTTATCAACCGTTGATGCTGCCGATCATAACACCCTTGACAAAAAACTTTTGCATACAAAGGTGCAGAAACAAAATTATTCTTCATACTATTCCTCCATAAAATAAAGGTAAAAACACCCTTATCAGCCCTTAATACTGCCGATCATGACACCCTTAACAAAAAACTTCTGCATACAAAGGTAAAGAACCACCGCAGGAGCGGTGGTTATCACGATGATGCCGTACTTCGCCAACTCCGCCCGCTGCATTCTGATAATCCATGCTTCGGAAATATCCCCTGACATATTAACCAGGTCAGTATTGGTTCCCAGAGTAGCAAGGAGCCGCCGCAGTACGGTCTGAAGGGGCATGAACTGTTCCTTGGCGATGTAGACCAGCCCCGTCCAGTAATCGTTCCATTTGCCCACGCCGTAATAAACCGATAGTACCGCAATGATCGTACCCGAAAGGGGCAGCACCACATGGATAAAATACCGCCAGTAGGAAGCCCCGTCCAAAACCGCCGCTTCATAAAGGGTTTCGGGGATCGTGGATTTGATATAGGTCCGGGCCACCATCACGTTCCATACCGAAACGGAACCCATGAGGATGCAGATCCATGGGTTGTTGTAAAGCCCGATGTTCCTCATCGCCATGAAGGTGGGAATGAGGCCCCCGCTGAAAAACATGGTGAACACAAAAAGAAAGGTGATGATTTTTTTGCCCGGAAAGTTTCGGGACAGGGTAAAGGCCGCACCCATGGTTACCGCGATACTGATGCTCGTACCAACAATAGTGTAGATGATTGAGTTGAGATAGGATTTCCACAGGGCATTATACGAGAGCAAAGCTTCGTACCCTACGGGGGATATCTTTTTCGGGTAGAGGGTAACTTCCCCTAATGCGACCAGCTCCGGATTGGAAAAGGAACTGATGACGATGAGATACAGGGGATAGAGCATGAGGAGCAGAATCAGGATCACCAAAAACAGAGCGATTCCGTTAAACGCGCGATCCTGCCAGACTTCCCTCATAGGGTCTAATTTATATTTAGTATAAACGGTAGATGCCATTTTTATCACTCCTTCAAAACAGGGTTTCGCCCTTCAGCCGCTTCGACAACTGGTTGACCGAAAGGATCAAAACAAAATTCACCACATTCACCATAAGGCCGATGGCGGCGGTATAGGAGAACTGCCCCTGGGTAAGCCCCATGGTGTAAACATAGGTCCCGATGATGTCAGACTTGGCCATATTCCCTCCGGTCTGGAACAGCAGGGTCTTCTCGGTGGAACTGGAAAGCAGGGAGCCGCAGTTGAGGATCAGCATCATGGTAACCGTGGGGAGGAGGCAGGGAAAGTCGATATGAATGACCTTTTGTAACTTTGTGGCCCCGTCAATGGTAGCTGCCTCGTAGAGTTCCTGGTCCACCCCCCGCTAATGCGGCGAGGTAGAGGATCGAGCTCCAGCCCGCCCCCTGCCAGATTCCGGAGATGATAAACACCGACCGGAACCACGCTTCCTCGTTCAGGAAGAAGATCGCCTCTCCTCCCAGAGACAGGACGGCCTTGTTGATGATGCCGTTAACGGGAGAGAGGAAGATATAGAGCATCCCGGCCAGGACCACGGTGGAGATAAAGTGGGGCACATAGATCACGGTCTGGGCAAATTTTTTGAAATGCCGGTTCCGTAAATTGTTTATCAGAATGGCAAGAAAAACGGGAATCGGGAAACCGAAAAGAAGGCCGTAGAAGTTCAAGAGAAAGGTATTGACAATAAGCCGGGAACTGTAGTGGGCTTGAAAGAAGGTTCTGAAATGACCGAGACCCACCCAGACGCTTCCGGTGATTCCCTCCACCGCCTTGTAATTCCTGAACGCGATCTGCACGCCGTACATCGGCAGGTAGTTAAAGATAATCAGATACCCCAGCGCCGGCAGGATTAGCATATAGAGCTGCCAATTGTTCAGGATACTTTTTTCAAGGGATATTTTTTTCATAAATTCATCTTCCTTTTCTTCATAGAAACCTCCAAAAAATAATTAAATGAAATCCCTCAAGGATGTTCACTTTTACCATATCTTAATCGACTGTACCGGCGAAGGCGGTCCCTGCTTACCCGAATGGGTTTCCCATTTGAGGATGCAGGAAAAGACCTTCCCGTCGGCTTCCGGGCCGAACTGCCAGTCAAACAGCGCCGTGTTGAGGAGCTGGCTCATAACAAGCCGCGATTCATCGGTAACGGGCGCATCGTCAAGGGCATAGTAACACACCGCGCCGTTGTAGTTATCAGGAATCGCCCGCCGCTCGCTGCCCTCTTCGTGCAATTCAAAGCGGAGCTTGCGGTAGTCGCTGTTCCGCATGAAAAACACCGGAAAACCCTTTGGTACCGGAACCTCCGTGATTGTCTTGTCGCGGGTATCTACGCCCATGTGTTTCTTCGCGTCAGGGGACATACGATGGTTATAGCGGATGCTCGTGTTGGCGAAGTCCCGCATGGCGTCGGCGGCGGCCTTCAGCGCGGCGTCTTTGGCGATGCGGTTTTCCGTGGAGTCCACGCTTGCGTAAGCCGCCCGCTTGACCGTAAAGTCCGTGAGCAGGGCCAGCACGCGCTCACACTCCTCCGCGACCCAGCCGTAGGCCGTCCGCTTGGCGGAGTCTGCCAGTTCCGTTTCCCATTTCGACACAAGCTCCTGAAAATCCGATTCCTTAGACGGAATCCAATCATGATGCGGCATATAAACCTCCGTATCTTTATCGCCGGAATAATCCGGCGTTTTCGCTTCATTCCCCGGCGCTTCCGGGACGCGCTCTGACGCTTTCCGTCCCGTCCCGGACATTCTCCGAGCCGCCCCTGACGCTTTCCGTCCCGGCACGAACGCTCCTCGTCCCGCCCCCGGCGGTTCCGAGGCGCGCTCTGACGTTCTCCGTCCCGGCGCGGAAACTTCCCGTCCCGTGTCCGGCGCTCTCCGTCCCTGCTCGGAAATGATAATTACCAGTTTATAGCCGGTATTTTCAAAACGCCATTGCAGAAAACAAAAAATACATTGCAAATATCCCGATTCCGGCTGTATAATGGAATAGCGGATGAATAGGTTTATGATATTGTAAGATGCGGATGTATGAAGGCGGCAGGGGATGATAAAAAGGGATATTTTGACTACGGATTTGGTCTATATCTGGTCTCAGGAAAGCGATGAAATCTATACCGACATTCATTGCCATGCCGAATATGAGATATATTATTTTATCCGCGGGGATGTAGATCGCCAGATTGAAGGTGTCCGTTATGCTATGACCCCGGAAAGTTTGCTGCTGATTCCTCCAAATAGTATTCATGGGGTTATTACAAAATCGACCCGCCTCCATCAACGGCTCTCCATTCATTTTAAGCCGCATTTACTGGATGAATCGGAGCAGTTCCTATTGCCGGAAATTTTCCATGCTTCGCATTTATATTATCCCAATTTATCCACACACAGGATGCGGTTTTTAGTTCAATCTATACTTGACTGTAAGGAAATGGAAGAATCATTGCAAAAGATGGCCCTCAAACACCGCACTATTTCGCTGCTTACCCATATCTATCAAATCCATGTGCAAAACATGACCATGACCGGGATTGAGAATGAAAAGATTCAGAGCATATTAAGCTATTTGAACAGCAACTTACATAAACCTATTACGCTGGACCAGCTCGTGCGGAAATTTTATATCAGCAAAAAC
>JAITBG010000164.1 GCA_031283725.1 Treponema sp. | reverse complement strand
TATGCTTGCGTTACCGGAACAGGGGTATCCGTTTACCGCGTTGTCCCCGCCGCTTAGCACCCGTCCGTTACCAGACACGCACCGGCAGGTAGCATTACCCCAAATGGAAGGGGTAGACTGAAAGATAGTTCTTCGTTCTCTCACCTCCTTTTCATATCTTAGTCAGCTATTTCAAGCGACCTCGTGTCGCACTACCCCGCTATTATTCTGCGTAATAACCACGTCACTATTCTGCCAGGGGCCGGCGTTTCCTGCCCAGTCCACCGCCCGGTAACTGACTTTATACGTTCCAGGGTCCGTAAACAGCAGCGGTTCCCGGTACTGCTCCGTACTGCCGTGGTTGATCCGGTATTCAATAACCGCTATACCCGACAGGGAGTCCCAGGCATTAACAGTCATTTCTCCTACTGCCTGATCATAAACCACCGATGCCTCCGCATAGGGCGGCTCAAGATCAATCCTGATATCCCGCCGCTGTGTTTCCTCCCGGTTCCCCGCACAATCCAGGGCATACCAGGAAAATATGTATATTCCCTGATCCGCCAAAACCATGGGCCCCCCATAGGATGAGACCGTATTTCCGGCGGAGCTTTTCGTGGAAGTCCAGATCCAGCCGATTCCGGAAACATCATCCCGGGCATCCAGGGTGAGCGTAAGGGCTTGATTATACCAGCCGCTTTCCGGCTCCTCCGGTGACAGGGTAAGGGCGCTTTCCGGTAATTCTGTATCAACCCTGAATTGAACCTGAACTTCCGCTCCCCTAAGGCCGCGGCTGTCCACACCGTACGCAATAATACGATGTTCTCCATCTTCCGGTAAAAACGGCGGCGGAGCATCCTCCCATGGTTCGTCATTGTGCCGCATCAGAATCGCGGTGACATATGTTTCCCGGTCGGCGCAGGTAATTTCGACCACCGGTTTTCCGGTATACCAGCCATCAAGACCGCCGAGTCCGTTACTCTCAATCCGTATTTCCGTTTCCGGACCAGCGGCATTGGCAGTCCCTTTGAAGGCCCGGATCGCGCCGCCGGTATCCGCCGCAAAAATCCGCTCATGGTAGAGAGCAAAACTGTTATAAGGCTTTTCATCCTGCCATATAACGCCGCCTGTATACCGGTTCAAAACCACCAAGCCTTCCCGGCCGGCAATTACCGTTTTTTCTAAACCGTTTCCTAAAACATCGCCCTTCGCCGGAGCGGGACTCACCGGAACACCGCCTATCCGGCGTATCCATTGGAGTTTCAGATCCTCCCGGTCATAGGAGCAGAGGGTTCCGTTATCCAATACCGACACCCCATCATCGGTCAGGGACAGCGCGGCTCCTGAATGATGGGAACAGGATATCCGCCGGGTTTCTCTCATATCCCTGTCAAAGAGGATCAGGGAATTTTCGATGACCGCGGCACCGCCCCGGAAATCCATAGCTGCGGCGAGGATCTTCCCCCCCGCATCCCAGGGTTTACCTGAACCGTAAATGGGAATCAGTTTAGTTTCTTTAATTAAGTAAGCGGTACCGTATCGCCATATTACCGGAATCGGAGTTTCCGTATCCTTCCTTTGTTCTTCAATCAGAGTTCCCCGTTCGGCGTTTCTAAGGAAGCGCCGGGTTTTTGTCTCTTCAATAATAATAGTACCATCACTGCTAATTGCCTGGATTTCCTCCCGGGACCAAAGCAATACGCCGCTAAGAGGATCCCGGACTTCAAGAAGCCCTTCCCCTGTCAGGGCATAGAGTTTGCCGCCGGCATAGAGCGCTTTTTCATACTTCCCTTTTACTTTCCAGGACAGACGTCCGTCTCCTGCCTTTAAAGCAGTAAGATTGTCACGGCTAAGAGCAATGATTTTATTTTCTGCCCCAATGAGCTGTACAATCATTTCACTCCCTTCATAGATCCAGGCGGTATCATTATTGGCGGGAAGATCCGTTCTTACCGATGATATCCGCCCTCCGTCTTTCCCTGCCTGCCCCCAGGTTTCTTCCCAAATCTTTATGGTGAAGGATTGGACATCTTTCCAGCCCGCGGTATCCTGGGCTTCAATATCCATCCGGTATTGACCCGGTTCCAGGGGCCGCCCGCTTATTATTCCCCGGAGCGACAAGGTAAGCCCCGGAGGTAAACTGCCCCCTACTACACGGTATGCAGCTTCTCCCCTAGCATTCCGGCTTGAAAGTTCACCGTAATAACTGACCTCCACCAGACCATCGGGAAGCGTAGCAGTAGTAATACTGAAAGAATTACCGATATGTACTATTATCTCCGCATCGGATTCAAATCCTCGGCTTGTACCATGGATGACGATTCTCCAAATTCCGTTCCCTGCAAAAGAATCCGTCTGGATACGCATATTTACCCAGACATTGGGCTTCAGCTCGTCCCTGTCCAGGGATGCAGTGAAGGGCGCGCTGGGCTCGCAGATGATGTTTAGGGTAACCGTATCCGCGTATCCTGTTACGGCTATGGGGAGAATCTTCTCTTCCCCGGCGCTTAATTCCAGCCTCTCCGTTTCGGGATGTATGGCAAAGCCCCTGTCCTTTACCGTAAAGGTAAGGGCATTGCTTTCCCCGCCCGCGGAAAGCACATGAATTTTGCCGCTTAATCCGTCGTGGGGAACAACAAAAATTATTTCTCCTTCGGACCAGCGGGAAACCGGAATATCCCGTCCATTGAGGAAGAGGGTTCCCTGGAATCCAAGGCCATATCCATGGATATGCACTTCATCGCCGGTAAACGCCGCACCGGGAACCACACTGGAAAGGCGGGGAACAGGAGGAATATCCCGCACAATAGTAACTAATTCAAAGATCCTTCCCCCTTCTCCTTCAATGCGGGAAGTATAAGAGCCCGCCTTGGTATTTTCTCCGACATAAACCCTTATTACCCCCGCGGCGCTTCCTGCGGAGTTTACGGCAATTACCGGAAGGAGAATTTCCAGATCTTCCGATTTATCAAGCGTCTTAAAGGATACAGTTCCCTCAAACCCATTAATGGAACTGAGGGCCCTGGCATAGTCCACGCTCCCACCGGGAACAGTTTCCGCAGTTCTTGTATAAAGGGTAATTTTATAACCAGGCAGTAATACTGTTATGGGGAAAACGGCCCTGTCCCCGCCGGGGCCTTGGATGATGAGTTCCCCTTTTTCCGTATTGTTCTGTTTTACTTCGGAACCGGATCGCGGTGGCAACACAACCCGCATTGATCCCAATCCTGTACGAGATCCGTCATTCTCGATTACCAGTTCTTCATCTTCCCAGAATGCCCTGGTTCCGGGTACAAAGCTATGCCCGTATACGGTAAGGATATTCTCACTTGTTCCGTTTATTTCAGATGGCTCCACCGCGGTAATTTCAGGCATGGGCCAATTTATTTCCACCGCCAGGGTAAATGCGCTGTTCAAAGCGGCATTAGCTTCGTTAAAAAACTCACAGAGATACTCATAGAGCGCAGGTCCCACAAATTCGGGAATGCCCATATACCAGGGTATCTCCACGGTTGTTTCATGAACTTTTACAGGGGAGCCAAAATGTATAGTAAGCGGCTGATTCTGCTCAGGACCGATATAACGGACCCCTATATATCCGGAAGCGTCTTCCCTCACTAGGAAATTTTCTACCCCGGCTTTAATGGTCCCCTCAATAAACCCACCGCTAAAACCCCGGGCCTGGAAATGTTCTGTCAGGGCAATCGGACGATTGAAGATCGGCTTTTCCCTGCCTAATCTGATAAACACCTGATCCGACCACGGCCCCTCCCGGTACTTATTATCCAAAGCGGTAACGGCGAAAGACACGTCCTCCCCCGGTGCATATCCTGGAAAACTGAGGGAAGTAATATTGCCCACATATACAATGGATTCCGTTTCTTCCCTATTATTCCGGATTTTAACTTTGTACCCTTCGGTACGCCCGCCATTGGTGTTTTTCCAGTGGAGGGTCAGTATTCCCGGATCTGTTTCTGCAACCCGTAATTCCCCGGGCGCCAGCATAGGTATATCACTCCTGTCTACTACAATTTTCCCCGGAGCATAGGCTGTGGGAGACACATATTCGTCCGGCCCATCAAGCTGTGCATAGATAAGGTATTCCCCGTCACTAAGATCCTGTATCGGAACCTTCAGGTCAAATTGACCGTCCGGATCGACGGCAAATGTTCCCAACTCCAGCCCCGGAAGGCCTGTCCCCTCCCGGGCAAAAATACGGACCCCGGTTTTACCCTGTTCCGTTATTCCCCAAACCCGTACTTCGTCGGTTACCTTTTCCTGCATGGCTGCCGGCTCTCGGATTTCAAGCATTGGCATGACCATACTGCCCAGAGCGCTTAACCGGTACGCCTCTTCCGCAAGGCCGTTTACCCGCAGCTGCCAGATCCCCGCTTCCGCGGAATGGATAACCAGAATAGTACCGTTTCCTTCAACGACAGTTTCGGTCCCTTCAACTCCTTCACGGTATTCAATTCCCGAAGGGGAACTTACCGTTAATTGGGGCGCTCCTTCAATATATTCAAACAAAACGATGATCCTACCAAGACCGCTGTTTGGAACTTCTCCGGTTCCGTCATACTCCTCATGAAGCATGCTGAGGGGCGCCGTAACATCCCTGCCTTTGGGCGGAATAAACATCTGGTAACTAACATCCTCATTTCCACTTCGATCATTACGATCCAGGGAGCTAATATCCTGATCGCCGGAAATCTGAACACTTTCGATCCAGCTTGGTTTTTCTATGGTATAACTTGACAGGGATCCAAAATCAAAAGTTCCCGGCCCTACGAAAACACCTACGGTACCAATAACCGGTAACTTCACTGTTCCCTTGAATCCCGATTTTCCGTTATTAAACTGTCCAAATGCGGTGCCTATCTCCGCAATCCAGAGACTGCTTGAGGGAACTTTTATTATCCATGCATCGATTATCGCTCCCTTGGCAATGCCGAATTTCACTACCCTCTCGCCGGAGAAAATTGTTCTTCCAGATTTATCAAAGACATAAATGGTAACTCCTCCTTCGGCAAAGGCGAGTTTCACATACGTTTCCCCCACGAATCCCTTCGATCCCATTGCGGCGGTAACTCTGGCACTGATATCAAGCTTGCCCTTCAATATCATAGCGTTACCCTCAAAAGCCCAGGTACCGTTGCTTATATCAACCCAAACGACGGGGTCCATATCAAGAATAGTACCGCCGTAGACATCACCCACGTGCAGTCCCAGGGTGATCCGCGGACCCTTATCATTGAACAAACCTTTGGCAATCCCAGGGACTTCATTGGGGGGGCCATAAGCGATACCGCCGCTGATGCCATTAATAAATAAGCCGGTATTACCCAAGGGAATTCTGCTCATGGCGAGGGTATAAGAAAAATACGCCCGCTTAAGGCCGATTGGGTAGGCTGAGCTTACTGTTGTAAAACCAAGAACAGCGGCGATATTTCCTGCTCCCGGAATAAGGACCGAACCGCCGCCTTCCAGGGAATAGTCTGAAGTGGACATAGTAAAATTAACCCGTACATCGCTAAAGGCCAATGCTCCTATGCTGAAGTTTGGCAGTTTAACTGCGCCTCCTGAAACTTGTAAACCAGACGAAGCGGATAATTTTACTTTGTTCAGGGCGATCTCTCCCTTTCCAAGAAAATCAGGAAGCTTTAATGTTACCTTGGAAAAACCAATCTGTCCCTCGGAAAATTCAAGTGAAGGTTTATCCATGATCAGCTTAAATCCGGCAATTTCTGTTTCCAGTTTTGAAATCTCTATATCTCCCAGGAATGTTCCGTTATTGGAATTAATTTTAGCGTTCTTAATACCAACATACTGCCCTCCAAAATTGCCAAAATTATGGGGGATCTGTATTCGACAGGATTTTAGGGTTACCCAAAATTGCCCCGAAGTGTCCTTCTCAAAAAAGAGTTCGTCAATCACCGCTTTAAATCCCGCAATGGTCATGGACCATGCTCCAAGGCCGCCGCTGATATCCTGTATGGAGCCATTCCACCCAATCTTAAGGGTTTTCAGGGAAATCAGGGCATTGGCTAATCCATTTGGATAGTTTGAAGGAAACTTAGCGCCGGCGCGGATACTTATTCCGGATTCGCTGAGGTTTAGGCTGCTGACGTTTACAATGATTCCCCCAAGAATAAAGATGCTAATTTCAGAGTTTATACCTACATCAAAGGCCGTCAACCCATCCCGGGTGGATAATTCCAGGCTTCTTATTACCAGTGATGCATTCCTGATACTATCCGGCAGCCCCGTACTACTAAGCTGGACACTGCCGTCCATGACGATCAAAAATTCATTCCCCGTACCTTTTCTAAAATTCAGGCTTCCATTAGTTATGTCCGCCATTCCGAATATTTTAACGTTTAAGCCGGAAGCGCTGATATTTACATCCTGAATTTCGCCTGAGGTGTTTATGATAAATTTTTGTATCCCCACGGTGATCCCCCGAAGCCCTGCGGGAAAGAAATCCGGTAGCAGCAATTCGCCTCCAACGGATATTTCCAGGGGTTTTCCTGCGGGTTTAAAAATACCCGCCGTCCCGTTTCGTAATTCCATGGTGCCAAATAATTTCTGGTTCGGCAGAATCGCCGCCGCATAGGCGCTTTCCAATCCCTTTGAAGTGTCATATTCCATGGTTATGGATGTCCGCAATCCTCCCACGCCTTGGGGAAATTTATCCGCAGGAAGTATCACCGCTCCCGTTAAATCGAATTTCATCACCCCTGATTTCATGGCCGCCACAATGACCACGTCGGACAGCTGCAGGAATCCAAAGGCATCATAGGCTTTATTTTTCTCCGTAGAATATTTTGCGGTGAATGACTGTATGGTCCCGTCGAAGCCAATCTTAAAATTGCTGATCGTGGCCTTTTTCCCGGCCAAGAACGCAGGAAAGCTGCTTGGAAGGCTAAGATCACCCGATAAATTGAAAAAGCCTGTCTGTTTAACCTCGTTCCAATCGATGCCAATAGAGAATTTTGAAAAGAAATTCCCCAAAAGATCTGCGGTTGGTAAAACCACCGAAGCTTTTAGCCGTTTTATTTCCCTGGTGGCGGTATCAAAGGTAAATGTTTCTATTTTTAACGCGGCTCCCGCTAAACCCGCAGGCATGGAAGAGGTCAGGGTGATATTACCCCCTATGTCCAGGATCAGAGATTTGTCTTCCTCTTTAATGAACGATATATGTCCCTTCTTTAGTACCAAACCGTCTATACCCGGAATAATACCCCCCTCAAGGCCCTCCAGAGCGATTTGTACGGTCCCAAGAGTTCCATCGGAGCGTATTTCAAAACACTGGAAATTTACGGTCTTTCCAGCAAGAAAAGCCGGTAGTTCCGGATTGGAAAAACGCACAGACCCGGAAAACCGGAGGGTCAATTCAGAAGTGACAGACAGCCCGCTCAGCATAAAATCAATACCTAGAAAGTTCATAGGAATAGCCGTATCAATTCTACATTCGAAAAACGCAAACTGCCCAGTCAGGGGGTTAAATTTAACACTTTCTACATACGCATCCTGAACCGGATATTCCTGGGGAAACAGTAATTTTACCCAATCCGCTGTTATCCATGGTTGTCCCGCAGAATAGATAACCCTGATATTCCGGAACAGAAGATCCCAGGCTTCGGCAAGAGGCGCCGTATATTCTCCGTCCAGATATATATCCAGGGAAAGTATACTACCGTCAAGTTTCACCTTAAAATCCTGGATTTGTATTTCCCTTTCGGATAATTCCCCCTGTATAGTTTCGGGAAGACAAACATTGCCGACAAAATTTACCTCTTCATTAACAATAGAAAAGTTATTCAGAGAAAATTTCATATTCCAAAGTGTAAAGGGGCTTATTTCGGTGCTCCCTATACTAACCGCCCCGGTATTGGATATTCGCAAATCCTGAACGCCGATGCTGATCCTTTCCATGGATTCCGGCAGGGAGATAGAGGCTTGTGCCGCATGAAGACCGAGTTTATCCAGAGTAATTTCTTCCATGCTGAAAGAAAAATCAAGGGCAGTAAAACCGAATTGATCTATCTTCTTTTCTATAAAAAATCCCCCGTCGGCCTGAAAACCCACGGCATCAAAAACAAGGGATTTGCCCCCCAGATATGCGGGTAAAACAACAATTACTGTAGCTTCAATTCCCTCAACGGAGAACCGTGTCTCGGTTATCTTCGCTACAGCGCCGAGGAGGGAAATCCCCATATCCTGTTTCTGAACAATCCCCTGCAAAAGCTCTCCCCCAAGGCTAAGAGGGATCTCCCCAATATCAATTTCTATTTCCCGGAAAAGGATCCGGTTGCAGCCTATCCGTATCCGGTCAATATCAAACTGAATGCCCCTTCCGCTTATGGACCAGCCGCCAAGCTGGTATAAAGACTCCTTATCCGGGGCGCTTCCGGTTATACTGTAATCCGGAAGTATCCTGAAATTCCCCGCCGGGATCGAAATATTCCGGCCGGCCCATTGTAAGGTAAGTCCTCCCTCCAGGATAAATCCGTCATTTTCTATTCGGGAATTTTCCACCCCTATCAGGTAATTATTAGCGGATGTAAAATCAACCCTTCGCTTTTCATTCTCCCCCGCAAGAACCATTCCCCCGGAATCAAATATGGCGGAACCAAAAAGAATATCCGGTCCGTTGATCTCTTTGAGTGAAACAAGGGGATATGCTATTTCAAGAACATAATTACCATTCAGAAGCTTCAGCGAGACCCCGTCTGCAGACTAAACTTGACCCACAGAATCATGCGAGGTACTCCCGGTAAGCCAGCAGTATATATAATTTCATCAGCCCTATCCATATCGTTTTGACTCCGGGAGGCCCGTCACAGGGCGCCCGTTTCGGCCCTCCCAACCATCCCGGATAATCTACCGCTTCTTTTATCGTATTCGGTTTCTTCGGTTCCTTCTTACTCTTATTCGCAGCACAATACAGCAGT
>JAITBG010000150.1 GCA_031283725.1 Treponema sp. | reverse complement strand
TGAAAGGCGGAGCGGGCGGGTTTTTTACCCGTCAGCGGGATTTGCTCGCCGCCCTTGATACGGTTACGGCGGCTTATATCCGTTCCCAGGCCGAAACCGCTCACACCAGTCCTGCCGAGGTTATCAAAACCCTGGTCCGCGAGAAGATAGCCGCTTCCACCTGACATCACCCCGACTCCTTTCATTGATTGCCGATGACCCGGACCGCGGCGCCGTCGGTAAGAAACTGCTGCCCTTGAACCACCACCGCTTCCCCAGGAGCAAGGCCGCTTTTTATCTCGACTTCCCCGTCAACGCTTACCCCGGTTTCTATTTCCCTCATACTTACCTGTGCTGTTCCCTCCGGCACCACATAGGCCGCCGTCTTTCCCCGGTTTTCAACTATTGCTTCTTCGGGGACGGACACCACGTCCGGATAGGTTCGGGTGTTCAGTTTAATCCGCGCGAACATTCCCGGATTGATCCGGTTTGATCCGGGGTCTTCCCGGACAAAGGTGAGGACAATCTGCTTTGTCCGGGAAACCGGATCCAGCACCGGGGAAAGGCGGATCACTTCCGCCGCGAAAACTTCCCCAGGAAAAGCCTCCAGGAATACATCGGCCCGCAGCCCCGTGCGGAGCTGCCCCACTTCCCGTTCAGGAATGGCGGCCTCTATTTCCACTGACCCCGCCGCCGACAGGGTCAGTAAGGTGGTGCCGGTAGAAACCGTGGATCCTATACTGAGGGGATTGGAGACCACGGTTCCGGAAACCGGCGCGTAGACGGGGCTTAACGAATAGGCCGTGCCCGGACGGGAGGGATCGACCTCCGCTACCAGCGCGCCCTTTCGTACCGGGGAACCAAGACTGACCTTCATGGAAACCAGTCTGCCTGCGGCGTCGGGTACTACCGCTACCTGTTCCTCGCTGACGATGTTGCCGTTCACCTCGATGTACGCCTGGAGGGTCCGTCTCTCCGCATTTGCGGTGCGTACCGCGAAGACCGTGTCCCGGCTTTCCGGGCCCCCCGGCCTGCCGCCCGGTCCCGGTAGGGCAGCGTTATTGCCCGCCAGTTTTTGGGGAATAAAAATAAAACCCGCCGCAAGAGCCGCTACAATTAGTAACAGAATAAATTTCTTCATGATTCCCCCTGGTTTCCTAAAACGTAAACGCCCTGTTCAATTCTTTGTCCATATCCAGCACCGCCGCGATAAGATTGTAGTATTCCTGCTGAACCTGATACTGCGCCTGTAACAGGCTGTCCCCGGCGTTACGCAGGCTCTGGTAATCCGCGGCGCCCTGACGGTAGGCGTCCCCGTACATTTTATAGGTGCTTTCCGCCAATTCCACATTCAGGGCGAGGGCTTCTATCGTCTCTATGGTTTGGCTTATCGTCCGTTCGTACTGCCTGACACGGTCTTCCCGGTTTCTCACTGATTCGGCCAGTTGTAATTGGGAGGACAAAATACTGTCGTCAAGGGCATCCAGTTGTGTCCTTGATGCGGACCAGGACAGAAAGTTGTCTATGTTCATTCCCAGGCTGATAGAAAAAGAACCGTTGTCATTCCAGGCGTCATTGTTGTAAAGGGGATTGGCGTTCCAGGATACGCGCAGAGCCGGTATATGCGCTTCGTGCCACGCCGCCTTTCGCTGGGCCTCCAGGGCCTTTATCCCCTGCCGTAACGCTGCTGCTTCAAGGGATTCATCCGGGGATACGTCCCGGCGGTCTCCACCGATACTGACGCCGTCCGCGGATTCGAGGCTTCCCTGTAACAGCAATTCGGTTTTCTGTTCAATGCCCAAAACCGCCTTAAAGGAATCCAGGGCGTTAGCGTACAAGGTCTCGGCGTTCCGCACCTGGGGCCGCTGGTTTTCCATATCCACCCGGGCCGACAGTTCGTCCAGCCGGGAAGCCTGCCCGACCTTTGCAAGGGCGGCGCTTTCCTCATACCGTTCCCGGGCGCTTTCCAGGCTTTGGGACGCCAAATCCTTATTGGCCTGTAACAGCAAAATCTGATAAAAGAGTTTCCGTACCTGTAGTTCCAGTTCCTGCCGGGCCGCTTCGTGGTTTAAAAGCCCCGCCTCATAGTCTGTCCGGGCTTTTTTTATATTTTCTATCACCCCGGTAGATATGCTGAGGGACGCCGAAAGTGAAAGGCCCGGAGTCCAGTTGTTTTGTGCCGGGGATACGGCTCCGGTAAGCGAGCTGGGATGGCTCATCCCGGCGGAGACGTTCACGGAAGGCAAGAGGCTGTTCCAGGACCGTTCGCCGGCCCTCTTTTTCCCGGCGGTTTCCAGGGCGCTCCGCCGCAGGCCGAGGTTTTTTTCCAGCGCTATGCCTGCCGCCTCATCAACGGTCAGGGTTCTTTGCGGCAAAACAGTCTGGCCCCGGGCTTCGGTAAAACAAACGATGATGAAGCCTATACAAAGCATCGTGTTTCTGTTCATACTGAAAAAATATATGATTCATACGCGAAAGACCATTAACAGAGCATAAACAATTTATAATTTTCTGTTATATCTGTCTTTTTGCCTTGAGCATAACGGGCGGACCGGGTTATAGTTTTTGTACCGGATCCGGTATGCGGGAGAAAATTAGAATGTCCTATTTGGAAGGTTATGCTTCCGCGCCGTCTGAAGGTCAAACGGAAAGACTATTCTATCCGGTAAAACTGACCTTAAACAGCAAAGATTACGAGGTGGGAGCAGCTTTCCACCGGCAGGGAGCGGCTCATTGGCTT
>JAITBG010000026.1 GCA_031283725.1 Treponema sp. | reverse complement strand
CATGCCCCGCACCCGGAGGCCGAAGGCCGGAGGGTTGGCGTACCCCTTGCGCGTCCGCTCACCGGACGCATAAGCAAGGGGTATGACAAGGGGTTTACGGAATAAATGTCCCGCAATGGGGATAAGGGCGGCGGTTGGCGAAGGTGAATGATTTGGAAAAACCGCAAAGCGGTTTTTACTTATTTGTCTTTGGGGGCGTTGCGGGGGCTATCCCCCGCAGAGGGGGAAGCGGAAAAGCCGCAGGCTTTGAAGCGTGGGGGAGGCTTCCCCCTTTTTTATTTGATATGGATAAACTACGATATGTTTTTTATCAATTCATTCAATATTTAATAACTGCTCGTCAGTAACCAAAAATGGCTGCTTGAGAAATTCATAGTCGCATATATTTGAAAGTATTACCTCGAAAATATCACTTAATTCTTTTGGGGTTTCCCACATCTCATTGGAAATCCACCATAAAAAGGAATTATAAATCGCTCCGGTGTACCACCAAAATTTTACTTGTTCTTCCAAGGATATAGTTTTATCTTTCATGAGCGGCTTATAAAAACCATTCAAAGTTTCCAGTATGAGATGAGCCAAGCCGTTTTTATAAATCAATATGAATTCTTTTTTATATTTCAGAAAATGAGTTAATAATTTTTCCAAATGAATTTTATATGGCTCATTCTTATTAAAAATATGACGGTACTCATGATGTATTTTATTGATGTAGAATTTAACGATGTCTTCCTTCGAACTAAAATTCCTGTAATATGTTGAACGGTTAACCCCTGCCTTGGCGGTTATTTCGCCAATGGAAATATCGGTATAAGGTTTCTTTTGCATCAAAAGAATAAGGCTTTGGGCTATGTAGGTTTTCGTCATTTCCGTTGTTATGGTTTTTTGCTTCATAACGAGACAGCCGCCTCCTTCTTGAGCATATAAAGTCTTATAGGGTTTTGTCAATGACGCATGGCGTGGTGCTTTTTGTCCTACAATGCAACAATCACCCCTGTTTTGTTGCATTTAAGATAAAATTATTTGAGCGCTTCCAGAGGAAAAGCGGCGTACCGTGAATCCGGAGAATGGGTATTAAAATTGGTTTATAACCGGGCTGAACGTTTCCGCGTCTGGACAGCGCCGGCAGGACGTGTGATTTCGCCGGGTGGATCGCGGCTTATGCGGCGCCGGAGTATGGGACCGGCGCCGATTCCTTTACTGAGACGCAAAACGCTCAAAAAATTCTTCAATCACCTCCTGCACTTTATCGGCGGCTGTTCCCGCTTTCACCGCGGTGGGAAGATTAGCGCCTGCGGCAAGGGCGTCAAAACCCGCAGCCCCGTAACGGAAATGGAAGTGAAGCGCCCCTTCGGGATTGTCCTGGCCGGGAAGGGTGGCGATCAAATACTTGTATTTATCGCTTCGATCCGACTCAAAGGCATACCAAACTCCCCTGCCAGGTTCAATTGTTTGCTTGAAGGCGTAACTTATTTTTGTAGAGTTGCCTCCGGCGTTTTGGGCGGTATAGAGGGTAAGGGTGTCGCCGTCAATCTTAAGAGATGCAAAATCCGTTACCAGATATTCGGCAAGAGCAGTCTTGGCTGTGGCTTTTTCTGCAAAGATTCCCGCAAAAGACGGTTCGTCCAGGTAACTCGACAGGGAGTTATAAGTCCCGTTCCATTGTGCCAGTTCCGGTTCCTTATTGCCCCGGATTGTCTGGCAGCCTAAAAACATGAAGGGCAATAACAATACGATTGCCATGATACGTAAGTACCTTTTCATAAGATTCTCCTGATAGATATTATTAGACTAGTCTAACTTTATATAAATTATTCTCTCACCTAGTTATTGTCAAGGTCAAAAGTGCATGATGCTGTTTTTTGTCCCACAATGCAACAATCACTCCTGTTTTGTTGCTTTTAAGATAATATTACTTGACTATTTTTTCAGAGAAGATTTATAGTGGACAGGAGTTATCCTAAGATAACATTTCGTAGGAGGTCTGCATTACGATGCCTTTAGCATTATTCGAAAGGGGGACGCCGGGAGCAATCAAGCGTATCAGCGGCCCTGATGAGACAAAAAAGAGGCTGGAGACAATGGGTTTTACGGTGGGCAGCGAGGTGACGGTGGTGTCAATGTTCGGGGGAAATCTTATTGTCAATATAAAGGATGTCCGGGTGGCTATCAGCAAAGAAATAGCGAACAGGATATTTATTTAGAATATTTTAGGTAAGAGGAAATTATGAGAACTCTGAAAGAAGCAATGCCCGGTCAGCGGGTCAAAGTTGTAAAACTCCACGGGCAGGGGCCGGTAAAACGCCGCATCATGGACATGGGTATCACCAGGGATACTGAAATTCTGGTACGCAAAGTGGCGCCTCTGGGAGACCCTATTGAGGTGAATGTCCGGGGGTATGAACTTTCCCTGCGGAAAGCGGACATCGAGATTATTGAAGTGGAGGCTTAAAAACATGGGTATCAAAATCGCGCTAGCGGGAAATCCCAACAGCGGAAAGACAACGCTTTTTAACGCCTTGACCGGTTCAAACCAGTTTGTGGGTAACTGGCCGGGGGTTACGGTGGAAAAAAAGGAGGGCCGTCTCAAAGGTGATAAAACCGTTACGGTTACTGACCTGCCGGGGATCTATTCCCTTTCCCCATATTCTCTTGAGGAAGTGATTGCCCGGAACTATCTGCTTGAGGAAAAACCCGATGTAATCCTCAATATTATCGACGGTACGAATCTGGAGCGGAACCTTTTCCTTACCACCCAGCTTCTGGAGACCGGTATTCCGATGGTTGCCGCGGTCAACATGATCGATGTGGTTGAAAAATCGGGGGATGCGCTTAATCTTGCGGTGTTGGAAAAAAAGCTGGGCTGCCCGGTGGCGGCAATCTCCGCCCTCAAGGGTACGGGGATTAACCACGCCATAGACAAGGCGTTATCCGTTGCCGGAGGAAAAAGCGGGGGCCGGGCGGCGGTCAGGTTTTCCGCCCCCATAGAAGAGGCAATACCGGCGTTGACGGAAAAAATGTCCGGTATTGACGAAATCTGGCGGCGTTTTTACGCGGTCAAAATCCTTGAGCGGGACACCCGGTTCGCGGAAAAATACACCCTTTCCGGCGCGGAACCTATTGTGAAAAAAGCGGAAGAACAATGCGGAAGCGATATTGAAAGCAAAGTTTCCGAAGAACGGTATGAGTTTATCTCCTCGATAATTCCTGATTGCTATACCAAACGAAACAAAAAGGCGGAGACGGCATCCGACCGGATAGACAACGTTGTTACCAACCGTTTCCTTGCCCTGCCGATTTTCGCGGCGGTGATCTTCATTGTCTATTTTGTTTCCGTAACCACGGTGGGAACCTGGGTTACGGACTGGACCAATGACGGGCTTTTCGG
>JAITBG010000219.1 GCA_031283725.1 Treponema sp. | reverse complement strand
TCCACAGTATGAGCATCCGTAGGCTTGGATGTCTTCGCGCCTTTACGGCCCTTCTGCATAAGCGCCCGTACCAGAACCGGGAGACCGTAGAGCCGGATAAAGCCCTTGGCATCGGCGTGGTTGTATAGTTCCCCGGTGGTAAAGCTGGCAATACTGGCATTGTAGAGGGAATAGGGAGAAGTTACCCCCGCGGCATTGATACTGCCCTTGTAGAGCTTGAGCCGCACCTTGCCGGTGATGGTTTGCTGGGTGGAGTCCACAAAGGCGGAGAGACTTTCTCGCAGGGGGGTAAACCAGAGTCCTCCGTAGATCACCTCGCCCAGTTTATTAGCCACTTGCTGCTTAAAGGCGTATGTCTGGCGGTCCAGGCATATATGTTCCAGTTCCTGATGTGCGTAGTAGAGTATGCTGCCCCCGGGAGTTTCGTAGACCCCCCGGCTCTTCATCCCTACCACCCGGTTTTCTACCAGATCCACCAGGCCCACCCCGTGGGCGCCGCCGATTTTGTTCAGTGTTTGGATCAGACTAACCCCGTCAAGTTTTGCGCCGTTCACCGCCACGGGGATGCCCTTCTCAAATTCAATTTCCACATACTCCGGCTTATTGGGAGCCTTCTCCGGGAGGACAGTCATCTTGAGCATCCGGTTCAGGGAAGGTTCGTTGGCGGGATCCTCCAGGTCAAGTCCCTCATGGGAGATATGCCAGAGGTTATCGTCCCGGCTGTAGGAATCACTCTTTTTCGTGGGCGCCGGAATTTTCCGTTTCTTCAGGTATCCGATCTCTTCTTCCCGGCTCTTAATGTTCCAAGTCCGCCAAGGGGCAATGATCTCGATATCCGGCGCAAAAGCCATGATCCCCAAATCGAACCGGACCTGGTCGTTCCCCTTACCGGTGGCCCCATGGGCGATGGCTACGGCCTTCTCTTTAACGGCATACTCCACCAGGACCTTGGCAATGAGGGGCCGGGCGGTACTGGTCCCCAGGAAATACTTATCCTCGTAGAGAGCGTTGGCCTTTAAGGCAGGCCATATATAATCTTCCACATATTCCTTTTTCACATCCGCCACATAACAGGCAACCGCCCCGGTATCCAAAGCCCGCTGTTTAATGGCTGCCCAATCCGCTTCCTGCCCCACGTCCACACAAACCGCCACAATATCGCAGTCGTAATTCTCCTTAAGCCAGGGAATGATTACAGTGGTATCCAGCCCGCCCGAATACGCTAAAACAATTTTCTTCTTCATAATACCTCCTTTAATATTTCAAGCCCCTGATCAATCTCGGCGTCGCTAATTGTATAAGGCGGGAGGGAGCGCAGCGTTTTGGGCCCGGCGCTGAGGATCAGGAACCCCGGCGTTTTCGCGTCCGCCCTGGCTATGGCCTTTTCCAAAACCGGCCAGACATCAATGGTGATATCCACACCGATCATGAGCCCCCGTCCCCGGATCTCCTTCACCCTTGGATGGCGCCAGCCGTCTATTCCGGTTTTTATCTTTTCGCCCTTCCTGATAATTTCCTTGAGGAAAGCCGGGTTGTTTACGGTTTCCAGAACCACCAATCCCGCCGCCGCGGCCAGGGGATTGCCCCCAAAGGTGCTGCCGTGGTCACCGCTCTCCAGGGTACCGGCGGCCTTTTCCCCCGCCAGGACAGCGCCCACAGGAAGGCCGCCGGAAAGCCCTTTCGCCAGGGTGACCACATCGGGCTTGACCCCATAGGACTCGCAGGCCAGGAAGGTTCCGGTCCGGCCTACTCCGCTCTGAATCTCGTCAAACATGAGGAGTATATCCCGTTCGGCGCAGAACTTCGCCGCCGCGGAGATGTATTCCGGAGTCTGGGGCACGATACCGCTTTCTCCCTGAATAGCTTCGATAAGAAGCCCCGCCACAGTGTTTCTGTCCAGCGCCCTGTCCAGCGCGGCTATGTCCCCGCCGGGCACGTAGAGAAAACCCTCCGTAAAAGGACCGAAGTCCTGATGAAACTTATCCTGCCCCGTAGCAGCCAGGGTAGTGATGGTCCTCCCGTGGAAGCTCCCCCGCAGGGTTACTATTTGGTGCCGCCCGGAACCGTATTTTTTCAGGGAATATTTCCGGGCAATTTTACAGGCCCCTTCGTTGGCCTCCGCCCCGGAATTCCCCAAGAACACCTTCTTCATCCCCACGGGGGAACAGGCCGCCGCCAGTTTTTCCGCGAAGGCTGCGGACACATCGCTTTGGTAGTAGTTGCACACATGGTTGAACTTCGCCGCCTGATCCGCAATGGCCTTTACCAAAGCCGGGTTTCCGTGACCCAGGCAGTTCACCGCTATCCCGGCGGTAAAATCCAAATACCGCCTGCCGTCCACGTCGATAAGCCAGGACCCCGCTCCGTTGGCAAAGGTAACCGGCAGCCGGTGGTACGTATCCATAAACACATTACTCATAGCTTCAATCCTTCTATCATGGTTCCGATCCCTTCATCGGTAAACAGTTCGATAAGCAGCGCATGGGGAAGGCGCCCATCGATAATGTGGGCCCGCTTGACCCCGCCATCCAAGGCCAGACTACAGCATTCTACTTTGGGGATCATCCCCTTGGTCACCACACCCTGTTTTTTTAAGCCGTCAAGCTCCGGGCGGGAAATCTGTTTTATCAGGGAGTCCGGGTCCTGAACATTCCGGAGTAGGCCCTTTACGTCGGTTATGAGGATGAGCTTCTCCGCTTTAATAGCCACAGCAATTTTGGCGGCGGCGATATCGGCATTAACGTTGAGGACATGCCCCGCAGCGTCGCCGATGCCCAGGGCCACGGAAGAAACCACCGGGATAGCGCCGCTTGCCAGCACATTTTCCAGGACCGGGGTGTTCACGGTTTCGATTTCACCCACAAGCCCCAGATCTTCCCCGGCGGACTTAAAGAATTGCGTCTGAAGAAGCCCTCCGTCTATACCGGAAAGCCCGAGAGCCTTGCCGCCGGCCTGTTGGATCAGCGCGGTGATATCCTTATTCACCTTGCCGCAGAGGACCATCTGGACAATCTCCATGGTCTCCTGGTCGGTATACCGCAGCCCCCGGACAAAGCGGCTCTCCTTTCCCACGGCGTTAAGCATGGCTTCGATTTCCGGCCCGCCGCCGTGGACCAGCACCGTCCGTATCCCCACACAGTTCATGAGGATCAGATCCTGAATCACCGCCGCTTTTAGATCGGCGTTGATCATGGCGTTTCCGCCGTACTTCACCACCAAAGTCTTATTCTGGTACGCCTGTATATAAGGCAACGCGCGGATAAGCACCTCCGCCCGGCCATTATTGCTAATTGTTTCCTTCATTCCCCTGCCTTTTAATCCGGTAATCACCGTTTATTTTGACATAATCACAGGCCGGATCACAACCCCAGACAGCGGCATTTCCGCGGCGGCCATGACGGCTTCCAATGCGCCCGTTCCGGATTCCCCCGGCTTTAAACCCTTTCGGGACGCCCCCCGTTTATCTCGTTCAGGTACTCCTAAAACAAAGCCGGTACGGCCTTTAACCCGTCGGTTTCGTCAAAACCGAAGATGATATTCATATTCTGAACCGCCTGTCCCGCGGCGCCCTTAACCATATTGTCGATGGCGGCAGCAGCCACAAGGGTAGTACCCGCCTGATCCACGTGGATCGATATGTCGCAAAAGTTAGACTGCCGGACCCGGCCGCTTGCGGCGGTAAGTTCCGCGGGAAGGACCCGGACAAAAGGCTCGGCTTTATAAAAATCCGCGTATACCCCGCGGATCTCCGCAGCCTTTTCCTCAATCTCCTTTATAGGCGGCCTGGGCGCGCCGCCGGGCACCCCCTTGGGCCGCCAGGACGCGGAGAGGGGGATGTAAATGGTGCTGAGTATGCCCCGGTTCATGGGCGCCAGATGGGGGGTAAAGATCACCGCAGGCCCCTGAGTGCTGCCGGCGAATCTCGCCGCCATAGCTTGAAAATTACGGGCAATCTCCGGGGTATGCCGGTGGGCGCCTACCTTGTAGGGAGCCAGGGAATCGGCGCATTCGGGGTAGTGAAAGGAACGGATGGGTTCACGGCCCCCTCCGGTAACCCCGGAAGCGGAATCTACAATAATCGTTCCCGGTCCCGCAATGCCCTTCGCCAAGGCGGGAAAGGCCCCCAGGGAAGCCCCGGTGGGATAACAGCCCGGATTACCGATGATCACCTTTTTCGAGGCTGCAAGCTCCCTGATTCGGGAACGGTTCAACTCCGGAAGGCCGTAAACGGAATAACTCCGCAATTCCTTATGAACGAAGGGCTTACCATACCAGGCAGTGAAGGTCTCCTGATCGCGGTCAAAACGAAAATCCGCGGAAAGATCGATGAAGGGGATTTCCTTTTCAATACAGGCTTTAGCGAAAGGCTCCCCTACCCCGTGGGGCAGAGCCGCAAAAACCACCCGGGATCGGGGAATTACCTCCTCCGGTTTTACCAGGGCCGCTTCGATTCTTCTTAAAAAATTGGGGTAAATATGTTCAATCCGGCCGCCCTCATAGCTTATCGAAGCCAGGGCGAACCCGGTTATCCCGGGATGTCCCGCGAGCAGCCGAACCAGTTCGGCCCCCGCGTATCCGGCGGCGCCGATAACGCCTGCGATCATACCAAACCTCCTATGGGGATAAAACGCGCTATCCCTTTCAAAAAATATCGATAAATTGCTTAATAGTCCGGGGGGAATTTATTCCCTGACGCTATAAAATTGTCAGGGAATTCCGATCATACCTGTTTGCCAAACTCAAATCTATAGTACCACTTGTCAATATGTCAATTATTAAGAAACCAGGGCGGGCGCATATACATTATGACGGAAGCGGCGATTGCAGGGCTGCGCCCTCTCCCCCGGTTGATTTTATTTCCAGGCCGGTATAGTATGCTCCCTATGAAAGAAAGGTCTGCCTGCCGCCCCCGCCGCGTCTTGCTCACGCGCCCGTTATCCCCCGTTCCCGAAGAGGGATTTAACCGCAAAGGCGCGGATGGCGCACAAAGGGAGAAAGCGGAGAAAATGGCGATTGTATCCTTTCCTTCGCGCTTTCTGATTGGCCGCGCAAGCGGTCTCCCCCGCGCCTCCTCTGTTCCCTGCTGCTTGCCGATTTTTTCCCCCCCCCCGCGGAATGTGTCCCGGTAACTCTCCGGGATTTTTTTTCTTTTCTTATATCTTCTTTACCTTCCTTTACAACCTTTCCCTACAAGGAGGCCCTTATGGCCGTTATCAATTCAGTAACCGAGGTTTT
>JAITBG010000182.1 GCA_031283725.1 Treponema sp. | reverse complement strand
AATATCCCGCTGAACTGTTCAGGCGCTATCTTGTCCATCTGTGCCCGTATCCAGGTGTCCGACGGCAGCGCCGTAACCCCAAACACCGTCTCCGGATTGTTTCGTCCCCGTTTCTCTTTCATCTTCCGCTGGTAATCCGGCAGTGACCGGTGCTGAAAGAAAAACACCCCGAAGGCGCTTTTCACTATGCCGGCTATCCGGCAGCGCTCATTGTGCCCGGGCCGCCTGTTGTCCGGTATCTGCCCGCTTATCCGTCCAAAATTGTCTATCAATTGCTTAAAAAGTTCCCCGCTCATACCCCCATTTTAGCATAGTTTTTTGATACTTTGAATTTCTGGATTGATCCCGTTGACAGTTTTCCCTGTCTATAGTATCTTAGAAAAATAATATTTAGGGGGTTATCGATAATCCTCATAAAAAACGCCATTTTTTGCAAGGAGTAAACCATGGGGCAGGCCAGTAAAAACGCCCGTACATCCAGCACCACCCAGAAATTCTTTTGTTCCTGCGGCGGGGAGATCAGAATGAAGACCCTTTTTGAAAGCGGTAAGTTCAAAAACATCGCTGAATGTGAAAAGTGCAAGCGCACCGAGCGTCGTCCGTCAGATTTTAAGTAATTCACACCAAAAACCGGTGTTTTCAGGTAAAGCCGGTTCAAATTTTTTGTGTAGTGGGGGTTCCCGTTGGCAGGTAAAAGCAGTTCCGCAGAAAAGCGTCACCGGCAGAGTGAAGAGCGCCGTCTCCGTAATAAAGCGGTAAAAAGTTCCGTAAGGACCAGTGCGAAGAAATTTGTGGTTTTAGCCCGAAAAAAGGATATGGATAACGCCGAAGCGGCGCTAAAGGATATGATCAAAAAATTGGATTCCGCCGCCCGGAAAGGGATTATAAAGAAAAACGCCGCTTCCCGGAAAAAGTCCAGGATGCAGCGTCTCTTTAATTCACTAACGGCACAACCGCCGGTTGCGCCGAAAGTCGCCCAATAAAGCGGATTCTTCCGCATTCAATGGGGGCATTATGGCGGGAAAAGCGGGTCAGAAGGTAACCAAAGCGGATATTGTCGATTCTGTATATGAAAAGGCCGGTATGAACCGGAAGGAAATCCGGACGGTGGTGGATCTTTTCATAAATGAGATAAAAGACGCCCTCATCGAACAGCAGATCATCGAATTACGGGGCTTTGGAACCTTCGAGGTCCGTGTCCGTAAGGGCCGTCAAAAAGCCCGTAATCCAAGAACCGGGGAACTGGTGTCGGTAAATTCCCATGGAATTGCCGCTTTCCGTCCCGGCCGGGAATTAAAGCAGAATGTCTGGAACATTGACGGGCCTGCGCCGGACGAGTCATGAGCAGCGCCCTGAAGGGCCCCGGGGGGCGGAAAGGTTTTCTTATCCATCTTGCGGTGATACTCCTTGGAGCTCTGTTGTTTGCCGCATCTTTTCCCAACCTTTTAACGGTAAACGGAATCCCTTTTTTGGGCTGGATAGCCTTTGTCCCGGTTTTTTGGGTAGTTCACCGGGTGTCCCCGGCTGCCTCGGTTTTTTTCGGCGCCCTCTACGGGTTTAGCGCCTACGGTTTGTTTAACTATTGGCTCAGTGTTTTCCATCCCCTGGCGGGGCTTATCGTGGGTTTCATTTATCTTTGTTACTTCGCCGTCCTTTTTCCCCTGTTAAAACTGGCGTCCATCCTCTTCCCCCATAAGGGGTATATACTCCAATGGCTCCTCTGGATTGCCTATGAATACCTGCGGACTCTGGGCTTTCTGGGTTATCCCTACGGCATTGCCGGATACTCCCAGTGGCGGATTCTTCCGGTGATCCAAATTGCCGGTATCTTCGGGGTATGGGGGGTTTCCGCCCTGGTGGTGTTCCCCTCGGCCTACCTGGCTGCGGCCATAAAGGACCGGCAGCCCCTGGAACGGCCCTATGCGGGACTTATCCGTCCGATTAGGGCGTTTCTAAGCCATGAATGGGCCGGAGCGCTGGTCTGGGGTATCGCCTTGGCGGCCGCCCTGATCTACGGATGTGTCTCTCCGGCGGATTATTCCGCCGCCCCTAAGGTCCGTTTTGCCCTGATACAGCATAATACCGATCCCTGGCGGGGTGATATTGCGGATTACCGGAGAAACTACGAAATCTTAAAGCGCCTTTCCCTGGAAGCGGTGGCAGCGGAGCCCAAGCCGGATATGGTGGTCTGGTCCGAAACTGCCTTTGTCCCCCGTATCTATTGGCATACGATGTACCGGGACGACCATGAATCCTGGGAATTGGTAAAGGAACTCCTGGCCTTTCTGGAAACACAGGATGTTCCTTACATTATCGGGAACGATGACGGCCGGAGGGAAATCATGCCCAGCGGTTCCTGGGAACGGGTGGATTACAATGCGGTGATGCTTTTTGAGGGGAGCCGGATTGCCCGGATTTACCGAAAACTGCACCTGGTGCCTTTTACGGAACATTTTCCTTACGAAAAACAACTTCCCTGGGTATATAAGGCCCTGAAAGCGGCGGATACCCACTTTTGGAAAGCCGGAGACGAGGCCACAGTCTTTGAGGCTCCGCTTGTAATAAAGTTTCCTATGGAGAAAATAAAATTTTCCACCCCCATATGTTTTGAGGATATTTTTGGGTACCTAACCCGGGACTTTGTCCGTAACGGGGCGGAGATTATAGTAAACCTCAGCAACGACGCCTGGTCAAAAAGCGTTCCTGCCCAAATGCAGCACCTGTCCATGGCGGTATTTCGGGCGGTGGAGAACCGGCGTTCCATGGTACGATCCACTGCCTCGGGGCAGACCTGCGCCATCGATCCCAACGGCAGGATACTCGCCATGGCAGAGCCCTTTACAGAATCCTGGCTTAACGTGGAGGTCCCGGTTATTGAAATGGAAACCTCCTATACCCGCTGGGGTGATCTTTGGCCCAAACTCTTTACCGCCGCCGCGCTTATCATGTTGATCCTGGGAATAGGTCTGGGTATAATAAAAAAAGGAAGAAATCGATGAATAATACACGGAGGAAAATACTCATAGCCGACGATGATCCTCTAAATGTTGAATTTTTTGAGGTAATGCTTTCCAAACTTGGCTTTGATGTTGATAAAGCGGAAGACGGCGAGGCGGCCCTGGAAATGGTAAAGCGGTTCCATCCGGATCTGATTATTTTAGACAATATTATGCCTAAAATTTCAGGCTGGGAGCTTACCAGGTTTCTTAAAGCGGACCCCAAGTACCGGGAGATACCGATTATCATGCTTTCCGCCCTGGATGATGTGAAAGACAAAGTTGAAGGCTTTGAGCTTGGGATAGATGATTATATCACAAAGCCCTTCAATTTTTCCGAAGTCCTTGCCCGGATTCGGGCGGTTCTGAGGAACCGGGAACTTTTCGGCCAGATTGTGATTCGGGAATCCCGTTTGAGCCAGGCGGAGGAATTCAGCGCCGATATGAAGGCCTCGGTGGGGGCTTTTATCAGGAGCATGGATGATCTGGATTCCGCCATTGCCATGGTCACCCGGGAAGAGGAGCAGATCGACGAAACTACCCTGCCGCGGCTCCTGGGTGTTATAAAGGAAAAGACCGGCTCGGTACGGAAACATATCGCAGAGCTGGATGCCCGGATAGAGCGGACCCTCTTGGAATGGGAGGATCTCAAGAAAAATGAAATCGGCATTAAAACCCTGGAAACCAGAATACAACATTCCTTAGGAATCGGTGACCATGGCAAAACCTGACAGTAAAAAAGACGGTTCTAACACTGTGGTTTTAGGAAAACATACCAGTTTCAACGGGTTTCTCCGGTTTAAGGAGACTCTCTGTATTCAGGGAAAATTCAAGGGAACCATAGAAGCGTCCGGCGCTTTGATTGTAGATAAGGGGGCGGTGGTTGAGGCGGATCATATTTCCGTAAGCTCCCTCACGGTCTACGGGACCGTTATTGGGGCGGTTCATGCCGTGGACAAGATCGATATGCTAAGCGGCGCTGAGGTCCGGGGCGACTGTACCGCCGCCCGCCTGCGCATTGCCGACGGGGTCCTCTTTGAAGGGCAGTGCAGTATGACCGCTTTGGATAAGGATGTAGAGATATTCTCCCGCCCTATCGAAGAAATCAAAGCGGAATTGCAGAGAATGAATGACTGAATCTCCCGCGAAGACCCTTATAGAGACCCTGTCCGCCAAAAACCTACGCTTAGCTGCCGCTGAATCCTGTACCGCGGGGTTGGTGGCGGATCTGATCGCCCAGGTTCCCGGAGCTTCCCGAGTTTTCTGGGGTTCCTTTGTTACGTATTCTGTGGAGGCCAAGGTAAAGCTTCTGGGGGTGGATGCGGAGGCCATACGCCGTCACGGGGCGGTAAGCCGGGAAACCGCTGGGGCCATGGCGTCCGGGGCCTTGGCGAAAAGCGGCGTCCCTATAGCGGTATCCGTTACCGGTCTGGCCGGGCCCGATGGGGACGGTTCGGGACAGCCTGTGGGTACGGTCTGGATAGGCATAGCCCGCAGGGGTTCGCCGGTGGAAACGGTGGTCCGTCACTATGACGGGGACCGGAATGCCATCCGGAATGCCGCCGCCGCGGACGTAATTGTGGAACTGCTCAAAAGAATGATATGAATGAAGTGATATAGTAGCACTAAGGTTACATAGGCGGCTATACCGCCGCTCTAATTTATAGGAGTAATTGATGGAGTACCGCATTATAGATCAGGAAGAAGAAGGCGAGGAGCAGGAAAAGGAAGAGGGAAAAGGGGCCGATCCCCTGTTGAGCCGGATGCTCAAGACCCGGACCATCCTGCTTTCCGGGGAAATAAAAAAGGATCTGGCGGAACGGACCATCAGGCAGCTCCTGCTGCTGGAGGATATGGGGGATGATCCCATCCGTATTTTTATTGATTCCCCCGGGGGAGACGCCGACGCGGGCTATGCCATCTTTGACATGATCCGTTTTGTGAAGCCCCCTGTATGGACCATCGGTATGGGCCTGGTGGCAAGCGCGGCGGCTATTATTCAGCTTGCCAGCCCCAGGGACCGGCGGGTGGGGCTGCCCAACAGCCATTATCTTATCCATCAGCCTCTTTCGGGAATTCGGGGTGTAGCCACGGACATTGAGATCCACGCCCGGGAACTGGAGAAACTCCGGGAGAAGATTAACCGCCTTATTGCGGACGAAACCGGGGTTGCCTTTATGCAGGTAGAAAAGGATACCGACCGGGACTATTGGATGAACGCCGACGAGGCGGTTAAGTACGGCCTGATTTCCCGGGTTGTCACTTCCCGCAGTGAACTGGCCGTGTCAGCAAACTGACCGTAACAAACCGTGCCATCCCAGATCCTGCACACCCTTTTTGGGGAAGATGTGATCGACGGGATGTACCGGATCCTCCATCCCCAATTCGGCGTGGTTGCCAAGAGAGCCCGGGAAAAGGTCGAAGAGGATTACTGTTTTTCCTTTGTCCTGGGCTGCCAGGGGCCTGATATTTTCTACCACAATCAAATGACTAAGCCTGTGGGCCTTGAGTACGGTACCCTGCTGCACCGCCGGGGTTCCGGGGCTTTTACCGCAGCCCTTCTCAAACTGGGCCTGCCGGATCGGCCTGCCTCAGCGGAGGATGTATTAGCCCACCGCCCGGAGGGGGGCATCACCGCCTTGGGCACCTATGCCCTGGGCTTCATGACCCACGCTATTCTGGACCGTTTCTGCCATCCCTACATTGTTTACAAGACTGTGAAACTGAGCGGAGAAAACCGCCGGGGGGAACGAAATATCCACGCTTTTTTTGAACGCATCCTGGACGTACTCATGCTGGAAGAATTACGGGGGAAGCCCGCCACATCTTGGGATCAGGAGAGCCTGGCCCGAATCTGCGATGATCCGCCTGAGGGCTTAAAGGAGCTGTTGGCAGAAGCCTTTCGCCGCAGCTTCCCTGAACGGGCCGGTAAGGATACAAAGTTAACCCAGCGTATAGACAATACGTTCCGGGATTGCGCGGGCTTCTACCGGCATACCGATCCGGCGAAAACTTCTTTCGGGAGTCCATGGGCGAAACAAATACTGGAGGAGATACCCCTGGTCTACATCTACCCCGAAGCATTACCCGGCGGTATTGATTATCTTAACCGGGAACACCGGATCTGGTATTATCCAACCATAGGGGGCGCTGAAGAAACCCGGTCTTTTCCGGAGATCTATGCCCAGGCTTTGGAATTTGCCCTGGAAAGCCTTACTCCCTTCATAGCGGCATACCTTGAGGCCGGGGTTTTCCCCATAGTGGATGCCGCCCAAAGCATAGGTAACGGGGGGCTTTCGATCCAAGACGCTACAGGAAAACCATGTCCGCCAAGCCGCTCGGAGCCCCTGGATTTGGAAACCGTGTTGGAACAACAGCGGCGGCTTCGGGCTGCTAGAACTTAATAACCTTAGGCGGCGTTCCGGTGAAGGACGAAATGGTCGCTACCCCGTCTTTGAGGTACAGCACCTGGGTATTATCGTCATCCGGGGAATACCGGTCCTTCAAAGCCGGGTAAGCATCCAGCATGTGTACCTTCGCTTCCCTCCGCTCATCCGGAATGGCCTTAGCTTGGATGCGTATCCAGCTTGTACCGTCGAAGGCGCTGATCTCGATTTTAGGATTCGCCTTGATCTGTTTTGAAACGTCTTTGCTCTTTCCGGTCTGGAAGTAGAGCTTACCATCAAAAATATCGATGGTACCGAAGGGACGTACCCGGGGCTGATCGCCCTCAACGGTAGCCAGATAGTACGTCTTGGTTTTCTTCAAAAAATCGTACACTTCCTGCATAAATGCCTCCCTATAATATTTTTCGTATCGATGAATAGTATATCACCCTCCGGCTTTTTCTACCAGCTCCGAAAGAAGGGGGATGAGCTGTTTCTTCCGGGAAACGACATCCTTCATCACATAGATACCCGCATCCCGCCGGGGAAACTTGATTTGGGTGATAAAGTTTTTTTCTCCCGCAACAAAGAGAAGCGAATCCAGGACGGTAACATCGGTTACCAGGAGCGCTGAAAAAAGGTAGTTCCGGGAAAGGCGGATCTTGTCCAGTTCCCCCAGGATCTCCTCCCGCCGGGCGATAAGGTCATCGGGGCGGTCGGTCTCAATCTGGCTTACCGAGAATTCCGCACCCTGTTCGGCGTATTCCTTCATATCCATGGCCACAAGTTCATCCGCGGGCCTGGCGTTGATACGGTTCGCCTCAGCCTGGAGTTCCTGCCCCAGTTGAAGTATGTCAAGCCCGGTGACTGAGGAGAGATACTCCGCAGTATTCCTGTCCGTATCGGTGGTGGTAGCGGAATGGAGAGCCAGGGTATCCGCCAGTATGCCGCAGAGCAGTATGGATGCTATCTCTTTTTCCATGGGGACATGGGCTTCCCGGTAGAGGTTGGCGATAATAGTACAGGTGGCGCCCACTACTTTGTTAATAAAGGTGATGGGGTATTTCGTAGAAAAGTTCCCCAGCCGGTGATGATCTATCACCTCCTGGATATGGTAGTGTTCAATCCCTTCAACGGCCTGGCTGGGTTCGTTGTGATCCACCATGATCACTTCGATATTAGGCTCCTTGATCAGATCGCCCTCGAAGATAAGCCCCACAACCCGGCCCTCGTCGTCTCCCACGGGAAGGCACCGTGACGGCGCCGTGGTAAGGGGCTCCCGTATTTTCCGTACCGGATCGTTCAGAGAGACCAGGGGTACCGTATCGTCACCCATGGCGCCCACCGGGGCTGAATAGATGATCAGCATCGCCGTGGAGGATGTGTCGAAAGGGCTGGTAATCACCGACACCCTGTTTTTTTCAGCCAGCGCCGCCAGTTCACGGTCCAGGGTGTGCCCGTTGGTGAGGATCAGCGCCCGAACTTTCCGTTCGAGGCAGAACTTCTGTAGATCCCAGCGATCCCCCAGAATTACCAAGGCATCGGCGGGGCTCTCCTCCTCAATGTGCTTCTTGAAGTATTCGTTGTAGGAGCCGGCCACCACAATGGGGGATTTCTTTACCTCATGTTCGTTAAAAACCGTAATAGGCTGGGCCCGGAGAGTACCGATCAGATGGCTGATCGACACGGGGAAGTAGGACTTCTTGTGGGGGTTGATGTGGCTGATGATGTAGTTGGCAAAACCCCGGTAGTGGAGCATGCTCTTGTACATTCCTTGACTGTCAACAATGGGGATGACCCGCAGCGACTCTTTCTGCATCCGTTCCAGGGCATCCCAGAGGGAAACATCCTCGGCAATAGTCACCGGGGGGTCCGAAAGATAGTAGGATGTTTTCGGGATAAGATCCGGAAGATGGACCGGGACCTGTACCTTAAAGCGGTTAAAGATATACTCCGTCTGGGGACTAAGATTCCCCGCCCTGGCGCCGGAACAGTTATGCTGTCCCTGGGCTTGTTTAAGCCGGGCGTAGGCCGCGGCGGATACCACAGAATCCGTATCAGGGTTCCGGTGGCCGATTACGAAAATTTGTTTCTCCATTATGCTTTTACCTGTACTATTGAAATAGAATGGGGGGCAAAAAACATCTCCCCCTGTGTGCTTTGCCGCTTGCGGCGCCGGTCAATAAGAAAGTCCCCCCGTAGGGCGCCCCGCCAGGGCTGTCTTGAGAGGTTGATGATCCCCCCGGTACGTCCTGAACGGCTTTCCAGGCGGAAAACATTCCGGTCTATACGAACCGCTCCGTATTCATCCCCATCCAGGCGGTGGTAGAGTTCCGCAATGCGCCGGGTCAGGGCTATGTCGGGGCCGGTTAAGCCGTGGGGATTATCGGAAAACATAATCTGCCCCGCCAGAAGAAAATTCACCAGGGCGATAAGCTCCTTTTCGTTGACTGAAAGTTTACATTTACTGCTTCTGAGGAAAATTACATCGGGATCGTTGATATAGATGGCGCCGTTCATGAAGGATCGGCCTATGGTATCCATGAGGCTGATATAGGCGGAAGGCCGGCCGGCATGACCAAGGCATTTAACCAGGGTCCAGTCCCAGACTTCCAGGGTATCCGCCCCGATGCGGGAAAGGGGGAAGTACCGGTAGGAGAGCCCCAGGGGAAGGCCGCAGCCCAGGCAGGCTATCGGGAGGCCGGCAGCGTTACTGTCGCGGGAAGTAAGGACGGCACAGGCCCGGCGGTAGTTTTCGTAGGGGCTTCCCCGCTTGGCACGGGAACCGGGAAAAAGGCCGGCGTAGAGAAAATCCAGCTTGAGATAACGGAAACCCCATTCGTCTATAACCCGGTCAATCAAACTTTTAAGGTAATCCAGTACATCCTCACGGGAGATGTCAAGACAGTAATACTGATTATCCCAGCGGTGGTTGAATCCCGCTACCAGGGGTTTAAGCCGCGGCCCTTCCCGCAGTACCCATTCTGGTTTTTCCGAAAAAATCCGGGATCGCCTTGTTACCAGGAAAGGGGCCAGCCAAAGTCCGGGAATATACCCCGCTTCCTCGATTTGCGCCGCCACAGGCGCAAGTCCCCGGGGGAAACGCTTCGTGTTTATCTCCCAATCCCCCACCGCCATTTCCCAGCCGTCGTCAATCTGGAATACCACCGGCTTATGGCGATCCAGATAGCGAAGTTTGATAAGGTTGCCGGTTTCACCGAGGCTTTCAAGGTCCCGCAGGATGATCGTTTCGTTGATATCCGTGTAGTGATTGTACCAGGATTCGTAGCCTCCGGGTACGGCCCCCAGAAAACTCACGGTTTTGAAGGCCTCTTCCTGGTGGTACAGCTTTTTCAGGGTGTCCTTGAAGGAGAAAAATCCGCGGGCAAGGAAAACCGAAAGCTCCGCTACCTGTTCTCCCGCCTGCCATTGTTTCCCGGGGCAATAAACTTCGGCGCCGATCAACGCTTTTTTCCGGTTTATCCTAAACGTTACCGGAGGGAGCCCATCCCCTTCTGCGGAGGCTATGCAGAGGTAGCGGTCTCCCGCGCGGAGGTACATGATAAAGTGCCCGATAAGCCAGTCCCTGCCCCCGCGGTTTACCGGTTCCTCCGTATCCCCGGGGCGGTTGGTGAGTTTGAGCAGCTCCGGGATGAGCCGGACTTTTTTAGGCAGGGTTTCCTTCCCCGCCAGTTCCCAGCCCGCGGACCAGGACTGCCAGCCCCCGCATTGAACCGCCAATTCGTCCCGGTTCGTAAAAGCCGCCCGGTCCGCCTGGTCCATGCCCGAAAGGTCAAATAAATCCTCAAAAGACCACAGATCGAACTCCCCCGCGCCGCCTGTTTCTTCTATAGTAATATACCGCAGTTGTTTCCCGCTTAAACCGGACGGAAGGGGATTAATCGTCTTTTGAATTTTCATGCTGTCCCTATAATTTTTGTTAATACTAATTTACTATGTTACGTGGAGATCGGCAAACATAATGATAGAGCTTATTGCGTTCTTGGGGAATCCTGGGCAGGAATACGCAAAAAACCGCCACAACGCGGGCCGCCAACTGGCGGAGTCCCTGCCTTTTGCGCGCTCCCTGAACTGGCAGAAGAAATACAAGGGCCTGTATGCCGGCCTGGACCGGGCCATGCTGCAGGCATCGTCCCCAGGGGTCGCGCCGGTTCCGGAGGCGCCTGCCCGGCTTCATTTTCTCATGCCCGAGACCTACATGAACCTCTCCGGGGAGTCGGTTCAGGCGGCGGCTTCCTTTTTCAAGGTCCCCCCGGCAAGAATACTGGTGGTCCATGATGAGCTGGAAATCCCCCTGGGAACCGTGTCTTTCAAGTTTTCCGGGGGGCTTGGGGGGCACAACGGCCTGCGGTCCGTCAAGGCGTGCTTTGGCTCCCCCGACTTCTGGCATCTCCGCATCGGTATAGGCAGGCCGAACCACGATGACATTTCCGGCTGGGTCCTGTCGGATTTCAGCGCCGCCGAAAAGCCGGCGCTGGCCCAGGTCCTGGAAGCCGCCGCCGCCGCCCTGACGCGGGCCCTTTTGGACGGGCCGGAGAAGCTCCTGCCGGAGTGGAATAAAAAACCCCTCTAAATAGCCCTCCCTCCCCCCCTATGGACCCTTGCTTGGTTTTCGGGAACGCACGGGAAGGGGTTAGGGGGTCCTGGCAGGGAAACACGCCCAGGAACCCCCCCGGGGGTCCCCCCCATGGTTCTTTTCCTCGAAGCCGCTTCCGCGGCATAGTAGAGACCCCCGATAACGCTTTCAGGTGCGTTCCCGAGCCGCTTAGAAGGGTCCATAGGGGGGGCCTTTGTTCGCGGGACCGGTGCGTCAAGCTGGGTGAGCTCTGTTCGCGGGGCCGGTGTTTCACGCTGGGTAGCTTCACCTACCCACTCCGCTTACCCAGCCTGACACACCGGTTGCGAACAAAGGTGGAGCCATGCGCCCTTACACGGCACGGAAGCGCACCCACAAACCGTTCAGCGTGGGGTCTCTACTATGCCGCGTAAGCGGCTTCGAGGGAGAAGCGCACGGGGGGCACCTCCGGGGGGCACCGTGCGCTTCTCCCTGACAGGACCCCCTGACCCGTTTGTGCGCTTCCGCAAACCCCATAGGGCGCATGGCTCCATTCAGCGGCTATGGCGTTATGTACAGGATGTCAAGCGTGATGTTCGTGTTTACCGTGCCGGTACCATAGGCGTTGGTACTGCCGGCCCAGCCCTTGCCCCGGAAGGCGTTGCCCCAGTTGTCGCCGGTGTCGCTGTTGTTAAA
>JAITBG010000196.1 GCA_031283725.1 Treponema sp. | reverse complement strand
TCCCTGCTTTCGCTGTTGATGAACAGGGCCATGATCATCCGCTGGAGGGGGTATTTGCGAACCACCTTGCTGTAGGCATGGTAGCGGACGTAGCATTGCTGTTCGGCGCCCTCTGGCCGGGGGAGTTTTTTGACATACCACCGTCCGGAAACATCCTTTACGCCGCCGTCATCGGAGACATGGGTAAAATCGAGGATAAATTCTTCCGGGGTATCGCGCAATTCGGCGACCGCTACCCGGTACTTGACCAGGAACTCAATGCCCAGAAACTCCGCCCCCACGGCCATATCAAGATACACCGCGTCCTGTTCCCGGACTACGGCAATTGTCTGGTTCCTCCGGAATATCCGGGGGTACCCGTCAAAGTCCAGGATTGTGCTTCGCAGTTTATCCATGGGAATGGCGCTGACGATGTGAACGTCGGTGTACATTTCTATCCAACGGATCCTATCGTCCCCCATTTCCTGGGACACCACAGTTTTTATGATGCCCGGAGCGCTGTTGATGGTTTCCAACAGCTCCCGGTCGGGGAGTTCGATGTCCGGCCCCTGGGCGCACAGGCGGCAAATCTTAAGCAGGAACAGCGCCGGCAGCAGAAGCGCCCCGCGGCTCACACCACCACCGCCTTAACGCCGTGCCCCGCGCATATCCGCTCCAGGGCGTTCATCATATCCTCCCCGGGCTGCAGGAGCGCCGCCGCAGCTTCCGGCCTGACCCCTATGGGGCGGTAGCGGATAAGTTTGTACTGCACCGGGGGGTCTGCTCCGGCGATGCGGCGGCACAGCTTGTCCACCACGGCGGCGGCGTCAAAGAGGCCGGGGCTTACCACGGTGCGGATTTCCCAGAGCTTCCCCGCCCCGGCCAGAAAATCGAGCCGGGCGGAAAGCCGCGCCCCGTCATTTCCGGTTACCCTGCGGTATTCTTGCGGGTCGTCGGGGTCCGCCTTTACGTCAAGCATGACCTTGTCGGTTTGGGCAAGCAGCGCCGGGTCCTCCGAAAAAGCGTAGCTGCCGTTGCTGTCAAGGAAAAAGCTGAGGGGTCGTTCCCGCGCGAGTTCCCCAAGGCGGCGCAAAAACTCCGGATACAGGGTGCACTCTCCCCCGGAAACGGTGATGCCCCGGATAAAGGGAATTGAGGGCTCTATTTCGGCCATCACCTCCTCGGGGCTGAGGCGGCGGACCCGGGGGCTGGAGGTATGGGGGCATAGCTTTAGGCAGGCGTCGCAGCGGACGCAGCGTTCCTGCCGCCACTGTATGCCGCCGCCGTCCCGGGACAAAGCCCCCGCGGGGCAGGCCGCGACGCACTCGCCGCAGGCGCGGCATAGGGCGATGGTCTCCGGGTTGTGGCAATAGACGCAGTTAAAGTTGCAGCCCTGCAGAAACACCACCGCCCGGTTACCCGGACCGTCCACAATGCTGGAACGGAGTATCCTGTTCACCGGGGCTGTCGCAGACATGAACGCCGGGGCCTTAGCGCCGTTTCCGTTCCAGCACACGGCCGTTTACCGCGGCGCCCAGTCCCAGGGCGGTGGTGTCCTGCAGCACACTGTGGCCGGCGGAGAGCTTGTCCATTTCGGAGCGCTTAACGAGGTAGCCGGTTACCCGGATCACGTCGGAATCGCTGGAATATATAGAAAAGTATCGACCCCCCTTGGCAAACCCGCCCTTCACCATATCCAGGAGATAGGCGGGGTTCCGTATCCTTGAGATCGAAATACCCTCAAAGGAGGACAGCAAGGACGGAACTACGCTGATATTCCGCAAGCAGGAACTTTTAGAGTTTTCGATCTGCAATGTTCCGGCTAATCCTTCCGCTCTGGCAAAAAGCATTGAAGCGGCAAGAACGGAAACAACACAGGAATTGGGCGGTTCCATGTTTTGGGGCGGCTTGATAAATAATCTTTAGGGAGTATGAACTATGGGTAATGAAGAACTGGAAGCCGTCAAAAAGCAGTTGACGGCTATGAAGAAGATCGAGTTGACGGGTTTCACCAACACGGAGACCGCAACGGCCTACTTCCGGGAAAAAGAGGCTATCTTAGAGGGGATTGTCAAAACCCTTGAGACGATTACGGTACAGGAAAAGGCCGAAGTGGAAGCCCTGAAAAGTACCGTAAAAGCATTGCGGGACGAACTGAAAGGGAAGGCGGCGAACCCACGAGAACTGTCCCGGCGTGAACTGCTGTACAACCTGGGCAAGGGGATTGCGGCGGCGTGGGCGGGGAACCACAAGGCCCTTGCCGATTTGTCTTTCTCCCCCAACCTCAAGGCCGATAACTGGACTAACCCCCGTGATGTCTCCTGGGGTGAGAAGGGCTGGAACGTAAATGAGAAGGCGGCATTGGGCTCGCCGATGGGGAATATGACAACGAATGACCAATATTTGATTAACCCCATTTACGAAACGGAAATCATGCAGGACGCCGCAAAAAAAAGCGTGATGATGAAACTTGTCCGTCATCGTCCCATGATGGGGCCGTCTATCTTCCTTCCCACACGGAACCGCGGCGGGGTGGAGATCCACTGGCTCACCGCCTATGGGCAACAGATTACCGGCTCGAAGCCGCAGGGAGCGCAACGTGTTGAGTTGAAAGCCTATACCCTGGCCGGGTTTATCCCCTGGTATGACGAGTTTGAAGAGGACGTATTCACCGACTTGGGGGCTATCTTTCTGGAGGAGTTTACGGAAAGTTACGGACAAGAATTTGATCGTCAATGCCTCCTGGCCGATGAGGATCCGTTTACCGGGGCTATGAAGGCGGACGGCGTTACTACCGTAACCCTGGCAAGCAGCGATATTGAAGACCTGACCTGGAAGGACTTTAG
>JAITBG010000174.1 GCA_031283725.1 Treponema sp. | reverse complement strand
CGGACTGTGCCGCGGGATACGCCAGGGCTTCCGCAAGCTCCGCGTTGGTTCCTTCAACAATACTGCCGCCGGTATAGCCAATAGACAGCGCCACGCCCCGGTTTTGGTATTCCAGGGCGACAGCCAGGGCGTTTTCGCAGAGCAGGTCCACGCCGCGCCTGCCTGAAGCCGGGCTGTAGAGCGCCGGATCGGTCTGGGTATCCACCAGGATGAGCAGCCGGGAATGGGGGGGCGGTTCCTGCTCGCCTTCCCGGACAAAGAGCTCGTTGGACGGGGCATGGCCGTAAAGCTTCCAGTTAATCCGCCGGGGATCGTCCCCAGGTACGTAGGGCCGGTGGTCAATCAGGTTGTCGGTACGCTGGTAGCGGGCGTTTTGCCGTTGGGATTCGCCTCCGGAGCGGATGTATACCGGAATAGGTTCCGCCGCCGCCTGGGGAAGGGCCAGGATGCGGGGGCTTTTATCCTGGGGCAGGGGCAGATAAAAACGGAAGAGCCCCAGGATATCGCCGACAAAAAACCGGTCAAAGGATCCGTAATAAGCGCCCCGTTTAGGAACCGGAAAGGAGAAGGGCGATTTTTTACAGAGAGAGTTTCGCCGCGTAATCTCATCGGGATCAAAAAGATACCGGATCTTCCGGTCGTCCCGGGTTGCAAGCAGGATCTCATAGCGGATGAGTATTCCGGGAAAACGAAAAAATCCGCCCGCCCCAGCCTTATCCCGGTCTAAAACGATTTCAGCGTTTTTTCCCACAGGGATATTCCGGTTCAGCATCCGGGAAACAAGGAGCCGGGCCCGTTTGGAATGTATCCACGCTAAAACAAGAACGGCGATGGCGCAATAACCCAATATCGCCAGGAAAACCCCGCCCACCAGGGTTAAGGCAAGTTCTTTCCGCAGGGCGCCCGCCCCAAGGGCCAAGGTAGTCAAGATGAAAAGGAATATTCCCAGATCAGACGGTCTTGATCCTGTCGATTCGCGCAAGGCAGATCTCCCGAATAAGCTTTTCTCCCTGAGAACGGGGGTCCCGTAGTTTAAGCCTGTGGGCCAGGGTTGGCGACGCCAAGACGGTCAGATCTTCATCGATCACATAATCCCTGCCCCGGACCAGAGCCAGGGCTTTGACCGCCCCCAGGAATTGAAGGGCCGCCCTGGGGGATGCGCCTAAAAGGAAACCCCGGTGAGTGCGGGTATCCCGGACTATATCGGCAACGGCCTCCTTTAGAGAGGGGTGGCAGAATATTGCCGCCGCGGCTCCCTGGGCAGCCAGGAAATCATCTATAGTAAGCACCGGCTCAAGTTCATTCAGGGCGTTTTCCGATGGATTTTCCTCCAAAACGGCCAATTCCGTTTCCCGGTCCGGGTAACCCAAGGAAAGACGCAGCATGAACCGGTCCAGCTGAGCCGCCGGCAGGGGAAAGGTCCCCTCACTTTCAATAGGGTTCTGGGTGGCAATCACAAAAAAGGGCAGCGGCGGATGGTGTGTCGCCGCTCCGATGGTTACCTGCCGCTCGGCCATCACTTCCAGCAGGGCGGACTGTACTTTAGGGGTAGTCCGGTTGATTTCATCGGCAAGCACGATATTAGCTAGGATCGGCCCGGGAATGAATCGAAAGGAATGGCTTTCGGGATCAAAAACGTCCACCCCGGTAATATCATAAGGAAGCAGATCCGGGGTAAACTGGATACGCTTAAAAAGCAGGGGCTTACCGTCTTCCCCGGCAATCAGTTTTGCCACGGTTTTTGCCACCGTAGTTTTTCCCAGCCCGGGGTTATCTTCGATGAGCACATGCCCTTTGGCAAGAATTGCAGCGGTAAGCAGTTCCAGAAATTCCCGCTTTCCCCGGATTACTCGCTGGATTCCCGCAACCAGGGTTTCCGCCGCCTGTTCAGGTCTCATATCAAAACAGTATAGCACAGGCGGGGTATTAATTGAAAGGCGGGGGGCAAGGAAGGCAGGGCAACGTCATTTACTTTTCAAAGGCTGGAATTTACCAAGACATTGAAGAATTTTTAACCACCAAGGCGCGCCAAGGCGCAGAAGGAAGGAATAAAGCGTTGCTTCATGCATCCTTTGTGCGCCTATTTGCCTTTGTGGTTAGTCTTTCTTGAAAATTCCGGTGAGTTCAAGGAATTTTTAACGATCAAAAAACTAAATGACGTTGCCCTGATACGATATTGACAACCCTTCTCCTATTCCGGTAAAATTTATAGTTAGTTATGCGAGGGTGGTGAAATTGGTAGACACGCCAGACTTAGGATCTGGTGCCTTTGGCATAGGAGTTCAAGTCTCCTCTCTCGCAATCCCCTTATCTTAATCCTGATATAAGTTATTCTCACTTGACGCTGATTTGCCGAATATATTAGACTTGGATTTATTACCGTGCGGGAATAGCTCAGTGGTAGAGCGCGACCTTGCCAAGGTCGATGTCGCGGGTCCGACTCCCGTTTCCCGCTATAATGTTTTAAAATACTACCTTTATTTGCTAAAAATTGGTATATTTATCATAAGTAAAGAGGAAAAACGTGGCTATATCCAAGGAAATTACCAGGCTTGAGCATTCCAGTGTAAAGTTGACCGTCACGGTAGACAAGGATGATGTCGGCGCCCAGTATGATGAACTGCTGTCTGGGTACAGCAAGAACCTGCAAATCCCGGGGTTTCGAAAGGGAAAGGCTCCCAAAGAGGTGCTGGAGCGGAAATTCGGTGCCACCCTCAAAGAGGAAGCCCTGGGCCGTATTATCGAGAAATCAATTACCAAGATTTTCGAGGATGAAAGCTTTTCCCGGACGGATAAGCCGCTCCCCTACTCCACCCCTCAGGTTGGGGATGAACCGTCCTTTTCCCTCGGCTCGGACCTGAGCTTTTCCGTAACCTACGATGTGATGCCTTCGGTAAAAGTGGAAACCTGGAAAGGGCTTACGGTGGAAGCGCCGGACGCCGAAGTATCCGACGAAGATATCAACCGGGAACTGGAGGCCATCCGGGACCGGAACGCCATAGTTCAGGACAAGGACGACGGAGAAGCGGCCTTGAAGGATGATGTGGTTACCGTGGATTATCAGGAGCTTTCCGAGGCGGGGAAGCCTTTGGACGCCACCAAACGGGAAGACTTTGTCTTTACCCTGGGTTCGGGGTATAACCTCTATAAGTTTGACGATGAAGTTGCGGGGATGAAGAAAGGAGAAACCAAGGATATCGAAAAAACCTATCCCGGGGATTTTGCCGATAAGGACCTGGCGGGGAGGACTATCAAACTCCGGATTACCCTGACGGCTCTGAAGAAAAAGATACTCCCCGAACTGGACGACGATTTTGCTCAGGATGTGGATGAAAAATTCAAGACCCTGGAAGATCTCAAGGTCAATATCAAGGAGCGGTTTTCCAGAAACCTCGATAAGCGGCTGCGGGATATTAAACTGAACAATCTGCTGGAAAAGATCATGCAGGGGGTTCCGGTGGAGATCCCCGAATCCATGATCCGCATAGAGCTTGAATCCCGGTGGCGGAACCTGGCCCGCCGGTTTAATACCTCGCCGGAGGATCTCCTCAAAATTATGGGCGCCTCGGGAAAGACAGCCGAGGAGATCAGTGCCGAGTGGCGGCCCGATGTGCTTAAGGCCCTCCACAGCCGGCTTATCGTGGAATCCCTTATGGAAGAGCTTGGCCTTGAAGCGGCCGACAATGAGATGGAGAAGGAATACGAAAAAATGGCTGAAGAAAGCGGGCAGCCGATTGAGGATATAAAAAAATACTACGAACAGGATAATATGCGGATGTATTTGAAAGAAGAAATCAAAGAACGTAAACTTTTTGACCTCCTGCTTGCCGAAAATACTATTAAGAAGGGCAAGAAAGAAAAGTACCTGGATCTTGTAGGCACGAATGGATGAGATAAAACATGAATAATGAATATATGAATAGCCTGGTCCCCGTGGTAGTGGAACAGACCGGCATGGGGGAGCGTTCCTACGATATTTATTCCCGGCTCCTCAAAGATCGGATTGTGTTTCTGGACGGGGAAATCAACGATCTCACCGCGGACCTGGTGGTGGCCCAGCTTCTCTTCCTGGACGGTCAGGATACGGCTAAGGACATCAACCTCTATATTAATTCCCCGGGCGGTTCGGTAACCGCGGGCCTGGCTATCTACGATACCATGCAGTACCTTAAGGCGGATGTTCAGACCATCTGTTTGGGCCAGGCCGCCAGCATGGCAGCCCTCATACTCACCGCAGGCGCCACGGGGAAGCGTTTTATGCTACCCTCCGCCCGGGTGCTGATACATCAGCCCTGGGGGGGCGCCCAGGGTCAAGCCCGGGATATTGGTATCCAAGCCCAGGAAATTGTCCGGCTTAAAAAGCTTACCATAGAATATTTTGCCAGACATACCGGTAAGGATCAGGGGCAGGTTGCCCGTGACATGGAACGGGATTTCTATATGCCCGCGTCGGACGCCGTAGCTTACGGCGTTGTTGACCGGGTTTTCACGAGGGATAAAAATGGCGCGATTACGTAACGGTTCGGGTGGTTATGAACGATCCTGCTCTTTTTGCGGCAAGAGCGCCGATATGGCCCGGCGTCTGATTGCCGGCCCAAACGATGTCTTTATCTGCGATGAATGTGTTGAGGTATGCCGAAAGATCCTCACCGACGAGGATCATGAGCTTTCCACCCAGTTCACCGGGGATATCCCTACCCCCAGGGAAATCAAAAACTACCTGGATCTCTTTGTTATCGGCCAGGAAGCGACCAAGCGGGCCCTTTCCGTGGCGGTCTACAACCATTACAAGCGTATAGCCAACCCCTCCAAAGAACCGGATGATGTGGAGATCGAGAAATCCAACGTATTGCTCATCGGTCCCACCGGGACGGGGAAAACCCTGTTAGCCAAAACCCTGGCAAAGAAACTCAAGGTTCCCTTTGCTATTGTGGACGCCACTACCCTTACCGAAGCGGGCTATGTGGGCGAAGATGTGGAAAACATCCTCCTCAAACTGATCCAGAACGCCGGGGGAAACATTGCCGCCGCGGAACGGGGCATAGTCTACATCGACGAGATCGACAAAATCGCCCGGAAAGGCGAGAATGTCTCTATCACCCGGGATGTATCAGGCGAAGGGGTCCAGCAGGCGCTACTCAAAATCATTGAAGGGACCATCGCCTCGGTACCGCCCCAGGGCGGACGGAAACATCCCAACCAAGAGATGATCCGCATTGATACTACGGACATACTTTTTATCTGCGGCGGGGCCTTTGTGGGACTCGATAAGTACATAGAGCAGCGGGTGGTCCAGCATCCCATGGGTTTCGGCACCGATATCAAGGACCGGACCGAGCGGAACCTTAAGGAGCTTTACGATGCCCTCCACCCGGACGATCTTATTCACTTTGGTATGATCCCCGAATTTATCGGGCGGCTGCCCATCACGGTGAGTCTCGAGGAACTTAAGCGGGAGGACCTCCGGCGTATTATTACGGAACCGCGGAACGCTATTGTCAAACAGTTCCAGGCATCCATGGCTATCGATGAAGTGAAGCTTGAGTTTACCGAGGGCGCCATTGACGCTATTGCCGACACGGCGATCAAACAAAAAACCGGCGCACGGGGTCTGCGGGCCATTGTGGAACGGCTTATGACAGATATTATGTTCGAACTACCCTCCATGGAGGGAGGTAAACGGGTGGTGATCACCCAGGATGTGGTGGAAAAATCCGAGCCTCCGGAAATTCATCCTATCCAAAAATCCGCATGAGGAATTCATGAAATTCCTTTCGCCCCTGAAAGGAAAAAATACCCTTGAAAATTTTCCCCTGCTTCCCCTGCGGGAGTTGGTTTTGTTTCCCCATACGGTTATCCCTATTTTTATTACCTATAAGTCCGGCATTACCGCCCTGGAAGACGCCCTGAAACGGGATAGCCGTCTTTTTGCCGCCTGCCTCAAGGAAAGCCCGGTCCCGTCAACCAAGGAAACGGCTTCTAAAGGGGGCCGGTCCAGAAAAACCGCCGGCCTTGGCTCTGGCGGCATGAGCTCACATTATCCGCTGGGCTTTGACGGAGAAACCTATGAGGCGGGTACGGTGGTTCGGGTGCTGCAGCACATGAAGCTTCCCGACAATACCTTCCGGGTGGTTCTCCAGGGAGAATACCGGGGGGTCATTGCCGCAAAAGCGAAAAAGAGTGGTTTTTCCATGGTTTCCATAGAGCCCATGGTATCCTCAGAAACTCCGGAAAGCGACGGTTCACAACTCCAGGCATTGATCCGGGCGGTACAGCGTTCTTTTGCCCAGTATGCGGAGTATTCCCGGAAGATCAGCACCGAAACTATTTTATCCGTGGAGAGATCGGAAAGCCCGGAGCGGATGGGCAACCTTATCTGTAATTCCCTTGGGATTAAACCGGACAGAAAAATTGCGCTCCTTCAAATCCGGGATACCGAAGCGCGAATGGAAGCTATTCTGGAAGCCCTGGAAACGGAAAACGAAATCTTCGGCATCCAGAAGAATATCAGCGGTAAAGTAAAAAGCCGGATGGAGAAAAGCCAACGGGAATACTATCTCTACGAACAGCTCAGGGAAATAAATAAAGAGCTGGGAAAAGACGGGGTAGAGGACGAATTCGCCGAACTTGAGCGAATCATCCTGGAAAGAAATCCCCCGGAGGAGGTGCTCCTCAAAGCCCGAAAGGAAATAAAACGGCTGCAAAAACTCCAGCCCTTTTCTCCGGAAGCGGGGGTACTCCGGGGCTACCTGGAATGGATAGGGGATATTCCCTGGAGCGAATCCACTCCCGATTCGATTGACCTTACGGAAGCGGAGCGGATACTGAACGAAGATCATTTTAACATGAAAAAAGCCAAGGAGCGGATTCTGGAATTTATCGCGGTCCGTCAGCTTGGTATACGGAGCGAAGAAAACAACCGCGTCAAGGGGCCCATACTCTGTTTTGTGGGTCCTCCGGGAACAGGGAAGACCAGCCTGGGCAAGTCCGTTGCGCGGGCTCTGGGGCGTAACTTTGTCAGGGTTTCTCTTGGAGGCGTCCGTGACGAAGCGGAGATTCGGGGCCATCGTAAAACCTATGTAGGCGCTCTGCCGGGGAAGATCATCCAGTTCCTGCGGAAAGCGGCGTCGGTAAACCCGGTGTTTCTGCTGGACGAAATCGACAAACTTTCCAGCGACTTCCGGGGAGATCCCGCATCGGCCCTGCTTGAAGTGCTTGACCCGGAACAGAATTCCACCTTTACGGATCACTACCTGGAGGTAGCCTACGATCTTTCCAAGGTGCTTTTCATTGCCACCGCTAATTCGCTCCACACCATCCCCTACCCGCTGCTGGACCGTATGGAGATCATCGAAATTCCCGGCTACGGGGATATGGAAAAACTGGCCATAGCCAAACAGTTTCTGGTTCCCAAGGAGTTGGCCGAAAACAGTCTTTCCGGGGCGAAAATACAGTTTAAGGACGATACCCTGCTGGAAATTATCCGTCACTGGACCATGGAATCCGGGGTGAGGAGTCTGGAGCGGGAGATTGCCCGTTGTATACGCCGCATCGCCCGGTATGCCGTGGAGAATGGTTACGGCGCTTCCGGGGGAAAACCCCTGGATACGTTCAAGAAAACGGTACGCCGGGCGGATTTAGAAAAACTGTTGGGCCGGCAGAAATACAAAAACGACGTGGTCTTTAAAGAAGCCCGGGTTGGAGTTTCCTACGGCCTCGCCTGGACCGAAACCGGGGGCGCCCTGTTGGCCGTGGAAACCAGCAGCTTTGAGGGAAGCGGCGAACTGATCATCACCGGCAATCTGGGGGATGTGATGAAAGAAAGCGCCCGAATCGCCCTCTCCTATCTCCGCAGTGTTCAGAATCGCTATGATTTCAAAGTTGAGGTCGGCAAGACCGATTTCCATGTCCACGTTCCCGAAGGCGCCATTCCCAAGGACGGCCCTTCCGCGGGTATCACCCTGGCCGCATCCTTGCTCTCCACCTTCTGCGGCATTGCCCCTAAGAGCGCGGTGGCCATGACCGGGGAACTTACCCTTACGGGCCGCATACTCCCTATCGGGGGCCTTAAAGAAAAACTCCTGGCGGCGATCCGCAACGGCATGGAACAGGTCATCCTTCCCGCTGATAACCGGGAGGATTTTGAGGAACTGGATAAAGAACTGCGAGGGGCCCTTGAGGTGGAATTTGTGGAAACCGCCGATGAGGCCTTTGAGGTACTTTTCAACACCACGCAGTCTCCTGAATAATCGCCAGGGTCTGTTCCGCGCAGCGATCCCAGGAAAACGATTCCACCCGCCTGAGACCCTGGCTGCGGCATTCCAGGTAAGTTTCCCGGTTGGTGGTCATGGTTACCATACGGTCCACCATATCCTCCGCATTAGCGGGGTCAAAATACAGGGCGGCATGTTCCGCCACCTCCGGCAGGGCCGCTGACCGTGAACAAGCCACAGGTACCCCGGAGGCCATAGCTTCCAGGACCCCTAAACCGCCCCCCTCGTACAGAGAGGGAACCACCACCATATCGGCGCCGGAATAGAGTTCCGGAAGATTTTTCGCGGGAAAATGGCCGGTAAAGAAAATATCATTCCGGAATTTACTCATGGCTGCGGCACTCTTAATGATATCCGCCCGGTTGCTGTCCGAACCGGCCAGGACCAAACGATGGGGGAACCGGGTCCGTTCCTTAAAAATGTCAAAAGCCTTGATTAACTGGATGTGGTTTTTAACGGGATGATCCAGCCGGGAAACACACAGTATGTAGGGCCGACGAAAACTGAAGGGCTGGATTAAAAGTACACTTTCTTCATTCTGGGGACGGGGGTAGAAGACCGCCGTATCTATTCCGTTGGGAACCACCTCTACTTTGGATTCCTTAACTCCTATGCGTTCCACTAATTCCTGTTTAACCCATTGGCTAACCGCAATGATCCGGTCCAAATGGCGCAGGGCCCGGGGAAGGCCCATACGGGTTATCACCCCCAGATGTTCCCGTACCCCCCGCTTTCCCCAATAGGCGGCCATATCATGAACCACCCCAATGCTTGGGCAGGGTGAACTCTGAGGCAGCCGCTTATGCGCCGCGGGGAAAAAACAGGCGTTGTATTGCCGCTGCGCCGCAAATTTCGGATACCGGTATATATGCCAGATCGTATTGGCGGTATTGCCGGTAAAACGGCATTTTGAAATAAATTCCAGATCCGGAGCGGTTTCCATATAGGCATACCGGTCAAAATCCCACCCGAAAAGTTCATACCGGTCACCGGAGGGGGGAATCCGCTTTAATAATTGTGAAAGGTATACACCGACCCCGGATGTTCCACCGTCGCAGTTAAAGGTGTCGATACCTATTTTCATTATATGCACCTCCGGGCTTTATCCTAACGAAAAATTTATTTTTAAGATATTCCTTTTTTTTCATCCCTTCCCCCTTGTGACGCAATGTATAGCGTGATATATTTCTAAATGAGTAATAGTGCGCTATAGGTGTAACGCTATATATAGCCCCCATCGAGGTGAGATATGCGCTGTCCCCATTGTGGGAATTTTGACGACAAGGTGATAGAGTCCCGAACTTTGGCTAACGGCGACGCCATACGGCGCCGGCGGGAGTGTAACGGTTGCGGATACCGGTTTACCAGCTATGAACGGATCGACGACAAGCAGTTCATGGTGATAAAGCGGGACGGCCGACGGGAACCTTTTGCCCGGGAAAAGATTGAACGGGGTGTTCAGCGGGCCCTGGAAAAACGGCCGGTATCCCAGATGAGTATTGAGAACCTCATCAACGAAATAGAGGACGCCACCGCTATCATGGGAAAGGTAAACCGTGAGATCGAAACCGCCGCCATAGGCGATTTAGTCCAGGCAAAGCTGAGCGCTCTGGATAAGGTGGCCTATATCAGATTTGCCTCGGTTTACCGTCATTTTGAAAATGTAGAAGAATTTGTGCAGGAAATACGAAAGTTGGGGGAAATCCCGTCCCATCCTTGAGACACCATGAGAACCTTCGGTGAGGGGACGCCGGAGGATACAAGCTTACGGTCCACGGATTTCCGGGTAATCCGTGGGCTTTTTTTAGTCACTTGAACTCTCCCGCTTCTTAGGGTTCAATAGGGTCATGACCGCCGATGAGAAAACAAGCCTTGCCCGCCTCCTTTTCACAGCCGGGGATTATCTTCGGGATGGTTTTCACCTGCCCGGGGAAGAATATAGCTTTTCCGATGATGAGGCGTTTTACCCGGACGAGCCTGTTATAAGTGCCGCCGTTCCGGTATCCGCCGACTCCCTGGAAACAGTGGCGGCGGAGATACGGGAATGTACCGGCTGCCCCCTCCATGGGGAACGGAAAAACGCCGTTCCCGGCGAGGGTGTTGCCCGGCCCCTGGTATTGGTTATAGGTGAAGGCCCTGGGGCGGATGAGGATGCCTCGGGCAGACCTTTTGTGGGAAAGGCAGGACAGTTGCTGGATAAAATGCTTGCATCGGTGGGCCTGTCCCGGGAAAAGAACTGCTTTATTGCCAACATGGTAAAATGCCGGCCCCCGAATAACCGGGACCCCCTTCCGGAAGAGACGGCTCCCTGCTCTCGCTTCCTTACCCGGCAAATAGGGCTTCTTAATCCCAAGGTTATCCTCTGTCTGGGCAGAATTTCCGCCCAGACTCTGTTAAAAACCGGCGCGTCCCTAGGGAGCCTCCGGGGAAGCTTTGTATCCTATCACGCCGGCGATACCCCGCAGGGGGCAATGACGATTCCCTTGCTTCCCACGTACCACCCCAGCGCTATCCTGCGGGATGAATCCTACAAGCGCCCTGTCTGGGAGGATCTCAAACTGCTCCGGCAGATGCTCATTGAAAAGGACCCGGACTACGCCCTGGAAGCAGGGGAAGGGGAAGCGTAGCTTGACCCCGTTTCTGGATATCGTCTTTGATGTTCCCCTCCGGGAGAATCCGGTTTTTTCCTACCGCATGGACCCCAAGGGGGAAGCGGCTGTGGGAAAGCGGGTTATGGCCCCTTTTGGCCGCCGGGAGATGACGGGATACGTTATCGGCGAAAGAACAGAGCCTCCTTCAGGGCTGGAAGACGGAATGATAAAAGCCATACGCCGCGTGGTGGACGAAAAGCCAATCTTCGATGAATCGGACATTGAGCTGGCAAGATGGATGGCAGGGTATTATCTCTGTGGCCTTGGGGAAGCCCTGGCCACGATGATTCCCTCGGGACGGCGCACCGGCGGCAGCGTATCATTTCCGGATGATGCCGGGGAAATAGCCGCCCAAGCCTTATCCCTGTCGGATGAGCAGGAAAAAGCCCTGGCTTCAATTACCGCCGACCCAAAGCCTGGGGAAAAGCCGCTCCCCTTCTACCTTTTCGGCATCACCGGTTCGGGAAAAACCGAGGTTTTCCTCCGTTCGGCGGAGGCCATGATCCGGCAGGGCAAGTCGGTGATCTACCTGGTTCCGGAAATCTCCCTGACCCACCAAACCGCCGAGGCTATCGGCAAACGGTTTGGCTCCGTGGCGGCTACCATCCATTCCAGCATGAGCCCCAGTAAGCGCCTTGCGGAATGGTTGAGAATTCGCTTCGGGGAAGTCCGGATTGTGGTGGGCCCCCGGAGCGCCGTCTTTGCCCCTCTACGTGATTTGGGGCTCATCATCATAGATGAGGAGCACGACGGTTCCTATAAATCTGGAAACACCCCTCGCTACCACGCCCGGCAGGTGGCTATGCGCCGGGCAGCCCTTTCCGGCGCCCGGCTGGTAATGGGTTCCGCCACACCTTCGGTGGAAGCCTGGAACTTGATGACCACGGCCGGTTCACGCGGCAAGGGTATTATCCGGCTGGACCTAACCCGGCGGCTTTCCGGGGGAAGTCCCCCGGAGATTATTCCCATAAGCCTGGAACATACCGAAGGCTGTCTTACCGCGGAGCTGAAGGAAGAGATACGAAAAACCGCCCAAATGGGCAGACAGAGCATACTCTTCCTCAACCGGCGGGGCTTTGCCTACTTTTATCACTGCAAACAGTGTGGTTACGAGCTCAGCTGCAAACACTGTTCCGTATCCCTTACCTACCACAAAAGTAAAGGCCGGGCGGTTTGTCATTATTGCGGGTACTCCGTGGTTCCTCCAAAAGCCTGTCCCCAGTGCGGTTCTCTGGAGGCTGGGTTTACCGGCTTTGGTACGGAGATGATCGAAGAAGAGACTGCCCGGACTTTTCCGGAACTGCGCTTACGCCGTGCGGACGCAGACACAACCGGACGCAGGGGCAGCCTGGCGGAAACCCTGGATGTTTTTAAGGCAGGGGGTATAGACATACTCCTGGGCACCCAGATGGTGGCCAAGGGACTGAACTTCCCCGGGGTACGGCTGGTTGGGGTGGTCTTGGCGGATACGGGGCTCCACCTCCCGGACTTCCGGGCGGCGGAACGGACCTTTTCCCTGATCGTCCAGGTCGCGGGCCGGGCAGGTCGTTATTTCCCCGACGGTAAGGTGATTGTCCAAACCTTTAGACCAAACGACCCCGCCATAGCGCGGGCCTGTGCCCTGGATGTGGAGGGTTTCTTCGCTGCGGAATTGGCCCAGCGGGAAATGCTGGGTTTCCCGCCCTATACTCGGCTCATCCGGTTTACGGTACGCGCCAAAGAGGCGCCCAGGGCCGAAGGGGCCATTAACAGGCTTGCCGCCATTGCGCTTCCCCTGATCCCCCCGGACGCCGATGTCCTGGGCCCGGCGGAATGCCCTATCGGTATTATCGCAGGAAACCACCGGCGGCAGATTATACTCCGGGGAAAGAACATGGGAGCCCTCCATGGGGCGGCAAAGATCATCATGAATACCTATGACAAAGGCAGGGACCCCAAAACCTACCTTGAGGTGGATGTGGACCCGGTGAGTCTCCTATAGGAAGTCGATATTTCCCGATTCGACCTTCATGATCATGTCCACCCGCTGCTGATGCCGTCCGCCCTCAAATTCAGCTTCAAGCCACAGCTTTACAATAAGTTTTGCCAGATCCGCCCCCACCACCCGGGCGCCCAGGGCAAGCATGTTGGCATTATTGTGCTGTCTGGACAGCATGGCGGAATAGCAGTCGGTACAAACCACGCAGCGGATACCCTTTACCTTATTTGCCGTAAGGGACATACCCACCCCGGTCCCGCAGAAAACAATCCCCTTCTCGTACTCTCCGGAGGCAACCGCCTTCGCCGCCAGATACCCATAACGGGGGTAATCGGTCCGTTCGTTCGTTGCGGGGCCTAAATCGTTATAAGGTATTTTCAACCCCTCCAAATAACGTCCAATCTCTTTTTTCAATTCAAATCCTGCATGATCACTTGCAAGGGCTATCATCTTTTCCTCCTGGTATAGAATATATAAAAAGTAAAAGGTTGACAATTATAGTTATATCTATCAAAATAAACTATGACTCAATCACTGGAAGATTATCTTGAAATGGTGAGTTTCCTCTCTGACGAAGGTGAAGTCCGGGTTACGGATATTGCTTCCCGGTTGGGAGTTTCGAAGCCGTCGGTACTCACCGCGCTCAAGACCCTGGAAGAACAGGGTCTTTTGGAACACCAGCGGTACCGCACCGTATCCCTTACCCCAAAAGGGGTTGTTTGGGCATCTGAAATCCGGGAGCGGCACAATTTCCTTACTACCTTTCTCCGTGATATCATAGGAGTAAGCGCCGAAATTGCCGAAGAGGATGCCTGCAAGATGGAGCATATTCTTTCCGAAGAAACCCTCAGGAAGATGAAGTCCCTCGCAAAAACAACGTACAACGGAGCTCCCCGCACAAAGAAAAAAGCCTAGGGCGAATGGTTTGCCTTTCCTAAACGATCAATTTGAAAGCTATTATTCCTTTATTTACGGAAAACGCTGGAACGCCCTGCGGGAAAGTCTTTTGCAAAAAAGCATACCCATCCCCTACAGTAACGGGCTTATTAAACCTTATTTGCTGGATCGCGCTTCGGTTCTTGCCGCCCAATCCTTGCATCCCCTCAGTGAAGGCCCCATCCTTGATGCCTGCGCCGCCCCTGGCGGGAAAAGCCTAGTTATAGCCTCCCGTATGGGGCTCCAATCTACCCTCCTCTCTAATGAGCTTTCCGGCGAAAGAAGGCGGCGCCTAGCTAAGGTCCTGGATGAACACCTTCCGCCGGAGCTCCTGGACAGGGTTACCGTCTCCGGCTTTGATGCCGCAGCCGCCGGGGGTAAGAAAGACCAACACAACCGCTTCGCGGGAATCCTCCTGGATGCCCCCTGTTCCAGCGAACGCCACGTAATCACCAGCGAAAAAGCCCTTACGGAATGGTCCCATGCACGCCCCCGCTTTCTCGCCCGCCGCCAATGGTCACTGCTTTCCTCAGCATTCCTGTTATTACAGCCCGGCGGTTCTCTGGTCTACGCCACCTGCGCATTATCGCCGGAAGAGAACGACGGTGTGGCTTCCCGACTTTTAGAAAAATATCAGGACGCAGTAATACCTGACCTGCCGGATTTTTGTGAAGGCGAAGAAACTAAATATGGCAGGATCATTCTTCCGGATACATGCCATGGTATAGGGCCCATTTACGTGGCACGGTTTCGGAAGAGACAGCGTTCATCCCTTTCCCCGGACTAACCGGCAAAATCGGGCGGAGGGTAGTTTCCTGCTCTGTCTATTATTGGACTTGTTCGGAAACGGCCATATGTTTTTCATTCCCGGTAATACTCCACTTTCCACAAAAACAACCCGTTCGGCGGAACCGTGGGCCCCGCCAGGGTCCGGTTTCCAGATGTGATGATCCGTTTCAATTCCTCAGGAGGGATTCCTTTTTCTTCGTAATACAACAGCGTCCCTACTATGGATCTAACCATCTTCCACAAAAAAGCGTTGGCCTGGATTTCAAAAATAAGGGTATCACCCTGGACAGTAAAACCGGAGTGGAAAAAATAGCGGCTCCGGGATTGGCTGCGGTCTTGGGGCCAGGCAAATATTGAACAGTCCAGCTCTCCCCGAAAGAGCCGGGCGTAGCCGCTGAGAAGGTCCAGCCGCGGGCGGCGCCAGAGCTGAAAGTTGTAACGCAGCTCATGGGGAAGGGCAGGACGGCCGCAGATTAGGTGATACCGGTAGGAGCGGGACCGGGCGTCGAAGCGGGCATGGAAATCCGGCAGGGTAACGCGGGTTTCCAGGACCCGTACATCCCGGGGGAGTATACTGTTTAAGGCCGGAACAAAGCGATCCGCAGGAATACTGTCGATAGTTGTATAAAAATTAGCCGCCTGACCCGCGGCGTGAACACCCGCGTCGGTTCTTCCCGAACAGGTTAAGGCCACGGGGTGCTTGTGAATCCGTTCCAGAGCTGTTTCCAGGGTACCCTGAACAGTTCTGCTGCGGTCCCGGCCATTAAGTCCCTGGCGCTGCCAGCCGGAAAAATCCGTTCCGTCGTAGGCAATGAGCAGTTTTATATTGCGGGAAGTGTCAGGCATCAATTTGAGCTATTTCTCTATTTATTTTATCGTAGAGGGCCCGGGCACTTTCCAGAAGGGTCCCGGGTTTTGCTTTGGAGAACTTACCCATACCAAAGATCTTTGCCACGGTACGCCTGGCATCTTCCAGAGAGGCGGTCCGCTGGGCAGCGTCGGCCATGGGGCCGTACTTTGATTTCAACAGGGCGCAGAGATACAGAGCCCCTTCGTAGGCGTAGTTTTTATCCGTATCGGGACCAAATATCTTTATGCTTGACAAACTTTCTATTCCCGACTGTTCCCGCCGTATGGCGTCATTATAGAGGAACTGCGCTTTCTTTTTGAAAAGCCTTGCCACCCAATCGTAATGCTGCCCGGGGTACTTGACATTCATTTCATCCAGAAGCCACCCGGCCCGTAGCGCCGCTATACCCTGTTTGATGGTGGGTGAAAATTCCTTTGGGAAAAAATCGTAACACCGGAGCACTAAATACAGGGAAGCGGCGCCGGAAATAAGCCCCCGGCTTTCTCTGAAATCCACATTGGGGAAAATCTGCAGGGTATCGCTCTTTCGTTTTTCCTGATCCGCAATCGCCTTCTGACGGTTTGACTTCGGGAGGCTTAAAAAATCCTTATCCATGGCGGCAAACCAACATTCGGGACAAACAGTGGCCTGATACGCCAGGGGATAAATAGTCCCATATTTGAGGGAAGGTTCGTAGAAACGGTGAAGCTCGTCAGTAAGGTCCCCGGCAATAAGCCGTCCGCTGCCGGTGAGAAGCTCTTCCCGGTGGAAAACTTCACCACAAACAGGACAGGCATAGGATTCCTTCGATTGGAAGGATATTTTTGCTTCCCGCTCTTCATTTTTCATAGTTTTCCCCATCCTGATCCCTTTCCAACACCACCATGGCGATTGCGTTTTCCCGCTCATGGGTAAGGGATACATGTATTTTCGTAGCGCCGCTCCGTTCCAGCGCCTGGGAAGCGGTTCCAAAGACCTTAATCTCCGGCATACCGTTGTGGCGGTTCACCACCAGTATGTCCCGAAGAATTATCCCCGCAAGGCCGGTTCCCAGAGCCTTTCCCAAAGCTTCCTTCGCGGCGAAACGGGCTGCCAAAGAAAGGGATGCGCCATTTCCCCTGGCCAGGGATGTTGTAAGCTCCTGGGGATGAAAATACCGCTCCAATAAACCCGGAATTGTCTGCCACCGTTCCAGGCGGGGCACATACACCACATCAACCCCGATACCGACTATCATGATCCGTCGCTTCCGATAATCCGCGGCGGCAACCTCTGTATATGGATCAGTACATTTTTCGGGTCATGCCGGATAAGGGTAAACATGGTGGGAAATAATGCAAGAACCGGCAGCAGAAAATCTCCCTGGTCATTAATTGAAAAGCAGTCCACATAGAGGCCGACATCCTGGGCTTTTAATTTGTCAAACATGGTTTGTCCGCCTTCTATACGGACGGACCCTGTGGTAATTTCCAATTCACCGGAAAATTGTTCATCCAGTCCATTTATTTTAATAGGGATATCCTCTATATTTTGAATCCGGAGCTGTTCCCGGATCGTACCGTGGAAATCAATAAGTCCGTTTCCCCGGATAACAATAAGCGGTTCATCGTTCAGTATCCGTACGGTGGTGGAGAAATCAACAGACCTGCCGGTAAGTTCAATAACATCGGTGGACAGTTCCGAAATATCTTTCAGTAATCCCATGGGCCCATCAATAACCACATGGGTAGGATCAAGGGTATATTCGCCTATCTCATAGCCCATTTCAAGGGTGCCCCTGAGATTTGCCTTAATGGGAACAGTTTTACTAAGCCGCTCATCCAGGATCAGTACCACTTCAAGGGGATCTACGAAAATCTCCAGGGCCTCAGCCCGCAGGGCGGTCCCTTTTTTATGAATCTGCACGGGCGCCCGGTAGGTTCCCGGTTCTGCATATTTGGTAAGATCGATATACGCCCGGATATCTTCTTCCAGGATGGGATAGATGGTATTGGCATCTCCCCGAAGGGTAATCTTGATCATCCCCGGATAGGGACTGGCGGGAATCAGCCGGGTGTCTGTTTCTATGCTAAGAGGAACCGAAAAGAACCGTTCCTCCAGAAGGCTCATACGATGAAAGACAAAAAGCACGATGGCCATTGCAATGGAAATAACCTTGGCCGGCCAGTTTTCCGCAACCTTGGCGAGCAGTGTTCTACCGTTCAATGAAAACATCCTTTCCATCGTCAAGGGTTCCGCCCACGGCGATGTCCCCCGGGCCGGTTTTTGGTTCCGAATCCCCACTGCGTACCCCACGGTCAAGGAGTTCCTTGAGTTTACGCTGTACCTCTATGGGGGACAGATCGTAGTACAGCTTGCCGTCCACCGCCAGGGAAATAGCTCCGGTTTCTTCCGAAACCACTAGGATCACCGCATCTGACTGTTCCGACATGCCCAAAGCAGCCCGATGCCTGGTACCAAAGCTCTTTCGTATATCCTGTTGTTCCGAAAGGGGCAAAAAGCACCCCGCCGCAGTGATACGGCCGTTCTGTATAATCATAGCCCCATCGTGAAGGGGGCCGTCAAATTCAAAGATCGCCACAATAAGGCTGGAACTAATCTCACCGTTTATCCGCGTACCGGTTTCGATGATACTTTTGATATTGATACGCCGCGGAAAAACCACCAGAGCCCCCCGGCGCTCCTGGGACAGTATCTCCGCGGCGGTAATAACCGCCTCCAACTGGCCTATCCGGGGTTTGCTGTCCGGTCTGAACAGTTCCCCTTGGCCCAGGCGTATGAAGATCTTCCGGAGTTCCGGCTGAAAAACGATGGCTATGGCAATAAAAAGCCCGGGAGCTAAGGTAGTAAGAAGCCATTGGAGGGTAGTTAGCTTAAAAACATAGGCAACACCGTAAAACAGGGCAAGGAAACCGGCGCCTTTAACCAGCTGTACCGCCTGGGTCTTTACCAGAAGATCATAAGCCTTGTACAAGAGAAATGCCAAAATGGCTACATCCACCACAGGGCGGATTATGTCATAAATTGATAGTAAGCGTTGAAACCATTCCATTATTTTGCCGCTTTATAACAAACAAAGCCGCGGAAAAGAAGCCCGCGGCCTAAAAGGGCTTATTTGTTCTTGTGTCGATTCTTTCTGAGCTTCTTCTTACGCTTATGGGTTGCAATTTTTCGCAGCTTACGCTTTCTTCCGCAGGGCACTTCGACGACTCCTTTCCTCAAGATGACTCCCCAAAGTATGCCTTATAACGGGAAAAAGGTCAATAGGCGAATTGCGTGAGATTGAAATGATACTGGTTTTTTAAGTATCTTAAATAAGCGAGGTAATGCCAATACAGCGATACAGAAAAATGGATAAGCTTCAAATTGCTCAGATAAATAAATACAAGGAATCCGCAACTATATGGCCCCTGATATGTTTAACTCAGGATGGGTCGCTTAATCCGGTCTATCTAACGGGGTAAAGTTCATAGGAGGCGCCGTTGTCTGTTCAATTCGTTGATAAAGAACCGCTTGATCTATTGATGTCCATTATTCCCATCATAGGCAGGCGTATTATGAGCGGCAAAAAGAAGTATGAATACCGCCGCTCGATTTTCAAGAAGCCGGTTAATCGCGTGTACCTTTATCTGTCGTCGCCTGAGAGAAAGATTGTCGGTTACTTCAGGTATCAGGGCTATATTGAGGACACGATACGGGAGATATGGGAAGCGACCAAAAAAGAGTCCGCCGCTACCGAAGCCGCCTACCTGGACTATTTCAAAAGCACGAATAAAGCCTTTGCAATACCGATAGACGAATTCATCAACTTTGCCGATCCCGTTGATCCGTGGAAAACCCCAGGCTTTCTTCCACCACAGTCATTCCGGTACGTAAAAGCCGGACTTTACGGCAACGGCTAAAACCCGGAGGCTTGCTGAATTTGTAATGCAGCGAATATTTTAAACTGAGGAAACGGCTCCTGGAAATAAAAAAAGGAACCGCCGGAAAGGTATAGCCGGTGGACTTTGTGGCTTTTAGGAAGCTGGGCGGTAGAGCTGGGCATCGTGGAGCATCTATCGGCTGCCACGGTTGAGCGGATATTAAAAAAAACCCGTATAAGCCTCATCCAAAGAAATTGAATATATCCCATGCCGTGTTTTCATGCTTGTCGGGCCGGTGGGGGAAGGCGGTAATAGCTCGTCTTTTTGTAATAACCTGGTTAATACCTTTGTATGCAGTCTGCATCCCAATGGTAAGAACTACGGCATTCAATTTGAAGGAAGTAACCAGATTATCGTATCGCAAAAAATAGAGAGTATCAAATGTAAAGGTTTATTTTTTTTATTTTACATTTGACAAAACTGGTATACCCTGTTACGCTTATATTATGGTTTAGACGTATTTTAAGGAGGACTTTGGAATGAAGTTATCCAGGGATGTGTACGGGGATTTGTACCTAAAAATGGTCCAAACCCGGAATTTTGAAGAAACCGCCGCCCGGTTATTTGTTGAAGGTAAAGTTCATGGTACCGCCCATTTCTGTATTGGCGAAGAAGCAACCGGAGTAGGCGTTTGTTCCGCGCTTGAAAAAGAAGATATGATAACCCAAACCCACCGGGGGCATAACCAGGCCATAGGCAAAGGTATGGATCTCAACCAGATGATGGCGGAATTTTTGGGAAAGGAAACCGGGTATTGTAAGGGAAAAGGCGGTTGTATGCACATCGCCGATTTTTCCGTAGGAAGCCTAGGAGCCAACGGGGTTGTGGGCGGGGGTATCCCGGTAGCCACCGGAGCGGCGTTGTCCCAGAAATACTTTAAGCGGCCTAATATTACGGCTTGTTTCTTCGGCGACGGCGCCACCAACGAGGGGGCTTTTCACGAATCCTTAAACCTCGCTTCGGTGTGGAAATTGCCGGTACTTTTTGTCTGTACCAATAACCTCTACGGTATGTCCACCCATATCAGTAAGTCCATGAATATCACCGACATAGCCTCCCGTGGGATTTCCTACGGAATGAAGAGCGTCACCGTAGATGGTAACGATGTTTTGGCGATCCATGAGGAAACCCTGAAAGCCCGGGAATATATCCTTAAAAACGGCCCCCTGTTTATGGTCCTAAACACCTACAGGTGGATGGGTCACTCCAAAAGCGACTCCCAGGTATACCGCACCAAGGAAGAGGTCAATGAATGGAAACTCAAATGCCCCATTAAACGTTTCCGGGGGTATCTGATCAAAGAAAGAATCTTTACCGAAGCGGAAATAGACGCCTTTGACAAAAAAGCCCTGGACGATGTGGCTGCGGCGGTAGCCTTTGCAAATGCCAGCCCGGAACCTAAGATCGAAACTATTTTTGATGATGTCTACGCCGAGGGCGATATGAGGACCCAAAAAACCAAAAACGGGTTCGTTCTGTAGCCGGAATCAGTAAGGAGCTGTGATATGCGCGAAATAAGCTATGCCGAGGCTATACGAGAAGCCATGAGCGAAGAAATGCGGAAGGATAACAGGATTATCTTTTTTGGCGAAGATGTGGGGGTCTACGGAGGGGCTTTCGGCGTCTCCCGGGGTATGGTTGAAGAATTCGGCGAGGAACGGGTCAGGGATACCCCTATCTCCGAATTAGGTTTCACCGGATGCGCTGTGGGCGCCGCCATGACCGGGCTTATTCCCATTGTGGAGATCATGTTCAGCGATTTTATCACCCTGGCGTTGGAGCAGTTGGTAAATCAGGGCGCCAAAAACCGTTTCCAATTCGGCGGACAGGGTTCGGTACCCATGGTCCTGCGGGCGCCCGGCGGGTCCGGAACCGGCGCGGCGGAGCAGCACAGCCAGAGCCTGGAATCCTGGATTTGCAATGTTCCGGGACTCAAGGTGGTAATTCCCTCCACCCCCTACGACGCAAAGGGGCTCCTGAAGTCCGCTATTTACGACCCCAATCCGGTGGTCTTCCTGGAACAAAAACTCCTTTACCGGACCAAGGGGCCGGTCCCGGAACCGGGTGATGAATATACCGTTCCCCTGGGTAAGGCTGATATTAAACGTGAAGGTAAGGATCTTACGGTTATCACCTATGGCCGTATGGTTCCACGATGCCTGAAAATTGCGCAAGAACTGGCCCCCAAGGGTACGGATGTGGAAGTGGTTGATGTGAGAACCCTGGTTCCCCTGGATAAGGAAACGTTGATCGAAACGGCGAAAAAGACCGGCAAAGTGCTTATTGTACACGAAGCCTGTCAGACCGGCGGTTTCGGCGGGGAAGTCGCCGCGGTTATCGCGGACAGCGAAGCTTTTTTCTACCTTGACGCGCCTATTAGACGGCTCGGCGGGCTTGACGTCCCCATTCCCTATAACCCCAATCTTGAAGCGCAGGTGGTTCCCACGGAAGAAAAAATTATCGCCGCGATTGAATCGCTTTTATAGGACGGAAAATATGGCCTATTCAATTATTATGCCTAAAACGGGCATGGCTATGGAAGAAGGGGTTATTCTTGAGTGGCGGGTTACGGTGGGAGATGCGGTTGAAAGAGGCGATATTGTAGCGCTTATCGAAACCGACAAGTCAACCATGGAACTGGAATCGGATTACGACGGTATGATCCTGGCCATATTGAAACAGGCCGGAGAAACGGTTCCGGTAACCGAGGTTATGGCCTGGATTGGGAAAGCCGGGGAAGCTATTCCTGAAACCTCTGCCGGAGAAACAAAACCCACCGCAGGCCCGGCTTTCATTCCCCGGGCAGTTTTGGCGGAGGGAAAACTAAAGGCTACCCCGGCCGCCCGGAAACTCGTTCTGGATAGAGGCATTGCCCTCAGTTCCGTATCCCCCGGCGGTAAATCCGGCGAAATCCGCCGGAGCGATGTGGAAGAAGCCGGTTCAATTAAGGCGACTCCCCTGGCCCGGCGTATAGCGGAGGATCAGGGGATAGCCTTAAGCGGCGTCAAAGGGTCCGGTCATAACGGGAAAATATTCAGCGCCGATCTGAGCGCAGCGATTGTGCAAGGCCCGGTTTATGGCCCGGCGCCCAAGGCGGACACGCGGGTCCCGCTGACTAATATCCAGCGGATCACCGGCAAACGTATGCTGGAAAGCCG
>JAITBG010000159.1 GCA_031283725.1 Treponema sp. | reverse complement strand
GTTCCGGCGGTACCGTCCTGCCAGTCCAGGTCCCCCCCTCCGGCGGTAACACCCCCCTGAAAAAAGAGGGCCAGGTTGCCGGCGCCGAGCCGCCCAAAGTTATATACCGCATAGAGATTGGGAAGCGCCGGGGTAAGCATCTCGGGCTTAAAGGTATCATCAGACGCCGTAAGACCCATGGATTGCCCCGTTGCTGGCGTAAGCTTTACGCCGTCATTTGTGTAGAGCTTGAACAGGGTCTGGTTACTTAAATCCAAGTGCAGGCCTTTGGGCAACAATGCCGTGCCCGCGGGGTTGTAGTTTGCGATATCCGCCCCCTCGGTGGCGGCGTTTCTCGACGGGGATATGAGCCACTTGGCGCTCTGGTTGGTCAGGTAGTCAATACTGCCCGCAAAAAGGCCCGGCTGTGTAAAAAGAACTAATACCGGCACTATCCATAGCATTTTCTTCATTTTAATTCTCCTTTAGTGAAATATGACCCTCTCTTTAATAAGTTTTCTTTAATAAATTTTATAGAAAACTGTTGCTTTTCTTATTCCAATTTATTATTGTGTATGTTAACGACCGTTCGGTAACATACGGTACTACCAATGAATAAAAAAGATATAATAGAAACAGCCTTCCGGGTCTGGGGCCAGGAACTGTTTAAGACTACCGGTCTTTCCAAAATTGCACAAGCCCTTGGGGTTACCAAGCCGGCTTTGTATCGTCATTTTGAAAGTAAGGATGCCCTCCTGGACGGTATGTATGGATATTACTGCGATCACTATGTGGGCTTTATGAAGGCGTCCTCCGAAAAAGCGGTGGAAAGCCGGGATATCAACCGGGGGATACTCCTTATGGCCCGGAATATCGCCGAATATTACGCCCGGTATAAGTATATCTTCATTTTTGCTCTGATTGAGGTTTTTGGCGATAAAAACCGGGAAGCGGGTATTCTGGAGCAGTTTGCAGTCCGGGGTATGGATATGAAGAAGCACTGGGCTTTCCTTGATGCGGGGGACGGGTACCCCAGCCGGATCCAGATGATCGCCACGGCCATATTTTTTTTAGTTACCCTTTTCCATAAAAACCGGGCGGGGAAGCCCGTTGACCCTACGGAGGAGGAGATTCAACGGTTTATTTCCTTTGTCGAGGAGATCATTTCCCATGGACTGGGGTTTGATAAAAGACTGGTAGATGCTCTGGATTTTGCGGAATTGGAAAAAACCGGGGCGTACCAAATTCCCCCGGAAGGGGAGAACGATAGACTGCTCAAAGCGGTTGCCGGGGCGGTAGCGGAGGCCGGACCCTGGAATGCCTCCATGGAAATGGTCGCCCGGCGTTCGGGACTCTCCAAGAGCGGGCTTTACGCCCACTTCAAGAACAAGGCGGATATGCTGGGCCAGATGTTTATTACCGAATTCGTCCGGATTGTGGATTACGCCGAATTGGAAAGAAGCCGCTCCGCCGTGGTGGAGGAACAGTTTTACCTGGTCATGGTGTCCATAGCAAATTACCTCCGGTCCCGGCCGGAGATCCTCATCACCATGGACTGGCTCAAGACCAGGCGGCTGGAACTGGGGGTTTCCGCCCCTCCCCGGATTTACCGGATCTTTGGGGATATCAATTTGAAAGAAGCCGTGAAATTTCCCGAGGGATCGGAACTGACGGGCGAAGCCCTGGCCCAATGGATAATGTTTCTCGTGGTCGACACCCTGATGAGGAGGCCCGAGGGGATTTCCTTTTCGGATGTGTCTAATACGAGTTTTCGAATTGTGTATAAATTTATTGTTTTAGGAATAGACGGGTGGTAGAAAATGCAGCGAATACCGCTTATTCTAAGATATAGTAGAAAACGGCAGGAAGCCGTAGAAAGCCGCGCAGACAGCGGGCTTGTAATTTATAGGTTGACCCTGAGGATTCGGTATTTAAGTACGTTCCCCCGGTCAACAGAGAAGGAGTCCTAATATGAAGTACCCCTATAGTGCCGGTTACCGGGTCCGCGCCTTTTCGCGGCCGCCGCATCCCCCCGGCTTAGCCCTAGCCTTTTTCCTCTGCGCCTCGGTGGTTTTTGGGCAGACTGAAAGTCAGGCGGCTGAAGACCGCAATATCCGGCGTATCACGGTGGATGAAGCGGTTGAGCTGGCTATACGGAGCAACCTCAGCCTGGAACGGGAACGGATAGCCCTGGACACCAGGAAGCGGAAATCCGATCTGGTGTGGAACCAGTTCCTGCCGGAGCTTGATGTGGTGGGGGGAATGCTTTCCCGAAACAACGAGAAGTCTGAGGGAATGGCCCTGCCTAGTCCTAACGGAAGCGTGGTCAATATAGGAGGCACACCCCAATGGTCCTTCAGCGGCAGTTTTTCCGCGTCCCTCAACTTTAGCTTTGCCCTGATCGAAGGTATCCGGAGCATTAAGATGGATTACCAGACCGGGCTTATTAGCTATGTTAAGGCCCAGGCGCAGATGGAACGGGATATACGGAAGTCCTACTACCAGATGCTCCTGCTCCGGGAGAATATCGCCTTGCAGCGGGAAAGTTTTATCAATGCGGAACGGCAGGTTGCCATGGCCCAGGCAAATTACAATAACGGGCTTGCGCCCCAGCTTACCCTGTTCCAGGCCCAGGTAGCCAGGGATAATATGAAGCCCGCCATTGATCAGGCGGAAAACGGCCTAAAGCTGTCCATGGCGAATTTCGCCATGAATCTGGGACTGGATTACGATACCCAATTTGAGCTCGTACCCGTGACAGGGGACTTTGATTATATCTCCCTGGATGTAAAGGATCTGATCGCCAAAGCTGTCCAGGGCAAGCCGGATATTATGGAATTACGGCAGACCCTGCTCAGCGCCGAAAGCGGATGGAAAGCCCAGGCTTTGCAGCTCTATACGCCCTATATCAGATTTGCCTGGAATTATGCTCCCACCTTGTCGGGACCCTGGGATAACAACTGGTTTGAAGGGGATAATTGGGCGGATCGCGGTAGTTTTTCCGTTACCCTGGGGATGAATCTGAACAGTCTTTTTCCCTTTACCAAACAGGGTCAGGGGCTGAAGGATAAGGATAATGATCTCCGTTCTCTGAACATCGCTCTTGCCCAGGCCATACGGGGGACGGAGATTGAAATATACAATACCATCCTTACTCTGGAACAGGCGCAGATCTCCGCGGAAACACAGGCCCAAACGGTGGCCCTGGCGGAACAGAGCTACCGGTTGACCGAAGAAGCCTACAGGGCGGGTTTGCAGGATCTACTGCAGGTGCAGAGCGCGGATCTGTCCCGGCGTCAGGCCCAGGTGCAGGTGCTGGAACAACAGTTTAACTATCTTACCGGTCTTATCGATCTTGAATATTCCATTGGGGTTCCCTTCGGAACCTTGAGTAATTGGGGGAACGCTAAATGAAAAAAATAAATTATAAGGGCGCCGTTACCGTGGCGCTTGTTGTCATAACCATGGGTTTTTCGGGGTGCAGCCAGATCAGAGCTTTTCAGGAAAGGAAACAAACCGGCCCCGGAGAGGCGGCAGCGGTGGTGGTTCCGGTTTTCGCGGTGAATACTACCCTGGCGGTCCAGGGGCAGATCCTGGATTACCTCGCGCTTTCCGGGGACATCGTACCCGGTACCTCGGTGGACGCCTATTCCGACACCGCCGGGAAGATAACCCGGGTTTACGTTGCCGTGGGTGACCGGGTTAACCGGAACGATCCGGTGGCTGCGGTGGACCCCTCCAAGCCGGGGATGACCTATCAGGCCAATATAGTCCGGGCCCCCATTGCGGGGATCATAACATCCCTGCCCGCCCAAATAGGGATGACCATTAGTCAGGCGGTGCCCCTGGCAAAGATTGCCGGGGGGAATGCCCTGGAGATCAGGCTTTATGTGGCGGAACGGTTTATTTCCAAGATAGCCCTGCGGCAGCCCTGCCAGATTACCCTGGACGCCTGGCCTGGGGATGTTTTCCGGGGCAGCGTTTCAGAAATATTCCCGGTGGTGGACCCCGCTTCCCGGACCATGGAGATACGGGTCAATGTGGAGAACCCCGGTTCAAAACTGAAGGCGGGGATGTTCGCCAAGGTACGGATCATCACCGAGGAGAAGAGTAATATTGTGAAGATACCCGGCAGTGCCATGCTCCAGCGTTCCGGTGAAAACTACGTGTTTACGGTAGCCACTGATCCTGCGGACCCTGCCTTCCGTATCGCCAAGCGGCAGCCGGTAACTCCGGGCATTCTGGTGGACGGAGTGTTGGAAGTTCAGCAGGGGCTTAACCCCAATCAGGAGATTATAGTCCGGGGACAGACCCTTCTGGAGGATGGTTCACGGATCAACGTGATAGAGCAGGTTGCGCCCCTGGGCGCCGCCAACTAGGAGGTATGCGGAACTTTGTTTCGCTTCGATTTAACTGTGCGGCAGTTGCCGTACTACACAGGAGATATTCATGAGTATGGCTAAAATAGCGGTCGGAAGGCCGACGACAATATTTATTATTTTTGCGCTCCTTATCGGGTTAGGGATCTTTGCCTTTATCAATATGCCCATCGATCTTTTTCCGGAGATTAATCCTCCCTATCTGGTGGTATACACGTCCTATAGCGGAGTTGGTCCCGAAGAGGTGGAGCGCAGCGTAACCCGTATCCTGGAGGCGGTCCTTTCCAGTGTATCCAGCCTTGAAGAAATAACTTCCACATCTTCCAAGGGCACCAGTATGATAATCATGGAATTCACCTACGGCACGGACCTGGCGGATGCGTCAAATTCTGTCCGGGACGCCCTGGAACGTACCAGGAATTATATGCCCACCGGGTCGGATACGCCGCTGATCTTCAAGTTTGATCCTTCCATGATGCCCATCATGGGGCTCCAGATAATGGGAAACCGCTCCCCGGAGGAACTGCGTCAAATCGCGGAGGACACCATCATACCCCGGATAGAGCAGACCCCCGGGGTGGCCACAGCATCGGTAAACGGCGGGCGGCAGAAGATTATCCGGGTGGAGGTTGCACAGAACCGGCTTGAAGCGTATGGCTTGACGGTAACCCAGATCCAAACCATGCTGGCGGGAAACAATGCCCAGGTATCCGCGGGTACCATCACCGAAGAGGGGATGAACTACATCCTTACCACCATGGGGGAATACACTTCCCTAGACCATATCCGGAATACGGTGATTTCTTATAAAGGCGGCGGCGTAGTGAACGGTCAGGCGGAACTGCCCCGCACGGTGTACCTCCGGGATATCGCCGATGTCTTTGAGGGTTACAAGGACCGCGAATCCACAGTTTTGGTGAACGGGCAGCCTTCGGTAATGCTCATGGTCCAGAAGCAAAGCGGAAAGAATTCGGTCCAGACCGCAAAAGAACTGCGGTCCCGGCTTACCCGGATTGCCCGGGAAGTTCCCCAGGACATAAAGATCCTGGAAACCTTTAACACCACGGATCAAATAGAAGATTCCCTTAACGAGGTAGCGTCCAGCGCTGTGTACGGAGCGGTCTTGGCAGTTATTGTGCTCTTTTTATTCCTCCGGTCAATAAAGCCGACTCTGATCATCGGTATCAGTATTCCGGTGTCCATCGTTGTGACCGTCATGTTGATGTACTTCTGTGGACTTACCCTGAACCTGATGACCATGGCGGGACTGGTCCTGGGAATTGGTATGCTGGTGGATAACTCCGTTGTTATTCTGGAGAATATTTACCACTACCGGGAAAAGGGCGCCAAGCTCCAGCCTGCGGCAATACTGGGCACTTCGGAAATGATCGTCGCCATTACCTCTTCCACGCTTACCTCCATCTGTGTGTTTGCGCCCTTGGTAATGTTCCAAAGTATGCTGGAAATGGCGGGGGAAATGTTCGCCGGCCTGGCCTTTACGGTGGTTATATCCCTGACCATCTCCCTCCTGGTGGCGGTCTTTCTGGTACCGGTACTTTCCAGCCATTACTTGCCCCTGGTAACCCGGAAACAGAAACAACTGAACAATCGTTTCCTGGCCGCTATAGACCGGGCCTTCGGGAATTTTTTGACCGGCCTTGATAATGTCTACCGCAAGGCTGTGGACCGGGTGCTGCGGCACAAGGCCATCACCATAGCGCTCTTAGTAGTGCTGTTTGCGGGCAGCATCGTTATGGTCCCCATAATCGGCTGGGTTTTTATGCCCGACGAGGAAGCGGATTCGGTGAGTATCACCGCCACTCTTCCTATGGGAAGCCCCCTGGCGGAAACGGAGTCCACCCTGCACCAGCTTGAAAATATTGTGAAGCAGGAAGTGAAGGGCTATGACCGGATCATCCTAAACGCCGGGGGCGGTAATATGTTCAGCGGTTCTTCAAGCAACTCCGGTTCCCTGCGTATTAATCTTCCCGAATATGATCAGCGGATTGACAACGCCGAGGATATCAAGACCAAGGTGCGCGCCCACTTCGATGAATTCCCCGGGGTCTCCTTTAATTTTTCCGGCGGCGGCATGAGCATGGGCGGCAGCAGCAACGCCATTGACATTACCCTCCGTACCGATGATCTAGTTAAAGGCAAGGCCATGGCGGAACAAATTGCCCAACTCCTGCGGGACAGCATTCCCGAAGTGAAGGAGCCCCAGGTGGACATTAAGGACGGGATGCCCCAAATAGAGATAGAGCTTGATCGGGATCGTATCTATGCCCTGGGGCTGAACACCTACACCATCGGCAATGAGATAAAGGCGGCGGTGGACGGCATTACTGCCACCCGGTACAAGGACGGCGGCAATACGTACGATGTAGTGCTGGTTCTGGCCGAAGCGGACCGAAACACCCGGCCGGCGCTGGACCATATCTTTGTGAACAGTCCGGTATCAGGCGGACGGGTTGCGCTTTCCAACTTTGCTTCTTATAAGGAAGGGACCGGACCCATGTCGATCAGCCGGGAAAATCAGAGCCGAGTCATCCATGTTACCGCCGCAGCCGTTCCCGGGGCCAGACTTAACCATCTGGACGACAAAGTCCGTAATCTGGTACAGGCGTCAATACCCGCTGACGGGGATGTGATTATTGAATACGGCGGGGGCAACTCGGAGATGATGAAGATGATGTCCCGGTTTTTGCTGATCATGGTGGTAGCCGTATTTCTGGTTTTCGGCGTCATGGCGAGTTTGTTTGAATCCTTCAGAGATCCCTTCATCGTCCTCTTTACTATTCCCCTTTCCCTTATCGGGGTAGTGGTCATATACTTCATCACCGGTGAGGTCTTTAACATTCTTACTGCGGTAGGAATGTTGGTACTGGTGGGAGTTATCGTTAATAACGGTATCGTTCTGGTAGACTATACCAACCTGCTGCGTAAGCGAGGCCTTTCCCTGCACAATGCCTGCGTGGAGGCGGCGGGGAATCGTCTCCGGCCCATTCTGATGACTACCCTTACCACCATACTGGGTTTGGTCCCCATGGCATTCGTTCCCGGCCAAGGTTCTGCCATGACAGCCCCTATCGGCAAAACCGTCCTTGGGGGACTTTCCTTTGGTACTCTGATGACACTATTCCTGATGCCCACGATTTATTACATTATGAACAAACATTCCGACGAGCGGACAGCGCGGGCCGAAGCGCGCCGAAACCGGATTGCTCAGGGCTTAAGCCGGAAACAGGCTAAAGCCCAAAGCGCGGCGAGGATCGCCCTGGAAATCCTGCCGGATTCTAAGGTTCAGACCCAGGAGGCCGGAATATGATCCGGATAGAGATCATCGCGAACCACTCTGTCGAGGAGAACATCCTTGAAGCTTTTGCGGCGGAGAATGTGGGCAAGTATTACACCAGGTATCCCAATGTTATGGGGGTCGGCAGATCCGGCCCCAAGATGGGAGATGCCATCTGGCCGGAGGAAAATTTCGTTCTGGTGGTCTGGTGCGAAGAAGAGGAAGGGCGCGGCATAGAGCGGGCGGTTGCCAAGGTTAAGGAACGTTTTCCCGATGAGGGAATAAAACTCTTCGGCCTCCGTTCTGTCGATTCCCAGTTCCGCGAAGCCCTCCCTGCTCCGGCAAAGGAGGATCCGCCGCCGGAACCGGATGGTATTGAAGGGCTGGCAGGCTTGGCAGGGCTGGAATAGGAAGGAATCATGTTGTAACTTCCGCTGAAAGAGGCTTGTGCCGGACTAAAGGAGTCTGGCACAACCAACAGGATTGTCTCACAAGTCACCGATCAGTAACCGGACCCGGTTGGCAACCTCTTCATCATATCGCAATTCCAGAAACTTATTCAGGAAAAAAACCGCCCGTTCCGTATCTTCAGTATAGTATTGGTATAGATCGGCCATAAACAAGTACAGGTACGGCGCGTTTTTTTCTTTTTCCGTTAGTTTGGTCAGGATGTTTAGGACTTCACCATATTCACCTTTATAATAGGAGAGTATGCCCCGCAGGTATTCGATGGACGGATAATTTCCGCGGGCTTCCTCTGCCCTGGTTAACAATGTTTCTGTCTGTAACCAGTCTTTGTCCCGCAGGGCCTGCTCCGCCTGGGTTAAAGGCTGATCCGTATGGTACATGTTTATGTATAGTGCATTTCCGGGGTCCAGATAATCAATTTCCAAGGTTACTTCTTCATAATTTTCCTTATAGGCTTTAATGCGGTACCCTTTGCCGGTCTTTAATCCCGCAAGGGAAAAATGGCCGTTAATATCGCTGACGGCGCTGAATTTGTTTTCCACATATATTTTAACTTCCTTGACCGGCCTATTGCCTCCGTCATAGATCATGCCGTATAAGCCATGGGCTGTTTTTTTTAACCCAGGGTTTGTTGCACAGGAAAAGAAAACCGCCGTAATAATACCTAAACAGATTAAGCGAAGTTTCATGTTAATTCCTCCTGATAAAATACTGTATGCCGCCGATATCAACCACGGAATATTCCGCACCGGTCGATATCAGACTTGCGTTGATGGATATAACCCTGCCGGATTCCCTGTCCTTCAGGTACAACCATTCCTGGTCGTCGGTTTCCCGTATTAAACCAAGGTAGCTGAATTTTTCATCCCCGGAGATTGGCGCCAGCTTATTGATCGGGGGCCGGAAAATAAGGGCCAGCTGATCCACTCCGGTTTGAAGCAGCCTCTGGTCCTGTAGTTCCGGCGGGGTAATAGGGAAGGTTCCCCTTTCCGCCAATTCTTCCCGGGGAAGGGGAATCCTGTTTTTTGAAAGAAAAAACAGGGCGCCCAGGGGGAATAGGAGAATTCCAAAGACAAGTACAATTTTGATGATAAATAATTTACGGTACATTGTTAAACCTCACAGTAACGTTGATATTGAAATAATTAGAAGCCGGTTTGATGCTGATATAGTTTGGGGGAACTTGGAATTCCAGCGCTTCCTTTAAAAAATTGAAAAAATTAATACCCTCGCAATCCAGGAGAAATTCCGCCGATGTATTCCCGTCCTTCCCGGCGGTCCTGAAACGTTCCACCCCAAGTTTATGCTTCCGCAGTAAATTGCGTATCATGCCAATCCCTTCTTCCGGACCTTGGGAATCCCTGGTTTTTACCGCACCTAATGCCGGTTCCGCTTTCCGCAGATTCTCCGCTTGATAGTCTAACTGTGATAGATATGCCGTGGAAACAGGCTGCATTTCGCTCAGCATTTTTTGATAGTGATCTGCAGACCTCAGGATACCGCGGATTTCCCTGAATTTTCCAATAAAAGCAATTACGAAAATTGCGGAAAGGAACAGCCAAAAAAGGGAAATTAACAAATTGCTTTTACTTCTTTTCATTACCGGCTGTCCTCCCTGAAATAGTGAATTGTTCCCCCGAATTTTTTGACGGCTGCGCCTGGTGAACGGTTAACCCGTTGAAATAGCCTGACGCCTGTAGTAATTGTAATACTCCGATAGAATCAGTTCCCTCGGCCTCTATAGTAAAGTTTTTGTCCTGAATTACCAGGGATTTGATCCAAGCCCCCGAAAGACAATTACGGATTTGAGAAATGATCTCATGGGGATTATAACCCTGATCCTGATTTTCTTTTGTTTGACGGGATAGCAACTCCTTAATTTCCCTTTCCAGCTCTTCCGCCTTATCTTGTCTCTTGCTTTGTTCATGGTAATAATTTTCAAGCCGGGAATGTCCAAGCTTTGTTTCTGTGGATACTAAATGTAAAGAAAAAAACAGAGAAACGCAATTAAGCGCCGTCAATACCCTTATACTTCTCTTAGACCGAATCAGGGAGCGAGTCTTATTATCGTTAAAAGTACCCAGGTTTTTAACTTTTTTCTTTATACTAATGTCCCCGATGCCAATATCAATTACCCGGTTTAAAAACTGATTCAATAGTTTTTTTGTTTTAACATTCTGTTCTTCCCCGGAACCGGCAATGATAAAAAGTGTCGATATTTCCCTGGATTCAGGGCCGGCCAGAAAGGGCGCTATCATGGTAAGGGGCAATCCATCGGGCCCGTCAGATCCACCTGACCCTACGGGACATGACCCATATCGGCGGATCACGCGGTTCTCAAAAAAGGCAGCTTCGATCCATTGTGGAGTACAGAGAACGGCCAGCAATTTTTCTTCCCCGAAATTGTGCATACCCTCTGCCATGAGGGCAATTCCGGGAATAAGGGGACGCTTAAGATTTCTGCAAATTTCGTAAACCGGCCGGGAACATACGAATACCGCTGCTGTTTGTAATCCGGTTCCCCCGGCCGCGCTTGTCCGTGCGTTTCTGTTCCGATTCCCGGTGTGGTATATTTTATAATCCATAACCGTATTTTCTGGCGCTCCGGGATAAAGCGCTTTTAACTGCCTGCTGATCTCCCCTTCAATGAATGTCTCCTTTATCGCCGGCAGTTCCAGGATGTACACCGGAATTTCCAGGGGAGAAATTAGGAAAGCCTGATCGTCAAATATAGACAAGGGTGGCATTATTTAAACCTCCGTTCAATAATTTTATATTCCGGCATTGCTTCCACTGCATAGGTCTCTATGGGTAGTCTGCACAATACGGCCCTCTGGGAACGGCCTTTTTCGGCAGCCACGATGTTGATTTCCCAGAACCAGGTTATACAACCGAGATAATAGAAAAGCGGGTTTGATTCATCAATTCCCAGAATAGTGCATATCGCTTCTGTACTGAGGCTTTCTGTTTTTCGCCGGGATACTATTTCAAAAAACAATTCTTGCGGATGCCGTACATGGTAATCGGGGTAGGCGATGAGTTCGTTCAGGATCAGGGGATCAACAAAGTTAATGTTCATCAGAGGTTCGGCGTTAATAAACGGAAATAGTTCCTCAAAGGATATGCCCAGAAATGCCGGAAGATTTTCCCGATCCATGAGCCGCCGGTCAATGAGAAGTATCCGTATTTTTTCCCGGAGCGCTTCTCCCTTTATAGGATCACCCGTAAGGATTGTCCCTAATTGACGGGCGGCAAATTCATCGGTTAGATTGATGTTTGCCCAACCGTAGGAGGAAAAATATTTTTTAAGCATCCCTTCCCCAAAAAAATCATGAAAAGCTCCTTCCCCAAGGAAAAGCCCCGAATCTTCCCGGAATTGCTGTAGATCATCCGCGTTTTTTCCGGGCCGGAAAAGAAGCGAAAGCCGGGTTTTGTCAAAGACATTTTTCCGTACCAAATTTGGGTTGATCCTGTCCGAAATTGGCACTACGGTTACGGTATACCCCGCTACATTCTTTCCGTTCCATGTCCAAACCGGATCATCAATACCATTTACTTTAGGGTCCGGATCGGATTTGATGGCCGCAATAACATCATCCAGAAGGTTATTCATTTCCTCCATAGTAATGGTATCTTCCTTTTCCCGGCCTTGGATTATAATTGCGGAAGAAATGTAGGCGGTTGCTCCAAAGGTAAGGGCCGATATGAAGAACAGGGCAAAGAGAAAGATCATAGACGCGGCGCCAGAATCTTGGGGGGACAGTTATTTTTCTCACGGAATGCCTCCTAAGAGGGGGGATGTAGAAAAAACCGACAGGGTATGGTAGGTGTTCCTGTTATGAAAATAGGTAACATCAATGCCGCAGGGGATATGCCGATCGTTCTGGAGTACGGAAAGATCCATCCCATCGAGCCCCGAGATCAGCACAAGCCTTTCCTTTTTCTGTTTATCATCGGTTTCCATAATCAGTGTATCTTTGTCCGTCAGAAGCCGCACATAGCCGTCCCGCTCTCCCTGGTACCAGGGGATAGTCATTGAGGTTTCGCCGGTTTCCAGGACAGGGGTCTCCCAATACGGGACCGCTACCGCGCTGATCCTGTCGTGGATTAAGGAATTGGCCATGAGAAGCTTGATGCCGAACAGCGCCCTGTCCTTTGATTTTTCCATGACCGCGGCTGACGAAGACAGGGAAACGGCAAGGATGGTCAGGATAAGGCTGACTGTACCTATGGCGATAAGTGTTTCCATCAGAGTAAATCCCCATTGAGAATTATTCTTCATAGGAACCTCCAACTTTACTGTTTCGCTCATCAATAATACTAATACTATTTAAAAATATTTTTGATGAATGATTTGGGGTGTTATAAACGGCGCCGGAGATTAACAAAAGTATAAGTACTGCCGTAAACAGGCAGAACAGGGCGTCCAAAAGTACAAACCCCCCTTCATTCCCAGGAGCAGATGTCCGCGTCATTTCCTGTCCTTCCTTCTTTTCCGTCCCTGCCGAAACTGCGGATACTATAGGGCATATCGTTGTATCCCGGGATAATATATTCGTACTCATTGTCCCAAGGATCTCTGGGAACAGGTTTATTTATATAAGGTCCGTTCCAGGAGTCTGCGGGAACGCCGGAATCCGGTTTTTTCCAAAGTGCGTCCAGGCCATGGATATCCGGGGGATAGCTGCCGCAGTCGAAAAAGTAAGCGTCCATGCCCAGGGAGAAGGTTTCTATCTGGCTTCGGGCGGTAACTGCCTTTGCTTTGTCGAGGTATTTTACCGCCGTAAATCCCACCGAAGATGTCAAAATAAGGATAATACCGATTACAATCAGGGTTTCGATAAAGGTCCATCCCCCCTGAGGATCTTCTTGAAAATTTTTGTCTTTCATATTACTCTTCCTGCTCATAAAATTGTTCCATATACTGAAAATAGGGGCAGTAGTATTCCTGCTACAAGGCAGAGGATTACTATTCCGATTACCGCAATCATCGCCGGTTCTATAAGCATGATAAATTTTGAACTCCTCCGATAAAGCTCATCTTGAAAGTAGGATCGGATTTGGGCAAATACCCGTTCTGTTTTTCCTGCCCGCTCCCCGACGGCGATCCAGTGACCCAGGCTGGGCGGGAAAGCGGCGTTTTCCAGGAATGCGCGGGCCAAGCTCCCTCCGTTTAATATTCTTTCCCGTACCCGGAATAATGATTGACGGTAGTAGTTGTTGGAAATCAGATTCGCCGCTTCCGTGATGGCGTTCTCCACAGGTATGCCGCCTCCGGTTAATACCTCCATGGCAAAGGCAAGGTTAAACGTTTCCCAGGAAGTGATATACCCGCCAATAATAGGAAGGGTCAATAAAAGGCGGTCAATAAAACTATTTAGTTCATGACCGGCAGTTCCCGTCTTCCGGATAATTCCCAGAGCCCCTGGGATAAAAACAACGATAGATGCGGGAATGATAAGCCCCAACTCCAGTGCCTGCATATTGCTTCGTATACTGTTCCCGGTATCCCCCCCCAACAAAGCCGGAAAAGATAAGTTCCATCTTGGGCATGACAAAAAATACAGTACCCAGGGTTAAACAAAAAGCGGTGATGAGTACAAGCAAAGGATAGATAAGGGCGGCAAGAATTTTATCCTGTAGTTTTTTCTTATTCCGGAGATAATTACTAAGCCTGGGGAATATCTGTTCCACCGAACCCACCGTATTTCCTACTCTAACCATCCTCCGGTAAATTGGCGGAAAACTGCCTTCCATAAGTTCCACCGCCTGGGCAAAGGATGCGCCCTTATGGATATATTCCAGAAGCATCCTTCCCAAGGAACCTGCCGTCGAATTACGGCCTATAACAGCGAAGGCCTCCAGGGCATCTCTTACGGACAAGCCCGATTCCAGGAACAGCTCCATCATTTCGGTAAACTCCAGGACTGTCTTTTCAGAATGTTTTAGCATTACTGTTTCCCTCCAGGGGAAGTATAATTTCCCGCTCCACCTCTCCCAGGATGGTAATCCCTAACGCGGTTTTTTCCAGTCCATCCTCCAGCAAAGTTCTCATGCCGCATTTTCTTAAGTAGGCCGAAAGGACGCTGACGTTTGCCCGGTTAAGGATCAGTTCTTCTAATCCGCTGCCGGTGGTGAATAATTCCACCGCCACAATTCTTCCGGAAAACCCCGTGTGTCCGCAGGCCGGGCAGCCTCGTTCCTGATAAACTTTCTCCGCGTTGATTCCCACGGCCTTCAGGAATCGCAGCTCTTCCGGCGTAGCCTGACGTTCTTCGGCACACTGAGGGCAGATGCGCCGGACCAGACGCTGGGCCGCCGCTCCCTGGAGTACCGATGCGATAAGATAAGGTTCAATGCCCATGTTGATTAGCCGGGGGATGACAGAAGCAGTATCATTTGTATGGAGGGTGGACAGTACCAGATGTCCCGTTAGAGCTGCACGGAGGGCAATCTCCGCGGTGGCGGAGTCCCGAATCTCGCCAATCATGATCACATTGGGATCCTGTCGTAAAACCCGCCGGAGCAGCACATCAAAACTAAGGCCGATCTGTTCGTTGATCTGTATTTGGTTAACTCCCTCCACCATGAATTCTACAGGATCTTCAATAGTTATTATTTTTAGGGAATCTGATACAAGTTCTCGTAGCATAGCGTTCAATGTGGTGGTCTTACCGCTTCCCGTAGGACCGGTCAGAAGGATAAGTCCATAGGGTACCCGTAGTAGTTGGCGTAAAACCCCAAGTTGTATGCCGTTGAATCCAAGTTCTTCCAAAGAACCGGAAGCTTTTTTCCCCAGTATCCGTAAGACAATGGATTCTCCCCCGGCTATTGGTACAATGGACACCCGGAAGTCCACCTGATCATCGCCAAGCTTCACGGTGATCCGCCCGTCCTGGGGCTGGCGCCTTTCAAGGATATTCAGATTAGCCATTATTTTTATCCGTGAAGAAATTGCCGGAAAGCGGCTGCCCTCAACTTTTTTCACGGTCCGCAGAACGCCATCCTGCCGGTAACGGATACGCAATTCTTCCCCTGCGGATTCCAGATGGATATCCGAGGCTCCGTAGCGTATCCCATCAATACAGATGGAATTAACCAGGTTGATAATTGGCGCATCATTGGCTAGTTTATCTAACAATACCCGATCATCCGTAGTGACATCCTTTTTTTCGTCCCCCGCCGCTTCTCCCAGTTTGTTTCCCAGAAATGCGGACAATTCTGCTGCATCCATGGGAATAAAAACCACGGGCTTTTTATGAAAAATACGAAGGCTGTCCTTTACGGCTTCTTCCGATTTTTCGGTAAATCCAATCTCCACAAGATTTTCATCTTCCCGGAGTTTGATAAATCCCCTGGCCTCAATAAATTCTATCGGGTATTGGGAGGAACCTTCCGGAATGAGAGCGTAGTCTTTCATATTCATCGGTTTCATTTAAGGTACCCCTGGACAAATCCGTGATAATATCGTTCCAGAGTGAGGGATGTCTCCAGTTCTTCATTTGTAGTGTCCCGGGAAAGATAGGGGACGATGTAGATGACAATCTCTGTTTTCTCCTTTGTATCGGTCTGATCTTTAAAAAGTCTTCCCAGAAGGGGTATATCCCCCAGGAGGGGTATTTTCTTAATAATCTTGTTGGTATCCTCCTTCATCAGACCGCTGAGTACCACCGGTTTTCCCGATGGTGTGCGGATCTGAGTATTCACCACCCGTTCCGATGTTGTGGGCAGGGCGGTGGAATCGTTTGAAGAATTGTTGTTCTGTTTTGATACCGTGGCATTAACGGATATGGTGATCATATCGTCACCGGAAACCCAGCCGTTCAGGGTAACGATAAGACCAGAGGTAATCTCCCGGGTTACCCCGGTACGGGAAATATTCCCCGAATCGGCATCCACCTCAAATTTCTGGTAACGGTAGGTATCGGTGTTCTGAAATTTAATTTCCTGCCCCGAAAGGCCGTTCAATGTGGTGTTTGCGGATACCTCGGCGGTATTGTCACCGAGCTGGATGCTCAGATTTGCCGCAAACTGGTAACCAAACTGGGCTACCACATCAAAACTCAGGTTCATAACATTGGACAAGTTCCCCAGGAAGGACATGCCGCTGTTTTCACCGGCAGGACTGACCTGAAGCCCCTTGTTGAAGCGGGCTTCCTTGTTTTTCATATATTCGATGACCAGAAGTTCATAGCGGATCTGTGGTTTTGGCTGGTCAATAACCGCCAGGTCCTTCAAAAGGAGTTCCCGCTTTTCCTGCGGACCGGTATAAAAAACAAGATTGGGAAATCCCGAATCGACAATTTCCTCCTTTGCCGTTGATGGGGGAAGGGCCTTGAGGAGTTCGTCGGTCTTTATGTATTTGAGGGTGATAGGATAGTTTTCGCCGGGTCTGTCGATTTTTTCAATAAAACTAATAATAGGATTTATTTCTTCCGCAGTTCCGGTAACAATGGCAATATTGGTTTTCTTGTCGATTTTGATGCTGTTTCCCGTTCCCATATCCGCGGGCAGCAGGGCCGGCAAATCCTGAGCCTGGAGATAATTTAGGGGAATAATCCTGGTTTCCCGGAATTTTTTGATAATATCTCTGCGCTGCAGTTCTACAATATAGTAAATATTGTTATGGATTACATAATCGGCGTTTCCCTGCTCAAGAATAATCCGCAGCAAAGAATCAAAATCTTTTCCCGAGTAATAGAGGTTTTCCAGTATGGTGTCTGTCTTGGTAAGGATAGCGTATTCCCGTTCGGCCTTCTTAAAGAGTTCCGGAAGTAGTTCAAAAAATCGTATATTTTCCAGAGAGACGGAATAGATCTCCCCGTTCCGGTTTATTCCCCGGTCAAAGGCTGCTGATATGCGAGACGCTCCTGAGGAGGTGTGACGTATGTAGTAGTAAAAATCCTTTCTTTCAAGAGAGAACCCTTCCAGACGCTGTACAAGAATATCCAGAACATTCTCCGGGTCAAGACCGCCTATATCCACCGAAAGACTTATACGGGGCAAAGGATCGTGGAGGATCGTGGTGTTCCAGATTTTTGCCAGGGTTCGTATCAGGTTTTCCACATCCACTTCCCTGGCCCGCATGGTAACCAGGCCGGTTGATGTATCCAGCGCCCCCTGTATGCGCGAGACCCGGATAGTATTTCCTTCCCGTGTATAGAAAAGATTATAGGACGAAAAAAATTTTTCAAGGAATCCTCGAATTCAGAATCGGTAAAATGAAATGAAGCAATGCCGTCCACGGTTTCACCCGCTATAATGGAAGTTCCTGATACTTCTGCCAACGCCATAAGGATATCCGTTATCTGCTGATTCCGGAAATCCATACTTTTCATCCGCTGTCCGTACAGACCTTGATTTAAGGACAGTACCAGCAGAACAAGAAGACAATTTTTTTGGTTCATGGTGTCACCTATTCCTCTCTGATATTTACCCGGACATATAATTCTGCCGGAATAACCCTTTTAGGGGGGAAATGGTGAAATTTACTTTAGCCGTTTGGGAAAAAAATTAAAAAAAATCAAAAATGTAAAAAAAGGAAAGGGTGTATGATGCAATGACGCCGGCGGTCAGGAAGGGGGCGAAGGGTATGGCGCGGCGAAATGTATTTTCCCCTGTATGGCCAAAGGCAAGGAATCCCAGGATGCCCAAAAGAGCCGCGCAAAGAAAGGCGGCGCATACCCAGGGCAGACCGCAGCATAATCCGATAAAAAAGGCGAATTTGACATCTCCCAGGCCGAGACCGCCGGTAATTCTGCGAATAATGAAAAAAAACAGGCCGCTTAGAACTGCGGCGATCAGTCTATTGGGGATAGATACGGTTTCCGCTATTAATAGGAAAATAAAAATCACCAAAGAGCCGGAGAAAATGAGCACATCAGGAATACGATAGGTCCGGATATCTATCCAGGAAGCAGGCAGGGCGAAGGCAAGAAAAGCCACAAATACCGGTATTGTCATATATTCTCCTAATTCTACAGTGTAATATATTTTTTTTAAAAAGAAAGAATCGATTTCAAAATAAAAAAAATTAATTTTTTTCGTTTTTACTAATGCAAATTTCGTGAAAGATCGCTATTGCCAGTGAAGGGGAAAAACCCAATTTCCCGAAAAAATTATTAGCGTGTTTGGGAGGCTGAAATGAAAAAGTTTATAGCAGGTTTTGTTTTTTTAATCGCCGGTCTCGCAACGAGTGGGCAGGAAAACACCGTGATTCTACCAGCCGTAGGTTCCTGGCCGGAAACCGGAAACGTTACCGATCTGGAGCTAATCCAGGATATTTATGGGGGGATGTATATCCTCTATATTAATGACGGAAAATTCCGGATATTGAAGACCGGTGAAGATGGGGAATTTAAACCCTACGTACCCCATGGGTTTGAAGGGAATTTGCTTAGCGCCCGAAAGCTTTCTATGATAAGCGATGGGCCTGAACAATATTCGGCCTTTATCGGAACCAGGGAAGGCGTCGAAGGCATTTACCTTTTTGGCCTTAACTATAGGGGTGAATTGGCCTATTAT
>JAITBG010000102.1 GCA_031283725.1 Treponema sp. | reverse complement strand
GCCCTGGCGGGAAATCCCAATTCGGGGAAAACCACTATGTTTAACTGTTTGACCGGGGCCCATCATAAGGTGGGGAACTATCCCGGGGTTACGGTGGAAAAACGGGAGGGTATCCGTGTCCGGAACGAAAAGCAGTACCATTTTATTGACCTGCCGGGTATATACAGCCTGACCGCTTATTCCATTGACGAAGTGGTTGCCCGGGATTTTATCCTAGATGAAAAGCCTGATGTTATCGTGGACGTGCTCGATTCTACCAACCTGGAACGGAACCTGTACCTCTGCCTCCAGTTTCAGGAACTGGGTATTCCCGTAATCGGCGCCCTGAATATGAGCGACGAGGCGGAATCCAGGGGTATCTTTATTGACGATAAGCAGCTCACCCTAACCCTGGGGATCCCTCTGGTTAAAACCGTAGGGCCCAAGGGCCTGGGCGCCGAGCTGCTTCTGGACTGCATTGATCAGGTAAAAGCCCCGGCCTTTTCGGGTAAACGGCTGAATTACGGCGATGAAATTGAACCCTGGATTGAGGCGATTGAGTCAGCCATCGCCGCTGATCCGCCCTTTGCGGCAAAATACCCCGTCCGCTGGCTGGCCGTAAAACTGATCGAGAAAGATTCCAACGCCTTTGAACGGCTGCAGGAGCATCCCCAGGCGGCGAAGATAGAAGCCATAGCCAGGGAAGCGGCGGCCTGGATTGAAAAGCACTTTGGCAAAGATGCGGAGATTGTCATCTCCGAACAACGGTACGGCTATATCCGGGGGGCGGTAAAAGAATCGACACAAATCGTACGAAAGCCCGATTTCTCCGTCACCGAGGCTATAGACAGGGTTATCATGAACCGCTTTCTAGCCTTGCCGATATTTGTCCTTGTTCTCTGGGAAGTTTTTCAACTGACCTTTTTCCTGGGACAATATCCCATGACCTGGCTGGAATCCCTCTTTGGTCTCTTAAGCGGGGGCATTCTGAGCATCATGCCCGATACTCTCCTGCGCTCTCTCCTGGTGGACGGAGTTATAGGCGGCGTGGGAGGGGTCCTCTCCTTCGTCCCCTTAATAGTAATACTGTTCTTCCTCCTTTCGATCCTGGAAGATGTGGGGTATATGTCCCGCGCCGCTTTTGCCACGGACAAGCTGCTCCATAGTTTCGGCCTTCACGGCCAGTCCATATTTCCCATGATGCTGGGTTTCGGCTGTTCCGTCCCGGCAATCATGGCATCCCGGACTCTAAAAAGTCCCCGGGACCGGATTATCACCATCCTCATCACCCCTATGATGAGCTGCGGCGCTAAGATGCCGGTCCATATAATGTTGGCCGCGGCCTTTTTTCCGGATCACGCCCCCGGTATGGTGATGCTCATCTATGCCGCCGGGGTAGCTCTCAGCCTGTGCTGCGCCTTTGTTCTGAAAAGGACCGTGTTGAAGGGGGACCCCACACCTTTTGTGATGGAGCTTCCCCCTTACCGCTCTCCAACCTTGCGGGGAATACTCTGGCATGTATGGGAAAAGACCTGGCTCTATGTCAAAAAAGCGGGAACCATCATCCTGGCCTCGGCTATTCTCATCTGGGCCGTCACCAGCTTCCCCGCCTACGAGCCTCCGGCCGGCACCTCCGGTGAAACAGAGGACCCGGTGGCAAACATGGAAAGGGCGTTGAAACACAGCTATGCCGGACGGCTGGGCGAGTTCATCGTCCCCGTTTTCCGGCCCATGGGCTTTGGGTGGAAACTGGCCGCCGCCTCGGTGACGGGCTTTGCCGCCAAGGAGGTGATCGTCTCCACCCTGGGGATACTCTACCGGGTAGGCGCCGACGAAACCGAGGAAAGCGACGCCCTTCGGAACGCCATACGGGAGGACCCGGACATGAGCCCTCTCTCAGCTTTTGTGTTCATGCTCTTCATCCTGATCATCCCTCCCTGTTTTGCCGCTCTGGCAACGATCCGGGCAGAGATAGGCTGGAAATGGCTGGGGTTTGAACTGGTATTTCTGCTTGGCCTGGGCTGGGTCATCTGTACCCTGGTCTATCAGGTTGGAATCCTAACCGGCATTGGAGCGTTGTAAAAATAAGGCAGCGTAGTTCTATTTTCCGTTCAGATCAAACAACGCCACAGCGGACACTTCCGGGTGATGATACCGTCCGGTGTCAGGTTTCATTCGCCCAAAATTGATGGCGCGGCAGGGGCAGAAGTTCAGACAAGCCTGGCAGTTCTCGCAGGCGTTTTGGAAAACCGGGCCCTCCGGGGTCATGGTAATTGCACCGGCCGGGCAAATGCGGGCGCAGAGGCCGCAGGCCGTACAGGCTCCGGTACGGCGAAAAAGATGGACCATTCTTGGACGGGCGAACCGGAAAAGGGCGCTTACAAGGCTGGAAAAAGGGCGGAAGCTCAGGACATTGTTGTTGGTCCGGGATGAAATCGCCCCGGCAGCCTGTTCGGTTGCCTCTGCCTGCATGGCGAGCCGCCGGGCTTGTACTTCGGCCTTTTGCACACCGAAAATGGGGATGAAATTTTCCACCGCAGGGATACGCCCCGCGTAATGCAAGGGTAGGTTTTTCCGGCCCAGGACCCGGCGGACTTCGGCTAAAGCGCCGCCGGGGGAAGTCCCGTAGCTTACCAGGGCCGCGAGGTAATCCGCATGGATTTCGGCCTTTTCCAAAAAACAGCGCACCATTACCGGCACTCCGTAGGCATAGGCAGGAAACATAAATACCGCCGCATCCGCTTCGATATGGAGTTTCGGCAGCCTGATCTCCCGGCTTATGGGAAATACCTCCGCATCGCCAAGGCGTTCGGCCATTTTTTTCGCCGACCAGTAGGTATTGCCGGTGCCGCTAAAATAGTAGATCCTGGGTGTATTTTTTGTAGACATTAAAATAAAATTCCATCAGTTTCTTCACCGGCGGATGTGCCCGGAGGAAACATAGCTCTCACCGGAAACGCCGGTTACTACATGAATCTCGCTGTTCATAAAAGAGAACGTAACATGAAAGGGTACAGGTGTCAAAGTGATTTTTCCGCCGCCGTTTTGGCTTACTTTTTTGGGTCCTTGTCAGAATCGGTTTTTTCCTGTTTTGTAATTGCTTCCGTAATTTTAATAATCAGCTTCTTATGGTCACTGGACAAGCGATGGAAAATCGACCATAACCTCGCTATTTTAGCGTCTTCTGTCATAGTTCCTCTCTTTTTTATGATTATAATGTGGATATAATATTATTATAATATAATCATGTCAATATTACGCATGCTTATTTCGTATGCTTGCCGAATAGCCATTGCCCCATTATATTTGAAAGCATGGGCGATTCGATTAATCAACGGGTAAAACAGGTCCGGGAGGCACTGGGTTTATCACAACGGAACTTTTCTTCAATTTTGGCCCTGTCTAACGGCTATATTGGGGGGGTTGAATCTGAAATCCGCAGGGTGAACGGCCGGCTCATCAAGCTCATCGTCTCGGAATTCGGGGTAAACGAAACCTGGCTAAGCTCCGGGGAAGGGGAAATGTTCACCCAGAGTCCGGACGAGTATTTCACTAAATTAGTCAGATTATTTAAAGAACTGCCGCCGAAATATCAGAACGTGGTGTACCAAATGATTGAAGTTTTGCTTAAAGCGAAGGATTGAAGGCGCCCTTAGGATTCCGAATTTTGGATTTTTTTTGTTTTTTCTTCAAAAAACCCTTGACAAGGACTTTTTTATCATGTATGTTAGTTTTATATAAAATTGTTATTATTATATAACTATAGTGGCCATCTCTGAGTGCGCTTTGCCGCAACACCTCTCTCGGCAAGGCGTTATCAGCCTCAGACGGTATATGGGTTATTTAAAAACAACACTCTCTCCATGGTTAGCCCGGAAGCGTATCCCGCGACACAGTGCGTTTCCGGGCTTTTTTTACTCAGCCTTTTCTATGGCCCGGACCCGGATGATCCCGTCCACCATTCTAAGGTGGGCCAGGGTTTCCTCGGGAATTTTCTGCTCCGTATCAATAATATTATAGGCGTATTCATCCCGGTGGTGGTTGATAAGGTCCGTAATATTGATGGCCATCTTGGCGAGTATGGTGGTGATCTGTCCCACCATATTGGGGATGTTCCGGTTTATCACCAGAAGCCGGTAGGATTCTTTCTGATCCAGCTTGCAGCGGGGATAGTTAACTGAATTTCTAATAGTCCCGGATTCGAGAAAGTCCATAAGCTGCTGCACCGCCATAACCGCGCAATTATCCTCCGCCTCGGGGGTGGATGCCCCAAGATGGGGTATGCAGACAACTTTCTTACAGGCCAGGAGTTCCGCCGTGGGAAAGTCCGTCACATAGGCGGACAGTTTTTCTGTTTCCAGGGCGGCGATGATGTCGCCTTCGTTTACCAGCCCTCCACGAGCGAGATTGATGACACGGCTCCCCTTTTTCATGAGCCGGAATTTTTCGGCGTTCAGCATACCCTTGGTAGTATCGCTAAGGGGAATATGGAGGCTGACATAATCGGCGCGGGCTAAAAGCCCCTCCAGGGTATCCGCCCGTTTTACCGCCCGGGACAGGTTCCAGGCGGCATCCACGGATATAAAGGGGTCATAACCGATAACCTCCATGTCCAGGGAAATAGCATCATTAGCAACCATTACACCTACGGCGCCCAGGCCAACCACCCCAAGGGTCTTTCCTTTGATCTCCGGCCCCTGAAATTGGGATTTCCCCTTCTCTACCAGGTCCGGAACTTCGTCGGCATTATTGGCGATGGAGGCGCTCCAGTTTATCCCCCCCAAAATCTTCCGGGAGGAAAGCAATAGTGATGCAATGGCCAGCTCCTTTACTGCATTGGCGTTTCCGCCGGGGGTATTAAAAACCACCACGCCCCGGTCACTGCACTGGGAAACGGGGATATTGTTATACCCTGCCCCTGCCCGGGCTATGGCGATGACCGTTTCTGGGATCTCCATATGATGGAGATCCGCGCTTCTCACCAGGATAGCGTCGGGATTGGGGATCTCACTGGCCACTTCATACCTGTCCCGGGGAAACAACTCCAGCCCCAAAGGAGATATTTTGTTCATAGTACGAATTCTAAACATGACATACCTCGGATACTTATTTTTCTCTTTTCTCAAATTTTTCCATAAATTGAATCAAGGCCTTCACCCCCTCAATGGGCATGGCGTTATAGATGCTGGCGCGCATGCCTCCTACCAACCGGTGGCCCGCCAGGTTTACCAGGCCCTGAGCGGCGGCTTCTTTTACAAACCGCTTTTCCATATCCTTCCGCCTGTCCGGGTCGGCGTCGGAGGAAACAAAAGTAACGTTCATAATGCTGCGGCTGGGTTTTTCAACCCTGGAACAGAAAAGGGTTGAGTTTTCCAGGTAGGCATAAAGCAAATCCGCCTTTTCACGGTTTAATTCGGCCAGCCCCACGGCGCCTCCCATGCCCTTGAGCCATTCCAAAACCAGGCCAATGATATAAATGCCGTAACAAGGCGGGGTGTTATACATGGACCCTTCCCGGGCGTGAATATCGTAACGGAACATCGTTGGCGTCCAGGAAGGGGTTTTCCCCATGAGGTCCTCCCGGATTACAACCACCGTGGTTCCCGCAGGCCCCAGGTTTTTCTGGGCGCCGGCATAGACCAAGGCGAACCGGGAAATATCCAGAGGTTCCGAAAGGATGCAGCTTGAAATATCCGCAATCAAGGGAACGGAACCGGTCTCGGGCGGGGCGGCCCACCGGGTACCTACAATGGTATTGTTCAACGTGATGTGGTAGTAGGCGTCTCCGGGCTCCGGAGGAAGCGGCGCCGGTATGTAAGTATAATCCTTGTCCTTTGAACTCCCCCGGGTATGCACGTCGACATACCTGGACGCCTCCTCGGCGGCCTTCTTTGCAAAGATACCGGTCTCCACATAAGAGGCGCTTTTTTTCGGCGCCCCGGCTTCAGCCGCGGCCAGGTTGAGGGGGATCATGGAAAATTGCAGCGAGGCGCCGCCCTGGAGAAACAGTACCTTGTAATTGGGGGGGATACCTATCAATTCCCGGAGCAGGGCTTCGGTCTTTTCGATAATGGGCAGGAAGTCCCCGGACCGGTGGCTCATCTCCATCACCGACTGCCCCGTTCCGTTGGTATCGGTCATTTCCGCCGCCGCCCGTTCTAACACAGGCAGGGGCAGCGTTGAGGGTCCGGAGGAAAAATTGTAAACACGCATAGCAGCTCCCTTATTTAGTATAATACAAGCTAATTTATCTGACATTTTGAAATCGCCCCATACTATTTCTATCCGCTTAACTTAACCGCTAAAGCCCGCAGTTCATCCACCACATAGACATTACGGACCGCAATCTCCGGGGGCAGTTTTAACATGAGGGGGGCAAAATTGATAATACCCCGTATGCCCGCGGAGGATAGCTTTTCCGCGGCGGATTGGGCGGCGTCTTCGGGAACACAGAGCAGGGCCAACTCTATGCCGAACCGGGAAATCACTTCACCCATCTTAAATGCCGGATACAGGGGAACCGGGGATTTAAGAATTTCCACCCGGTTTACACTGATGTCAAATCCCGCGGCCAGTTCAAACTCACCGGGAGCCTCAAAACCCCGGAAATTCAGGTAGGCGGAACCCAGCCGGCCAAGGCCCACTATACAAAGCCGACGGCGGAAGCCGATCCCCAGGGCTTGTTTTATAGCTGGGATCAGGGTTTCCGGATCGTAGCCGGTACTGCTCCCCAAAGCGGTATTTCCAGCGGGATCTTCGGTTCCCCAGCCTAAATAAGAGATATCCTTCCGGATGGTATGGCTGGACCAGCCGGTAAGGGCTTCCACCTCGCCGGAGGTAATACGCCCGCCGGCACGCTTTTCAAGGAGCCGCATCAGAGAGAGGAGTCTTTCTTTTGCCGGGTCCGGAATCTGAACCATGGTCATTCCTTGTGAAATATTTCAAAATATTTCACAAAATATTTCACAAGGAAAAATAATGTTAAAAAGGAATTGTGTCAATACGAAAAATTTGTAATAATATATGATATGGAACAACCACCTATCGAAGGGAAAAAAGTATTTTTTCTATATCCCCATAGCGTCATTCAAGACGACATGGTGGATGAGCTCATTATGCAAGGATTCGAGATCTATATGCTCCGGGACCATAAACGGGCCCGCAAGCTTATAGAGCATTTTCCGGGTTCCATCCTGTTTATTAATATTGATGAACGGTTGGAAGAAGCGGAATGGGAAGCTTATATCCAGGAAATCTTGGATAATCCGAAGATCCGGACAAAGTTGGGCATCTTGTCCTATAACAGCGACCGAGAGCTCATGGAAAAATACCTTATGAAAATGATGGTACCCTGTGGGTATGTACAGTTAAAGCAGGGAGTTAAGGAAAGTACCCTAATAATCCGCAACGCCCTGCTGGCCAACGAGGCGAAAGGCCGAAGGAAAAGCTTCCGGGCGATCTGCGAAGACAACTCGGGAACCATGAACTTCAACGGCAATTTTGGGCTTATAACGGGTAAGCTTCTCGACATCAGTGCCGCGGGTTTTGCAGCGCGGATAGACGACTCCCCATATCTGGAGAAAAACACCCTGTTGCGGAAAGTTCAGCTAAAGCTTCGGGGTTCTCTGGCCATGGTGGACCTCATCTATCTGGGACCCCGCTTTGACAGCGACAATGTGTGGATACTGTTGTTCGATCCCACCAGCATGGGGGAAAATGCGAAGATCACCATCAACCACTATATCAAACTGTGTCTCCAGCGCCTCATCGACACCATGGAGGTCTAAGGCCGGGTTTTCGGCATGACCTTGGTTCAGCGTTCCAGTGGTATATATAGCGGTAGGGGCGATCCGCTTCGGCGCCTAGTTTCTGCCGCCGCCATTCGGCGTATTCGGCCCATTTTCCGTCGTACTACACTATTTCTCCATCCTCAAAGGCCAGGATGTGGGTGGCGATCCGGTCCAGAACCGGCGTTCGCGGCTTATCACCAGGGCAACCCCCGCAAGGGTGTCCACCTCTTCCTCTAAGGCGCGGAGGGTATTCACGTCCAAGTCATTGGCGGGCTCATCCAGGAACAGTGCGGGGTCAGCGATGTTACCGTTCACCATACGCTCAAGGATTACTGTACCTGCGGTCTTGACGATACCTTGAGATTCAAACGCGCGAAAGCGGCCAACCTGCCGCTGGTGACCGGAGAGGTGAAGGCCCATATCATTGCGCTTGCCTGCGGAGAACCGCCGCAGGGTTTTCGCCGTGGGCGGTACGACTCCTGACGGGGCGGATCGTGGAACTGAATATCCTTGGAAAAGTGTCCCGGGAGACGATCCGGGGCGCTTTAAAAAAACACGCCGTAAACCTCATGTGAAAAAACAATGGTGTATACCGGCAAGTCGAAACGGGGAGTTTATCGCCTGTGAGGAGATCCAAGCGTACGTCCCGGCAAGGAAGGCAAAGCGAAATGCCGGGGTAAAATCGGCGGATTGGCAATTCGCCACGGATAATGCCCGCATCAAACTGAAATGGTTATACCCTAATAGAGTTATTTAAAAACTTCAGTTTTTAAATAAATTCCGATAAAAAACAGCAAAATGTGGAACATTTTGCGAGACTTGAGAGAGAACCATAGGGTTCTTGAACAAGTCCAATAACCACGGAGGAAACAACGGGCTATATTTGAGCCAGGACGCCGTTAAGCTAACCCCTCGTTTGGCTTTACCGGTAATTTTCCCATTCGTGGATGAACCGCAGCGCGTATTGCTGTATTCCATCGAAGTAGGCGTCGATGAAGGCGGCCAGTTCCGGACCTACGTAGCGATAGTGCCAGCTTTCCCACACATAGCCGGTGATTGCTTCGTAGCCCTGCGGAAAGGACAGGGACCAGCCAAAAAGGGCGGCGTTGGAGAGCATCCAACGGCTGGCGGGGGTTTGGGCGAAACTGTCGTCAATGGAACCGAAGTCTACCGCCAGGCCGGTCTGGTGCTGGCTGTAGCCGGGGCGGGCTGATACCCGGTCCGCCTCCTCCTGGCCGTCTTGCTGTACGGCCCGGGCATAGACTTCCACCTGGTAATCGTAGGAACGGTACGTTGAGGAGACCAGCAGCGTTACCCCATCGGCCTGGGCAGCCGCGGCCATGCCTGCTAAGGCGCCGGCGGCACTGCGGCGGAGCATAAGGCCGGTACGGTTTATGAGATAGGCCCCCCCGGCGAGTTCCACTAGATCATCCGGCTCATAGCCGTCGGGAAGAGGGTGGGTCTTGTCCACCAGCCGGCGGAGATAGAGGTCTCCCTCCAGGCAGGATAGAAGATCCAGGATGAAGTGGGGGCCAGCCATAGCGGCGGCCATAACCCGGCGGGAAAGATCCCCGGGGATCAGGGCTTCGGAGAGGACCTGCCGCATTTTATCCGGAAAAGCCGGTTCTGAATCCGCCCCGGCGGGGCTTGTCCCGGCTGGGGCGGCGTCTCCCGCGCCGGAGGTTTCCGCGGAGCCGGACATTCCGGCGTTGCCCCCGGCGGCGAAGTTTCCCGCCGCAGTCTGCTGCCGGAACCCGGTGGGGAAACAGGAGGATAGCAGTAATGCTACCGGAAGTATATACCAGCCGGTCTTGACCGGTATGGGCCTAGCCATTCCCGGTCTCCCGCCTGGTAAAAACAGACACGTATTTTCTCCTGGACTTCACCAGAGAATTCAGTTCCGCCAGCATAGCCTTATCAACCTCTTCGGCGATAGGGATGATATACGTCACTGTTTCCTCGGTATAGCGGCTGATAAATTCAACGTTGATCACAAATCCCAGGGAGATCATATTTGATATGCGATCCGCCACCTTGAGGATCTTCGCGTCCCGGGAAGCGCTTTCCCGGATACGGGTAAGAAATTCCGGTTTAGTCTCGTTGGGGAAACGGGTTATCTCCATCACCAGGTCGTATACGTCGGGCCCTTCAAAGTCGATGCCTAAAAGAAGGTTATGGTTAAAATCGGGAACGTCCTCGATCAGATCGTGAACAATCGACGCCTTGAGAAGCACCGAGTCGATGTACCCATAGTCGATGAGTGTCGCCATAGTATCAAGCTGATGCCGGAACATATTGCCCCCGCCCTCCCGGACTTTTCCGATGAGGGCAGTGGCAAGCTGCATATAAGGGGCAAGAAAGGTCCCTTTTAAGCGAAGCATTTCCTCGGTGGTCATCGCCGCTCCTCAGGCCATATCACGGATATAAGACTCCAGTTTACCCGTCCGTTTCAAGGCATCCTCGAGCTTTAGTTTTTCTGCGGCAACCAGTTCCGGCGGGGCGTTCTTCAAAAAATTTTCATTAGCCAGTTTTGATTCCAGCGCGCCGATAAATTTTCGGTCCTTCTCAATATCCCTGGCAAATTTCTGTTTAAGCTGAAAAAGATCCGCCGCCTCGGCGATATACACAAAGGCTTCAAAACCGGCTCCCACCACGGCGATAGACCCCTGGGGCCGCCCCCCCTCCCCTTCCGTACCGGCGCTTTCCAGGTTTGCTATACCCGCCAGAAGTTTTACCAGCTCCGCGTTTTCGTTGAGTATCTTCCCCTTGGCCTCTTCCAGCCGGATCAGGACCCGCACCTTTTTCTCCGGGCTGATGGTACATTCACTGCGGAGCGTCCTGACTAATCTGACCAGTTCCTGAAGGAAGGCGAAGTCCTCCTCCGCCTTTGGATCATGCCGTTTTTCGTCATACACCGGATAAGCGGCGGTGATCAGTTGTTCCGTTGCCGCGCCTTTTTTGCGGGAAATTTCGCTACCAACGGCGGCATTAAGCTTTCCGTAGATCTCCTCGGTGACAAAAGGAAGCAGGGGATGGAGGAGCCGCAGTGATTCCGCGAGTACGTCCAACAACACCGTGGCGGCCCGGTCCTTTTCAGTATCGCTGCCGGATCTAAGGGAAAGCTTGGTGGCCTCCACATACCAGTCGCAGAAATCGTTCCAGAAATATTCGTAAGCTGTCTGCGCAGCGTCGTTAAAGCGATAGGACAGAAACGCTTCGGTCATGGTCTTGGCGGCGCCGTTAAGCCGGGAGCAGATCCACCGGTCCACGGGAAGAAGGCTCGGATTGACAACCAGGTTCCGGCCTTCCAGATTCATCAGGATGTAGCGGCTGGCGTTCCATATCTTGTTGGCGAATTTGGAACCCAACCTGAAGGATTCCTTGTCCACCAACAGGTCCTGCCCCTGGGCGCACATAAAGGCCAGGGTAAACTTGAGAGCGTCCGCGCCGACCTCGTCCACCAGTTCCAGCGGGTCCAGGCCGTTCCCCAGGCTCTTGCTCATCTTCCGCCCCTGCTTGTCCCGGATAAGCCCGTGGATATAGATATCCCGGAACGGCGCCTTGCCGGTAAACTCCAACCCCGCCATGATCATCCGGGAAACCCAAAAAAAAATAATATCGTAGGCGGTTATCAAAGTTGTTGTTGGGTAGTAAAGTTCAAAATCAGACTGATTGTGCGGTTTTCCTTCAGGTAAAACATCAGGCCATCCCAGGGTACTAAACGGCCAGAGCCAACTGGAAAACCAGGTGTCCAATACATCCGGGTCCTGGTCAATGCTTTTGGAACCGCAGTGGGGGCAGACGGAAATATCCGTACGGGAAACAGCGGTTTTGCCGCAGTCCTTACAGTACCATGCGGGAATGCGGTGTCCCCACCAAAGCTGCCGGCTTACGCACCAGTCACGAATATTTTCCATCCAGCGCTGGTAGGTATTTTCCCATTTCCGGGGGTAGAAGACAATCTCCCCCCGCCGCCACGCGGCCAGGGCTTTATCCGCCAGGGGCTTCATACGCACAAACCACTGCTCCGAAAGAAAGGGCTCTATCACCGTATGGCAGCGGTAACAATGCCCCACCGCGTGGGTGATGTCCTCTTCCGTGATGTAAAAACCCCCGGCCTTAAGATCCTCAAGAACCGCTTCCCGGGCTTTCCTGACCGGGAGACCCCGGTACTTTTCCGGAACCGCGTCGTTGAGCTTCCCGTCGGGGGTGAGGATATTGATCGTCGGCAGATCATGCCGCTTAGCCACTTCCCAGTCATTGGGGTCGTGGGCAGGGGTAATCTTCACCACCCCGGTACCGAATTCCCTATCCACGTACTCGTCAAAAACCACGGGAATCTCCCGATCCGTCAGAGGGAGGAGTACTTTTTTTCCCGCCAAAGCCGTATAGCGTTCATCCCCAGGGTGAACCGCCACGGCGGTGTCCCCCAGCATGGTTTCGGGCCGGGTTGTAGCCAGCTCCACAAAACTGCCCGTGGAACCGGCCACAGGGTATCGCAGGCGGTACATCTTCCCCGGAGTATCCTCGTGATCCACTTCATCATCCGACAGGGCGGTCCCGCAGGAAGGACACCAATTTACCAGGTAATTCCCTTTATATAGAAGATCCCGCTCGTAGAGGGCAACAAAAACCTCCCGGACCGCCTTGGACAGCCCTTCATCCAGGGTGAACCGTTCCCGTGACCAGTCCACGCTGGCCCCGATCCGCTCCAACTGCCGTGAAATAACGGCGTGATGCTCATACTTTACCTTCCAGGTTTCCTCGACGAATTTTTCCCGCCCCAAATCGCGGCGGCTCTGTCCCTTGGCCTTGAGCCGCCTTTCCACCACATTCTGGGTGGCAATCCCCGCGTGGTCCGTTCCGGGCACCCAGAGAGTCGCCTCCCCGCGCATACGGTGAAACCGTACCACAATATCCTGGAGCGAATTATTCAGCCCGTGCCCCAGATGCAGGACCCCGGTAACATTGGGCGGCGGAATGACCACCGTAAAAGACGGCCCGGCCCCGTCCGCCGGGCGGGGTTTAAAAGCACCGGACTCCCGCCATTGAGTATAGATACGGTCTTCAAAAGATTTGGGATCATAGACTTTTTCAAGTTCAACTGCCCGCATTCCGCCTCCTCAGGGAGTTTAAGTAATAGTAATAGTATAAAAATAGAGTAAAGTATTCAACAGGGCGCGGGAACATCGATGCCAAACAAGCGGTTTTTCCGCAATACGCGATTTGACATATTTTCCGATTGGTTATATTATAAGCCTATTCCCAAAACTTCAGGTTTGGGGAACACAGCCTTAGATGCAGCGTAGTTAGACCGTTTTATCAGGATGTGGGAAAGGATTGGTACCAAGGGCCTTTGGTTATTGGTAACTGGCATTGGCGGAATATCTCACCGGTTTTTTGACGGTGTTAAATATTGAACCTCTTCAATGAAGAAAAATTAGAGAGAAGGTATATTATGATATGTTTTACG